>WYBS01000121.1 GCA_011525755.1 Planctomycetaceae bacterium
CAGGATCCGGAAGAAGCGCCGTCGGCTGCGACCCGGAGGCGACGCCGCGGCCCGTGTCGTCGCTGACGGGCTCCGCATCCGCGGGTCCTGGCGGGGCAGCGCGCGGAGCCGCTCGCCGCGCTGCACGTTTCGCGACCGGAAAGAGGAGCAGCACGGTAATGGCGCAAGCGATGGCCAACACCGCACGGGTCCGCGTCATGTCCAGAAGGTACCGGAATGGCCCGCCCGTCCGCGCGGCCCCCGGAGCCCCCTCACATCAGCAAGGCCGTGTGGACGCGAAGACGCGGGGACGCCGGGAGCTCGACCCGATCCTCGCGGCTTCGCACCTTTGCGTCATGACCGACGCCTACTGCTGGAGCTTGTCGATCTCGAAGTAGTGCACGTAGTCCGCGTTGACCGAGATCGTCTGGATCGTCCCGCGGATGGGCCCTTCCTTCTCGATGTAGAGGAAGTTCCCATCGGCTCGCACGACGGGACCCTGGATGTAGCCGCGCTCGCCGCCGCCGAGATAGAAGCGGACCTTCTGGCCCACGAGCTTCGCGACGGCATCGCGGAACACGTTCGGCGGGGGAGCGGGCGTCTCGCCCGGAATCATCGGATCACCACCTTTCCCTGTTCGATCCGGAGCCGCCCTTCGGCGAAGAGGCGGATCGCCTCCGGGTAGGCCTCGCATTCGGCCAGGAAGACGCGCGCGGCGAGGCTCTCGGCCGTGTCGTCCGGCAGCACGGGCACGCGTCGTTCGAGGATCCTCGGGCCCGTGTCGTATTCGTTGTCCGAGAAGTGGACCGTGCAGCCGCTCTCCTGCTCGCCGCTGGCGAGCACCGCCTTGTGCACGCGGTCGCCGTACATGCCCTTGCCGCCGTAGCGCGGGAGAAGGCCCGGATGGATGTTCATGACCTTGCCGAGCCAGCGCGTCGGGATCCGGAGGAGCCGGAGGAACCCGCATCCGAGCACGAGGTCCGCCTCGGCCGCCTCGATCCGGGGCCACGCGAGCTCCGCCCACGCGTCCGGGTCGCCGGGCCACGGGATGACCTCGGCGGCGACGCCCCGCGCGCGGAGGCGCGGGACCGCGGCGCAGTCGCGGTCGGCGAGCACGAGCGGGATCTCCGCGGGAAGCGTCCCCTCCGCGATCCGGTCGAGCAGGTTCAGCACGGTGCGGCCGCCGCCGGAGACGAGGGGGAGAAGGCGGAGCCTACGCATGGCGGAGGAGCCCCAGGAGCAGCCGCTCGAGACGCGGGGCCGCCGCCGCCGCGACCGCGAGGATCTTCTCGACCTTGACCGGCTCGAGATGGTCCGGGTCGCACCGGTCGGTCACGACCGAGAGCGCGCACACGCGGAGCCCGGCGTGGACCGCCGCGATGCACTCGGGCACGGTGGACATCCCGACGAGGTCCGCGCCCATCGAGCGGAGCCAGCGGTACTCGGCCCGCGTCTCGAGCTGCGGGCCCGAGACCGCGACGAACACGCCCTTCCGGAGCGGGAAGCCGTGCTCCTCCGCGATCGCCGCGGCGCGATCGAGGAGCGCCCGGTCGTACGGCTCGGAGAGGTCCGGGAACCGCGGTCCGAGGCGCTCGTCGTTCTCGCCGCGGAGCGGGGAGGCGCCCATGAGGTTCAGGTGGTCCTCGATCGCGACGATGTCGCCCTCCGCCCAGGCGAGGTTGAGGCCGCCGGCCGCGTTGGTGATGAGCAGCGTGCGCGCGCCGAGCGCCTTCGCGACCCGGACGGGGAGCGTCACCTCCTCGAGCGGGTAGCCCTCGTAGTAGTGGAAGCGGCCCTCCATGACCATCGCGGGCACTCCCTCGTGCCGTCCGAAGGCCACGCGCCCCGCATGGCCGGGCGCGGTCGAGCGGGGGAAATGGGGGACCTCCGCGTACGGCACGGAGAAGGCGTCCTCGAGGCGCTCCCCGAGGCCGCCGAGGCCGGTGCCGAGGATCACGAGCGCACGCGGGGCGGCGCCCTTGCGGCGGAGGAACGCGGCCGCCTCCTCGGCCTTCTCGAAAAGCCCGCGCATGGACGGCCAAGGGTACCAGACGTTCAGGCGATGCCGCCAACGCGCGCGCGGAGCTCGGGCTCGCCGAGGCCGCGGAAGAGCACGACCTTGTCGCGCGACGCATGGCCGCGGACGACCTCGACATCCCTCGCCTTCATGCCGAGCGCCGCGGCGAGCATGCGCGCGACCGCCTCGTTGGCGCGGCCCTTCTCCGGCGGCTCGCGCACGGCCACCTTCAGCGCGTCGCCGTACGGGCCGAGGATCCCCTCGCGCGAAGCGCCCGGGGCGACGCGCACCTTGAGCGTCGCGCCTTCGGGCGTCGCCCCGATCGCGATCAATTTCCAGGCTCGGGGGGCGGGGGGGCCTGGGGGACCTCGGGGAAGTCGGCGCGGAAGAACTCGGTCTTCAGCGCGTCGGCGGGATTCGAGGGGTCCATCACGTCGAGGAAAAAGATCGTCCCCTCGTGATCGGCGCGGAAGGCGTCGGCCTTCTTCTTGAGCTCTTCCATCGCCGCCGACGTGGTCGCGGCGTCGTACTCCCGGAGGAGCGCCTCGTACGCGGCCCGCGCCTTCGCCTCGAGCTCGGCCCGGGCCTTCAAGGACTTGGCCGCGGCGGCAAGGCGTGCGTCGCCCGTCTTCAGCACCTCGTCGAAGCGCAGGGCCGCGTCCTTGTACTGCATCGTCTCGAAGCAGAAGGCACCGAGCGCGAACTGGATCTCGGGCGTCATCTGGGTCCAGCGCGGGTCGTTCAGGTGCAGGAAGACCGAGTTGTAGACCCAGTCCATCGGGAACTCGCCGTAGGAGAACACGCTCTGCCGGTCGCGGGCGGGCTTCGTGAGGCTGAACTTGTAGCGCTCGCAGTCCTTCCCGGTGAGAGTGACGTCCTTCATCTCGCTCCCGGGGAACGGGATCCGGTCGATGGCGAGCGTCCGCAGGGGCTTCGCGCTCCCTTCCGCCTCCATCAGCTTCACGTCCACCTGGAGGCGGGCGAAGAGGAACTCGCACCACTGGAGCATGGCGATGCGTTCCTTCGCGAACCGGCGGTAGAGGTCCGTCTTGACCTTCTCGGTGGCGATGAGCGTCTGCCACTGGTTGATCGCGCCCGGGAGGTCGCAGCTCATCACGTGGTTCGACGTCTCCGGGTCGAGGCTGCAGATGAGCCGCTGGAGGTCGCGGACGCGGACGCGGTCCTCGCCGAGCAGCTTCGCCGTCCGCCGGGCGACGATGTCCTCGAGCTTCACCTGCTCCTTGCGGGCCGCGGCGATGAGGTCGCCGATCTCGGGGACCGGCCGGCCGTTCTCGTCGCGGAACCTCCGGACATCGTCGAGCTTCTTGATGGCGGCGTCGATCGCACGGGGATCGGCCTCCGGCGTCAGCGCCTGCGCCTCCTTGATCGCGGCGTCGGCAACCGTCTGCGCCTCGCGGAGGATCGTGGGCCTCTCGCCGAGGAAGTACTTCTGGGACTGCTCGACGGCCGCCTTGATCTTCGCGAACTCCATCGCGTCGAGGGAGAGGGATGTAACCGGGTTCACCCACTTCCACGTGACGACCGGGCCGAACGGATCCTCCTTCTTGGGCTTCTCCACGCCCGTGGCGTCGCAGAGGTTGACCGCGGCCTCGTATCTCCGGTTCGCCCGGTACTCGGCGAGGAGGGCCCGCTGCCGGGCGTCGATCTCCTTCACCTCCTTGAGCTTCGCCTCCTGCTTCTCCCGCTTGTCCTCGGCGGACTCCTTCCAACGCGCGAGCTCGTCGCGGATCTCCTTGGCGCCCCGGATCGCCCTCGACGAGTACTCGTGTTCGGCCTCGAAGTCCCTCGCGAGCTCGCTGTTGCCGTACTCCTCGAGATCGTTCGCCACCGTCTGCCACTTGCCCTCGAGCAGGGCCACCTTCGCGGGCGTCGGGTCGTCATAGACGGTCGAGATCGGGTACTCGTTCTGGAGGTCGCTCCTCGCCTTCTGCCGGAGGAGCAGCTTGTTCTCGGCCTCGCTCCTCCGTCGTGCCCGCGCCTCCTGCCGCGCCTTCTCCTCGGCGGCCAGGCGCTCCACCTCCGCCTTTTTCGCTCGCTCCACGGCCTCCTGGTCCACGACGGTCTCGGGCCCCCGGGAGAGGAGGTACGAGACCGTGCCGCCCGCGACGATCAGCAGCAGGACGAGCGGGATCAGGACCTTCTTCCCGACGCCCTTCTTGATGATCGCGCCCTTGATGCCGTGGTGGGCGCAGACCTCCTCGAGCGCGGCGATCACGTCCTTCGCGGACTGGTACCGCTGCTCCGGGTCCTTCGCGAGCATCTTCGAGATGACGAGGTCGAGGTCGTCGGGGACCGTGTCGTCGACCGACGATGCGGCGGGCGGCGGCTCCTTGATGTGCTTGAGGACGATCTCCTTCGCCGTCTTCCCGGTGAAGAGCGTCGTCCCCGTGATCATCCGGAAGAAGGTGGCGCCGAGGCTGTAGATGTCGGCCCGGTGGTCGACGTCCTTCCCGAGCGCCTGCTCCGGCGGGATGAAGTGCGGCGTCCCGATGACGCCCGCGTCCTCCTCGCCCTCGCCCCGCTTCGCGAGGCCGAGGTCGGCGATCTTCACCCGGCCGTCCTCGTTGAGCATCAGGTTGTCGGGCTTGATGTCCCGGTGGACGATCCCCTTGCTCTCCGCGTACTCGAGACCGTGCGCCGCCTCGAGGACCTGGAGGATCGCCTGCTCCCACGGGATCCTCTTCTCCTTCTCGAGGATCTCCTCGATCGACCCCTTGCCGAGGAACTCCATCGAGAAGTAGACGAGGTCGCCCTCCGTGCCCGCGTCGTAGACCTGCACGACGTTCGGATGGATGAGCTGGGCGGCCGCGCGCGCCTCGTTGATGAAGAGGTCCCTGAACCCCTTGTCCTTCACGTGCTGGTCGCGCAGCACCTTGAACGCGACGTCGCGGTGGAGGGAAAGCTGGGTCGCCCGGTAGACCTTCCCCATCCCGCCCGCGCCGACGAGCTCTTTCAGCTTGTAGCCTCCGACGATGCGGCCGACGAGGGGGTCCGGGGGCGGAGGCGCCTTGGGCTTCGGGGCGGGGGCCGGCGCCGCGGCGATGCCGAGCACGGTCGCACCGACCCGGAAGGCGGCGTTCGGCTTGAGCGACGCCTGGGAGATCTTCTGGTCGCCGACGAAGGTCCCCGCCGTCGCGGTGTGGTTCCGGAGGATGACGCCCTGGGCCGAGACCTCGAGCGAGCAGTGCCCCTTGAGGACCAGCGGGTCCGCGAGGACGAGGGAGGCGTCCGAGTTGCAGCCGACCGTATAGGTCTTGCCGGGCTCCAGGAGCAGCTTCTTGCCCTGGTCGGGCCCCCGGGTCACGTGAAGGACGAACAAAAGCACCTCCGCCGGCGCCCGGCCTTCCGGCCGCGGCGTTTCACCTAGGCATTCTAACGGTCCGTGGGACTCCTTGCCCCCACAAGCGCGGTCCCGATTCGCACATGAGTGGCTCCTTCCTCGACGGCCGTCTCGTAGTCGCCGCTCATCCCCATGCTCAGGGCGCGCAGGGGGGGGCCGTCGCCGGCCCGGTTCAGGTCCAGCAGCAGCTCCCGCAGAGCCCGGAAAACGGGTCGAGGATCGCCCTCGAGCGGCGGGACCGTCATGAGGCCGAGCACCTCGACCGTCCCGGTCCGGAGCACTGCCTGCCGGAGGAAGGGCGCGTCCTCCGGCCGGGCCCCGTGCTTCCGGACATCCCCCGCGACGTTGATCTCGAGGAAAGCCTGGAGCATCTTTCCCGTCCCGGCCAGCGCTTCGATCAGGGGGAGGGAGTCGACCGAGTGGATCACGGAGAAGAGCTCCGCCGCGCGCCGGGCCTTGTTCCGCTGCAGATGGCCCACGAGATGCCACCGCACGGGGGAGCGCACGAGCGGGGCCTTCGACCACGCCTCCTGCACCCGGCTTTCGCCGATGTCGAGCACGCCCGCCGCGGCGACCTCGTCGATCACGGCGGCGGGTCGCGTCTTGGTCACGGCGACGATCGTCACCTCGCGGTGGGGGTCGGAACTCCGCTTCAATGCGGCGCCGATCCTCGCCCGAATGGCGCCGAGCCGCTCCGCGATCTCAGGCACGCCGCGCTAACTCCCGCATGGACAAAAGGATACGCTCGCCACGAAGCCCAGAACGGCCTTGACACTCGGAAGGCGGTTTTTGTATCGTGGCGCGCTCGTTCGCGGACGACCCGGCGCACGGCGAAGGGCCCGCGAGTGGGTGACGGCAAGCGTGGAGGACGGTCCATGACCAAGCGCCTGGTGTTCGTCGCGTTCATCGCGGCGACGATGGCCTGCAAGAGCAGCACGACGAGCAAGCCGAGCGGCGAGCAGGGGCGCGCCACGGGCGCCACCGCGGCCACCGCCCCCGTCGGACGCGACGCGATCGAGATCGCGCTCATGGGGCTCGGGATCGAGGGGCGTCCGCTCCGGATCGACCTCAACCAGAACCGCAAGGGCGAGCAGATCCGCTTCGCGCAGGCTCACCTGACCGGCGACCTGCTCCTCCTCGAGACGAGCGAGAAGAAGCCGCGGCTCTACGCCTTCCAGAGGGGCACCCTCCAGGCGAGCTGGGCGTCCGACCTGATGGAGCCGACGGCCTTCCCGGTGGCGTCGAACGGCGACACCGTGGTGCTCGTGTCGCAGCACTACGCGCACTGCCTCGAGGCCTTCACCGGCCGCGGCGCGCTCCAGTTCATGTCGGGCGGCCTCGAGGGCGTCACGATGCCCCCGAAGGACCTGCCCTTCACGCCGACCGGCGGCGCCGCCGTCGGGAACGACACCTTCTACATCCCGTCGCTCGGCAGCCCGCGCAACAACAAGAACATCGAGTCCTTCAGCATGATCACCGGCCAGGTCGGCTGGGGGTACCGCGCGCCCGGGGACATCCTCACGACCCCGGTCGTGGGCGGCCCCTCGACCGACCCGAAGCTCTACTTCGTCACCCGCACGGGCCTCGTCACCTGCATGGACGCGACGAACTACGGCTTCCCCCCCGCCGGGCCGACCCGCTGGGAAATGCTCCTCGAGGCGGGCGTCGACTACGACGTGCACGTGACCGAGGACACCGCGTCCGACGCGGGCGCGGTCTTCGTCGTGGACCGCGAGGGCGTCGTCTACTGCCTCAACCGGATCACGGGCGCCCGGCGCTGGACGCACGCGACCGCGCGCACGGCGCGCGGCGGTCCCAAGGTCTTCGGTCCGGTCTGCGTCGTCCCGATGAAGCAGGGGCTTCTCGCCTTCGACACCGTGAACGTGATCTACGCCCTGAAGATCAGCGGCGGCCCGGAGGACGGCAAGACCCGCTGGGTCCGGTCGGGACAGCCCGCCACGATCGGCGGCGTCACGTTCAAGCTCGAAGGGGAGGTCCTGACCGCCTCGGGCGGCTCCTTCCGCGTCAACCGCAACGCGCCGGTCGAGCGCGCGCCGCTCTACAACGAGTCCGAGGTGCTCATCGGCACGACCGTCGTCCAGGTCGCGGACCACGGCAGCCGGCCGCTCTGGCAGGACAAGGACTACGACGCGATCGTGGCGCGGATCGGCGAGAAGCTCATCGCGAAGAAGGGCGACAAGCTGATCGCGCTCGACATGTGGACGGGCGAACCGGCGGGCGACGCCGTCTCCGTCGCGGGCGTGCGACTGATCCCGGTCAACACGAGCAGCGCGAACCTCTACCTGGTCGGCGGGAACGCCGTCGTCTACGGCTTCTATCCGCGGTAGAGGCCGTCCTACGTCCGGGCCGGGCCGCGGTCGTCCGGAGCCGCGCCCCCGTACCCCTGCGGGACGGGGGCGCGGAAACCGTCCTCCGGCCCCTTGCTGCGGCAAGGTAGAATCTCCCCGTGACCTCTCCCCTCGCGTTCCTCCAGAACCTCGGGGCCGGCGAGATCATCCTGATCCTCGCGGTCCTGCTCCTGCTCTTCGGCAGCAGCAAGCTGCCGAAGCTCGCCCGCAGCCTCGGCTCCTCGATGACCGAGTTCAAGAAGGGCCTTCGGGGCGAGGCTTCGCCCGACGAGGCCGCGAAGAAGCTCGACGAGAAGGCGGGCGAGAAGGCGAAGACCGGCGAGCAGTGATCCTTCGGCAGCCGCCGCGCGGCGTCCGGCGCGACGCCTCGCCGCGGGGCGTCAGGCGTCCTCCCCCCGCGCCCCCCTCGTGCCCACCGACACGGCGTCGCCGTCGAGCCGCCACCGCTCGCCGCCTCCCGTGACGTGCTCCGCCGTCCGCCCTCCTCTCAGGAAGGCCCGGAGCGCCGCATAGGCCTTCGCCGTCAGCGGCGGACCCCCGGGCCGCAGCGCCTCGACGAGGTACGGGAACGCCGCCCGCGGCTCCGCGAGCAGCCGGTGCCGGTCCGCGGCGGGCGCGAGCCCCTTCGCGCGCTCGGCGAGCGCCTCGGAGACCCCGAGCGCGAGGTCGCCGAGGCCGCACAGGAGCGGCACGGGATCCTCGCCGAGCGCGTCCGCGAGCGCCGGCAGGAGCAGGTGGCGCACCCGCGCGCGCGCGCCGGCGGTGCGGAGGTTCGTGGGGTCAAGGACCGGAACAAGCGGACCGGCCGCCCTCCGGAGCGCCGCGCGCCGCTCGTCGAGCGCCGGACGGATCCGCAGGCAGCCGCCGATGCGCGCCGACGGGCGGAGCGACGCGAGCCCGCGGAGGCCCGTGCCGCGCAGGAGGTTCAAAAGGATCGTCTCGGCGCGGTCGTCGGCCGTGTGGGCGGTCGCGACCGCCAGGGCGCCATGCTTCCGCGCGAGCGACGAGAGTGCGCGGAACCTCTCGCGCCGCGCCTCGGCCTCCCCGCCTTCAGGGACCCGGACGCGCGCGCGGACGAGATCGAGGCCGAGCGACCGCGCGAGGGCGCGCACGCGGGCGCGCTCGATGCGGCTCTCGCGGACCCCGCGGAGCCGGTGATCGATGTAGGCGAGCAGCGGCATGCGGTCGCGGAGGCTCGCCGCGAGCCCCAGGGAGTCGGGGCCGCCGGAGAAGGCGATCAGGAGGGGGCCCGGGGGCAGCGCGTGCACGGGAACAGCGTACCGGAACGCGACACCGCGCTCGTTCCGCGAGCCGCCGCCGGCCGCCGGGGCGGCGCGCCTTCGCGACCGCGCGGCGCGCATCGGCCGCGGCGCTGGGACCCTTCGGAAACGCGCCGCTGGCGTTAGGATTTTTCCCCGGAGGATCAGATGATTCGATTCGGCATCAACGGGTTCGGACGGATCGGTCGCGCCGTCTTCCGCATCGCGGCCGAGCGCGGCGGCTTCGAGGTCGTGGGCCTGAACGACCTCACCGACAGCAAGACCCTCGCGCACCTGCTCAAGTACGACTCGACGTTCGGCCGCTTCAAGGGCAGGGTCGAGGCGCAGGAGGGCGGGATCCTCGTCGACGGGAAGAAGATCCCGGTGCTCGCCGAGAAGGACCCCGCGAAGATCCCCTGGAAGTCGCTCGGCGCCGACATCGTGATCGAGGCGACCGGGGTCTTCCGCAGCAAGGCGGACTGCGAGAAGCACATCGCGGGCGGCGCTCGGAAGGTGGTCCTGACCGTGCCGCCGAAGGACGCGGTCGACGCGATGGTCGTCCTCGGCGTGAACGACGACAAGCTGAAGCCGACCGACCGGATCGTCTCCAACGCGTCGTGCACGACCAACTGCCTCGCGCCGATGGCGAAGGTCCTCCACGAGACCTGCGGCGTCGTGAAGGGCGTGATGAACACGATCCACGCCTACACGAACGACCAGCGCCTGCTCGACCTGCCGCACAAGGACCTGCGCCGCGCCCGGGCCGCGGCGATCAACATCATCCCGACCGAGACGGGCGCCGCCCGCGCGGTGGGGAAGATCCTCCCCGAGCTGAACGGGAAGCTCGACGGCTTCGCGCTGCGCGTGCCGGTTCCGGACGGCTCCGTCGTGGACCTCACCGCGGAGGTGAGCCGCAAGGTCACGGTCGAGGAGATCAACGAGGCGTTCCGGAAGGCGGCGGCGGGCAAGCTCAAGGGGATCCTCGACTACAGCGAGGAGCCGATCGTCTCCACCGACATCG
>WYBS01000122.1 GCA_011525755.1 Planctomycetaceae bacterium
ACCTCGGCGTGGACGCGCGCCTCGCGCTCCTGCGCGCGCTCGCCGACGCGCTCCGCTACGCCCACGAGCGACGCCTCTACCACCGGGCGCTCAGCCCCGCGAGCGTCCTCGTCGTCGAACCCGATGTTCGGCGCCCCCGCATCCAGGTCTTCAACTGGCAGACGGCGCTGCGCGAGATCGCGACCGCGTCGGGCTCCTCCGTGCCGAGCCCGACCGGCACGTCCCACATCGAGCAGCTCATCGAGCCCCTCGCCTCGCTCTACATGGCCCCGGAGGCGCTCTCCGCGCACGACGTACCCGGCGAGGCGATCGACGTCTTCTCGCTCGGCGCGATCGCGTACACGATCTTCGCCGGGCGCCCGCCTGCCGACAACGCGATCGACCTCCGGACCAAGCTACGCGAGGGCCGTGGCCTCCGCCTTGCGGACGCCGTGGACGGCGCGTGCCGGAGCCTCAAGGAACTCGTCCAGTTCGCGACCGACCCCGACGTGGGCGCGCGCCTCGACGGGGTTCCCGACTTCATCGACCGGCTCGACGAGGTCGAGGAGGAGCTGACCGCGCCCACGGAGGGGTTCGTCCGAAATCCCCTCGACGCCGTCCCCGGGTCCATCCTCCCCACACAGGATCGCGTCGTGCGGGTCCTCGGCGCGGGCTCGACCTCGATCGTGCTCATCGTCGAGAAGGACGGCTCCGAGCGCATCCTCAAGATCTCCCGGGGCCCGGACCAGGACTCGCGCATCCGCGACGAGGCCGCAACGCTTGAGAAGCTGCGGCACCCGCACATCGTCCAGTTCGGCGGGCTGACAGAGGTCGGCGAGCGGCCGGCGCTCATCCTCGGTCTCGCGGGCGAGAAGACCCTCCGGCGCCGCCTGCGCGAGGACGGACAACTCTCTGTGGACCTTCTTGAGCGGTTCGGCGACGACCTCCTCGACACCGTCCGTTACTTGGAGCGCGTCGGGATCCCTCACCGCGACATCAAGCCCGACAACCTGGGCGTCGCCCGGATGGGTCGCGACAACGAGCTGCACGTCGTCCTATTCGACTTCTCGCTCTCAAAGACCTCCGCCACGGAGATCCGCGCGGGCACGCCCGGCTACATCGAGCCGTTCCTCGACCAGCGCAAGCCGCCGCGCTGGGACGTCCACGCGGAGCTCTACGCGGCGGCGGTCACGCTCTACGAGATGGCCGCGGGCGTGCTTCCCAAGTGGGGCGACGGACAGAGCGACCCCGGCTCGCTGACGTGCGAGGCGACGATCGAAGCGGACCGGTTCGACGCTGAGGTACGGGCGCCGCTAGCCACCTTCTTCGAGAAGGCGCTCCGACGCGACTTCAATGAGCGCTTCCACAACGCGGAGGAGATGCAGCACGCCTGGCGCGAGGTGTTCCGCGCCGGGGAGCGCCGCGAGCCCGCCGAGACCGACGCGCGCCCGGATCTCGACCCGCACCTCGACGCCGCAACGGCCGAGACGCTCATCGTCTCGATCCCCTTCAGTACGCGGGCGCAGAACGCGCTCAACCGGGCGAACGCGGTCAAGGTTGCCGACCTGCTGGGCATCCACCCGTTCTCGCTCCAGAACCTCCGCGGAGTGGGCTCGAAGACGCGCAAGGAGCTCTTCTACGCGATGGCACGGCTCCGCGACCGCCTCGGCTCCGTTGCCCCCGCGCCCCCCAAGGATGTCCCGCCCGAGGCGGTCACGGTGGACCAGCTTGCCCAGAACCTCCTCCAGAGCCGCGCGCGGCACGCCCAGACGACCGAGGCCAAGGCGCTCCGCCGACACCTCGGTCTCGACGAGGGGCCGGCGTGGCCCACGCAGGCCGAGGTCGCGGACGCGATCGGCGTCACGCGGGCACGGGTCGGCCAGATCGTCACACAGGCGAGGAGGAGCCACTGGTCCAAGTGGCCCCCGCTCACGAAGCTGCGCGACGACCTGCACGCGATCCTCGACCGGCTCGGCGGGGCCGCCACGGCGGAGGACCTCGCACAGGCCGCCGTCGCCGCGCGCGGCTGCGCCGAGCCCCAGCCGCGCGACGCGATGCTCGCCACGGCCGTCATCCGCGCGGCCACGGAGGCGGAGAGCGACCTGAAGGCGCCGCGGTGGGCGGCGCGGCGCGTCCGCGGCAGGGTATTCATCCTTCTCGAACGGCCCGACGCGCAGGCGCTCGGAGACTACGTGGACCGGCTCGGCTCCGCCGCCGACCGGATCGCCGACGTCGAGCCCCTCCCGTCGCCCGCCGCCGTCGAGAAGGCGCTCCGCGAGATCCCGCCGCCCCCGGGCTTCCAGCCGCTGTCGCAGGAGCGCCTCGTCCGGGTCGCGGCCGCCGCCTCCAAGGGCGCCGCCGCGTCGTCGCGGCTCGAGCTCTACCCGAGGGGCATGACCGCGGGGCGGGCGCTCAACCTCGCCCGTGGCGCGGTCCTCGGCGGGAGGGACCTCTCCGACGAGGAGCTCCGCGACCGCGTGCGCTCGCGCTACCCCGAGGCGATGCCGCTCCCCGAGCGCCCCGCCCTCGACGAGCTGCTCCGCGCCGCCCAGCTCGACCTCCACTGGGACGAGACCATCCGCGGCGGAGAGGGCGGCTACCGTTTCAGGACGGTGGACACGACGGGCGTGAGCAGCCGGTCGTCGTTCCCGAGACCTCTGCCCACGCAGCTCGACCGGCCGATCGAGCCCACGCCGGACGTCGTCGATGCGCGGCTCTTCGAGGAGAGGCTCTCTCGCGCGGCGCGCGACGGCGGCTACCTCGTCCTGCGCGTCGGCACCACCGCCTACCGCGCCGCGCGGCGCCAGATTCTCCGCCGGTTCCGCACGGTCCAGGAGATCGACGCCGACGAGCGGCTGCTCCGCCACATGCGCGCGGCCGCGAAGGAGGTCGGGGCCCAGTGGGACGTGGTCCTCCGCGCGGACTCGGCCGCGGAGAACACGCAGGACTGGCGCTACCTCAAGATGCTCGTCGGTCGCGCTCTGCCGGCGTTCGAGGCCGACCTCCTTGGGACGGACGGGACTGTCCTCCTGACGAACGCGGGCCTTCTTGCGCGCTACGACAGCCTCGACATCCTCAGGAGGATCGCCGATCGGGTGGGGGCGCGGGGGGACAAGAAATCGAAACTCACGGGCCTCTGGGTGCTCGTCCCGCAGTCGGACCAGGCGGAGATGCCCATGATCGACCGGCGGGCCATCGCCGTGGTCACGAGGGCGGAGTGGGCAATCGTGCCGCAGCCGTGGCTCAGGAACGTCCACCGGGCGGGCGGCGTGCCTGCGGAGAGCGAGGCGACGGCGTGATCGACAGGAACGCGCTCCTCAACGACCTGACGAAGCTCGTGGGCCGGCTTGAGGAGGACCTCCGCGAGCAGGTCAAGAACGAGGCGACGCACGCCAGCCTCGAAGCCGAGTGGCAGGCGGCGAAAATGGCCGATCGGACGGGCGACGCATTCGAGGTTTGGGTCACCGACCGGATCACGCAGGCCGCGGTCGCGTGGGTTCTCTCGTGCGTGTTCGTCCGTTTCCTCGAAGACAACGAGCTTCTCGGCCGCCCCTACCTCTCCGGCCCGGGGCAACGGCGGCAGCTGGCGCTCGACCACGAGCTCGCATACTTCCGCGAGCACCCGGAGCGGTCGCTCCGCGAGTACCTCCTCGACTCGTTCCGAGAGATCGCCGCGCTCCCCGCGATGGAGGCGCTCCTCGGCGAGAGGCGGAACCCGCTCTGGCGGCTTCGGCTCTCCGCGGACGGCGCGAGGGGGCTCGTGGAGTTCTGGCGCACGATCGATCCCGCAACGTCCGATCCCGTCCACAACTTCACCGACGACCACTGGACTACGCGCTTTCTCGGCGACCTCTACCAGGACCTCTCGGAGTACGCGCGCAAGCGGTACGCGCTCCTCCAGACGCCCGACTTCGTCGTGACGTTCATCCTCGACCGGACGCTCGAGCCCGCGATCGCGGAGTTCGGCTATCGCGAGGTCCGGCTCATCGACCCGACCTGCGGCTCGGGCCACTTCCTGCTCGACGCCTTCCACCGGCTCGTGAACCTCTGGATGCGCGATGAGCCGGGCACGAACCCGAGGGAGCTCGCGCAGCGCGTGCTCGACCAGGTCTTCGGGGTCGACCTCTCCCCGACGGTGGTCGAGATCGCGCGGTTCCGGCTCCTCGTCGAAGCGCTGCGCGTGTCCGGTGTGAAGCGCCTCGACCAGGCGCCGGACTTCCGCACGAACCTCGCGGTCGGCGACTCGCTGCTCCACGGACCGCGCCCGAGGCACACGGACGGCCGCCAGCTCCTCGCTTGGCGCGAGGAGGACCGGCTCGCGTACGTGTACGACGTCGAGGATGCAGACGAACTGAAGAGGATTCTCGGGCAGCCGTACCACGTGGTCGTCGGCAATCCGCCGTACATCACGCCGAAGGACGCGGCCCTGCGCGAGGCCTACCGCAGCCGCTACGAGACCTGCCGTGGCACATACTCGCTCGGAGTCCCGTTCATGGAGAGGTTCTTTGACCTTGCGGTCGCACCTCCGGATGGCGAAGTCGCTCCTTCGGCGTATGTGGGCGTGATCACGGCGAACTCATTCATGAAGCGCGAGTTCGGGAAGAAACTGATCGAGCGCTTCTTGCCCACTCGCGATCTCACGTACGTGATTGACGCCTCGGGCGCCTACATTCCGGGGCACGCGACGCCTACCGTGATTCTCATTGCGCGGAACAGGAAGCCCATAGGTCGCACGGTGCGCGCGGTGCGGGGTATCCGCGGCGAGCCTGCTGCACCGGTGAATCCCGCTCGTGGGTGTGTCTGGACTGCGATTCTCTACCAGACTGATCGGCCAGGATCGGTGAGCGAGTTCGTGAGCTCAGACGACGTGGATCGGAACTCGCTCAGCACTCATCCATGGAGCATCGGTGGCGGTGGCGCGGCTGAACTGAGAGAGCGTCTGGAAGAAACGGCCGACCTAAGCCTCGCCAAGCGCATCGACGAGATCGGGTTCGGTGCCGTGACGCGCGAGGATGATCTGTTCCTTGTCTCCTGTCCCGTGGCCAGGCGCAAGAAAATAGACAACGTACTCCCTCTCGTCGAGGGAGAGCAGGTGCGTGACTGGACGGTTGACGAGCCTGTCGAGGCAATATGGCCATACGACCCTGCTACCCTCGAGGCGGCTGCCTCAGGGCCGGTCCTGCGATTCCTGTGGCCATGGAGAACGCAGCTCTCTGTACGGGTGGCCTATGGCCGCACTCAGCTACAGCGTGGATTGCAGTGGTACGAGTACTCCATGTTCTTCCGCGCTCGGTACCGGAATCCGCGCTCCATCGCCTTTGCCTTCGTCGCGACACACAACCACTTCGTCCTTGACGGCGGCGGGAGGGTCTTCAACCGAACGGCGCCCATCATCAAGCTCCCGTTGGCCGCTACGATGGAGGAGCACCTCGGGCTGCTTGGCCTCCTAAACTGCTCCACCGCATGTTTCTGGCTGAAGCAGACTTGCCATAACAAGGGTGTCGGCGGAATCGGTGGCGGGATCGCTTCGGAGCCTTGGGAGCAGCGCCACGAGTTTGACGGGAGCAAGGTGAGGCAGTTCCCGCTCGTGAGTGCCCCCAACAGAGCGAGGATAGGGTCGATCATCGACGCGACGAAACGGCTCCGCGACGCAGCCCCTTCGAGTCTCTGCCGGCGAGTCGTGCCGTCACGACGCGTTGTTGATGATGGCCGCCGATCGATGGAGGGGGCACTCTCTGCCGCGATCGCGCTTCAGGAAGACCTCGACTGGGAGTGCTACCGGCTGTACGGGCTCCTCGACGAAGTGCTCGCACTCTCCCCGGACAGCACGCCAGGCATAAAACTGGGCGAGCGCGCGTTCGAGATCGTCATGGCGCGGAAGATGGCTGCAGGCGAGCTGGAGACGCGGTGGTTCGAGCGACACAGCTCGACGCCCGTCACGGAGATCCCCGCGCACTGGCCCGAGGAGTATCGCGAGATCGTGCGACGCCGAATCGCAGCGATCGAGACGAACTCCGACATCGCGCTCATCGAGCAGCCCGAGTACAAGCGACGCTGGAATGCCGAGCCTTGGGAGGAGCGGGAACAGCGCGCGCTGCGGAACTGGCTCCTCGACCGGCTCGAGGACGCCCGATACTGGCCCGCGCCGCCGCAGCTTCAGAGCTGCGCGGCGCTCGCGGACCGGCTCCGGCACGACGCGGAGTTCCTGACGGTTGCGGATCTCTACCGCGGCCGCCCGGACTTCGACTTGACGGAGCTCGTCGTCGAGCTGGTCGAGGCCGAGACCGTCCCGTTCCTCGCCGCCTACCGCTACACGGAGAGCGGACGCGTGAAGCGCGGGCTCTGGGAGAAGACTTGGGACCTCCAGCGCCGCGAGGACGCGGGCGAGAAGATCGAGATCGCCGTCCCGCCCAAGTACAAGCAGAAGGACTTCCAGAGCAGCGTGTTCTGGCGGCTCCGAGGGAAGCTCGACGTGCCCAAGGAGCGATTCATCCACTACCCGCTTGCCGGCCGCGACTCCGACCCGACGCCCCTGATTGGCTGGGCGGGTTGGGACCACCTCCAGCAGGCGAGGGCACTCGCCGCATGGACCATCGAGCGCAGGGACCAGGATGGCTGGGGGAAAGATCGGCTACGGCCGCTCGTCGCCGGCGTTCTGGAACTGGTCCCCTGGCTCCGCCAGTGGCACAACGAGATCGACCCGGAGTGGACCGTGCCGCTCGGCGAGTACTTCGCCGGGTGGGTCGAGGAGGAGGCGCGGAAGATCGGCGCGACGCTCGACGATCTGCGATCCTATGCCCCGCCCGCCGGCGCCACGCGCAGACGGCGGTCGAGAAGGGCACGCGCATGACGAAGCTCCTCCGAGAGCTGATCACGATCCCCGAGCGGGTCCACCGGGGCGACTTCGTCCTCCGCCTCACGGAGGGCGTCGATCCCGCCCACGCGGCGGCGACGCTCAAGGACTACGTCGTCACGGAGCAGCTCGTCTCATGCTTCGACCGGTCGCTCGACCTGATCCGGAACGCGATCGAGTCCCGGACGAGCAAGGCCGCCTACCTCCACGGCAGCTTCGGCTCGGGCAAGAGCCACTTCATGGCCGTCCTCCACCTCCTCCTCCAGGGGAACGCGCACGCCCGGGGCATCCCCGAGCTGGCCTCCGCCGTCGCCCGGCACGACCCGTGGCTCCAGAAGAGGAGGTGTCTCCTCGTGCCCTACCACATGATCGGGGCAAGGAGCATGGAGGCGGCCGTCCTCGGCGGCTACGTCGAGCACGTCCGGAAACACCACGCCGGGGCGCCGACGCCTGCGGTCTACGTCGCCGAGTCGCTCTTCGCCG
>WYBS01000001.1 GCA_011525755.1 Planctomycetaceae bacterium
ACCGGCTGTCCTCGCCCAGAACACCCTCGCGATGTTCGTTGCGTGGATTCCCTCGCCGAACGGCGTCGGTCCGCGCGGTCCCGCTTGCCCGTCGGTCTCGATCCTCGTGAATAACTCGGGCTAAAGGCGTTGTCCCGGCTCGCGGCGTTCGCGACGAGCCGGACGAAGCGCCTCGTGAAGTCGCCCAAGCTCCACTGGACGGACACGGGCCTCGCCGCGCACCTCGCCGGACTTCCCGCCGCGGGCGAGGAGGACGTCCCGGGCGCGCTCCTCGAGAACGTCGTCCTCGTGCAGATCCTCGGCTGGCGGGAGACCGCGGTCCCGCGTCCCGAGGTCCACTACTGGCGGACGCAGTCCGGCGCGGAGGTGGACTTCGTGATCGAGTCGGGCCGCCGCCTCCTCCCGATCGAGGTGAAGGCCGCGCGGCGATTGCGCCTCGCCGACGCGAAGGGCATCGAGGCGTTCCTCGAAGACAACCCGAAGCGCGCGCCGTTCGGCATCCTGTTGTACGGCGGCCGCGAGGTCCTTGTCCTGACCGAGAAGACCCTTGCCGTGCCGCTGGACCGCGTCTGGGGCTGAGAGCCCGGCACGCGACCGCGCCTCGCGCTACGATGGCTGCGCGGGATGCGCGCCCTCCTGCTGTTCCTCTTGCTGGTCGCGGCGGCCGCCGCGGAGGACGAGGGCGCTCCGGGCCTCGCGGTCGCGCCGCTCGCTCCCGATCCGGCGCGCGACGCCCGGATCGAGGAGCTGATCGGTGAGCTTCCGGCGGTCGACAGGCCCTGGCACGGCATCTCCGACACCTCGGGCGGCGGAGTCGCGTTCGATGCCGTCGAGGCGAACCTCGGCATCGTTCCCGACGCGTTCCGGGAGCTGCCGGGCTCCGGCCCGCCGGCGCCGTTCCGCGATCTGGTCCGGCTCGGCCCGGCCGCCATCCCGGCGCTGCTGAGACACCTGGACGACAAGCGGGAGACGAAGCTCTCGTTCCGCTGGGAGGAGGAGCCGGGTCTTGGCGGCATGTTCGCGTGGCCCGATCTTCCTGCGGGCAACCCCGCGGAACGCGCCATCGTCGTGCGCACTCTCGGGGCGAGCGGATTGAAGAACGGCTGTCCGCCCGCCGAGATGCTCGACAACTCCATCCGCGAGCATGCGGTCACGGTCGGCGACTGCTGCCTCGCGATCCTCGGGCAGATCGTCAACCGTCCCTACGAGGCCGTGCGGTGCCAGCCGTCCCGGATCACCGTGGTGTCGAGCCCCACGCGCGACCCTCGGATCGCGGTGGCGCTGCGGGCGTTGTGGGGCCAGGGCGATCCGAGGCAGGTGCTCGCGCGGTCGCTCGGCGACGAACTGAAGCAGCGTATCTGCGCCGATGCCGCGCTGCGGCTCCTCACGTACTTCCCCGACGAGGCGGCTCCGCTCGTGGCGAAGCGGATCGCCGGGATCTCGTGGGACTACTACCCCGCGCGCGACGACCCCGCCGCAGACTACTACCCGGAGCGCGACGAAGCCGACGTGAACCTCCTGCGCGCATCCATGTCCACCGGTCACCTCCTCGTCCGGGCGGAGTGGTTGAAGCTCCTCGACCCGGCCCGCCCCGCGCCGGCGCAGCTGGCCGCTCTCGCGGCGATGCCGGGCGATCCCCCGGAAGACGTCCGCGAGAAGGTCCGGGCGATGCTGAGCCGGGCGTCCGACGTCGAGCTCGCCGCGGCATGCATCGCCGCCCTGCCCGGCGTGAGGGCACCGGGCGTGTTCGCACGGCTCGAGAAGGAGCTCTCGAGGGTGGAGAGGCGCGACGCGCGGAAGACGCAGGTGATCCTCGGCGCGCTCGCGGCCCTCGACGAGGAGGAGAGCCTCCCGATCTTCCTCGCGCACATCGAGAAGCTCGGGAACTACGGCTGGGGCAACGCCCTCGTCGCGCTCGGGGAAGCCCCCCGGCCGAGGCTCGTCACGGCGCTCTTCAAGTCCAAGCTCGACGTGACCGGTCCTGTCTGGCCGAGCCCCGTGCCGGCGCCGAACGGCGTCACGGCCGCGACCCGATGGTGCGACCTCGCCGCAACGGCGCTGTCGCGCGCGAGGCCGGATCTCCTCTTCGATCCGACTGCGAGGATCGAGGAGCGCGACCGCCAGATCGCGGCGATCCGCGCCGCGCTCGCCAAGTAGCCCCGGAGCGTGACGGGCCAGTTCGCCGCCAAGGCCCGGCAGGGCCCAGGTCGGGATCCGGCACGCGATTTTGCCTCCCCGGCGAGCCGCGGTACCTGACCGCGACGTGGTCGCAGCGACATAAGAGGCTTGCGCCCCCGACGCAAGGATCTTCCGCGAGCGGACGCCGAGCCACGGAGCTATCATCCGGGCACGCGGTTCGCTTGAGCCGCCGCGGGAGGTGCGGACGCCATGAAGAGCCCGCTCTTGATCCTCGTGTGGGCCGCGACCGTTGCCGTCGCGTTCCTGCTCGGCGGACAGCTGAAGCCCGAATCCAAGGCGCGGGACGCCACGCGGCCCGCGCACGACGGCCGCGCGGACGCCCCGGCCCCCGAAGCCCCCTCGCCCAGGGGCGCGCCGGAGACGCGCGCGCCGGAGGAGGCCGCCTCTCCGGCCCCCGTCGCGACGGCGGGCGCCGCCGCCCCCGAGCCCGTCCAGCCGGTCGTGATCGAGGCCGGGATGTCGCCAGCGGACCTCTCGTCCCTCTTCATGCGCTACGCCGCACAAAAGCTCGCGGAGGGACCCGAGGGCCACAAGGAGCTCTTCCGCGAGCTCGACCGGCTCATGCAGGACAAGGAGGTCCGGCAGGTGTTCCGTGACGAGCAGCAGCTGATGCCGCTCGCCTACCCGTGGGTGAAGTTCCTCGTGGACCGCGACCGGCAGGTCGTCGCGATGATGGAGACGATCTACAGGACCGCCGCCGAGGACCCGCAGTGGTTCGAGGGACTCGACGACGACCCGATGGAGATGTTCGCGGAAGGGCTCGCGCTCCTGCTGCCGGGCGTCGCGGACGAGGAGCAGCTCGCGCGCTTCCGGGCCTACGCGGAGAAGATCGTCGCGCTCCCGAAGGAGTCGCTCCCCGGGGCGCTCCAGAAGAACCTCTCCGACATCCAGCGCGACATCGAGTGGTGGTCGCCCCCGGTGAAGCCCGAGGACCTCGTGAAGGCGCTCGAGGACCCGGGCGTGCCGGTCGCGAAGAAGATCGGGCTGCTGCGCCGGGCGGATCCGGCGGCGCTCCGCGGCGTGGACCTGACGCCGATCCTCGCGGCCGGGATCCGCGACGGGAACTCGCAGGCTCTCTACCTCGTCCAGCGGTTCCGGGACTCCGTGTCCGTCGCGACGCTCGACACCGCCTTCCTCGACGCCGCCGCCTCGGGCAGCCAGCAGTGGCACCAGATCTCCGCGTACGCGAGCGCCACCCAGCGGAACACGTGGGAGACGCTCCGCCCGTTCCTCGACACCGGCCTCGGCCGCGGCGGCAAGGCGACGGAGGCGTTCGCGGGGAGCCTCGTCTTCTTCCGGCACCTCCAGATCCCGAAGGAGTACGTCGCGACCGTCGTCTCGACCTACGCGCTGCCGGAGCAGGTGAGGACCCAGATCAAGAGGCAGTTCAGCCTGGAGTGAAAGGAGGGGGCTCCGGGGGCCGATAGACAGGATGTGCTCCCCCCCGGCCCCCCCACGCTCGATGACCTCAAGGAGGAGTTCCAAAAGAAGCAGGCGCGCGAGCTCGCGCTGGCGCACGTGCGCGAGAGGCGGCGTCGCCGGAACGGCGCGATCGCGGGCGCGGCGGCCGGCTTCGCGGCCGTCGCCGTCACCGCGGGCGCGACGCGCCGCGCGCTCTTCTGGCACTCGTTCCTGCTCGAAACCCTCCTCGGCGCGGTCGCGGGCTACGTCCTCGCGCGCACGGGCGGCGGGCTCCTGAAGGGGATCCTCCTCTTCTCCGGGGCGTACCTGCTCGCGTTCTTCTTCCGGGCGTCGGGCCTCGCCCCGTCGGCGGTCTTCCTCGCCGGCGACATCCGCGCCGCGCCGGCCGTGCAGGGCCACTTCACGAGCCTCTGCTTCCTCGTGAGCGCGGGCGCGGCCATGGGGCACATCGTGGAGGAGCGGTAGAATGGGCGGCATGGACCGCGCAGAGGCCCTCGCGTGGAAGGAGCGTTGGCGGCTCGTCCGCGAGAAGGAGATCGAGGAGCTTTCTGCGATGACCATCGAGGAGCGCCTGCGGCAGCTCGACACCATGTTCCTGTTCGCGCGCGAGCTGGGCTGGGACGAGGCGCTCGCGGCCGAGGAGGAGGAGGTCCGCGAGCGGTGGATTCGCATCCGCCGTCTTTGCGGAGCGTAGCGTTGGCCCGCGCGGAGCCCCGGCTGCCCTCGGAGGTCCTTCGCGATCTCGTGGCGTGGTTGAAGGCGGCACGTGTGGAGGGGATCGTGATCGGCGGCGTGGCGGCCTCGATCCTCGGGCGTCCCCGCGCGACGCAGGATGTCGACGCCCTGGTCGTCGTCCGGGACGCACGCGGGTTCCTGGATGTCGGCTCGAAGCACGGCTTCCGAGGCCGGATCGCTGATCCGGTCGGCTTTTCAGCCCGGTCCCGCGTGCTGCTCCTCCGTCACGAGCCAAGCGGGATCCACGTGGACATCACCATGGCCGGACTGCCGTTCGAGGAGGAGGCCGTTCGACGGGGAGAGGCACGCTCGATCCGCGGGGTCCAGGTCCCCGTGCCGCTCCCGACACCCGAGGACCTCGTCATCATGAAGGCGGTGGCGCACCGTCCTCGGGACACGGCGGACATCGAGGCGATCCTCGACCTCTACCCCGGTCTCGACAAGGCGCGCGTGCGTAAGTGGGTAGGGGACTTCGCCGCGGTTCTCGAGATGCCGGAGCTGATTACGGACCTGGAGAGGTTGCTCAAGGGGCGATAGCCGGCTCGTCCGCGAGCGCTGGCGCCCCTCCCTCCCCCCGGCCCCCTTCCACCCCGGCGCGGGAACCGGCGCGATCGAGCATAATGCGTGCGTGATCCCGGAGGACGACCTCTACCTCTTCAACAACGGCAAGCTGAAGCGGGCGTGGAGGACGCTCGGCGCGCACGTCGTCGAGGGAGGCGTCCGCTTCGCGGTCTGGGCGCCGAACGCGCGCCGCGTGAGCGTCGTCGGCGACTTCAACGGCTGGCACCCGCAGCGGCTCGACCCGCGCGGCACGACCGGCGTGTGGGAGGGCGTCGCGCGCCACGCGAAGAAGGGCGACCACTACAAGTTCGAGCTCGTCGACTACGAGGGCAAAAAGCGCGAGAAGTCCGACCCCTTCGGGTTCCGCATGGAGGTGCGGCCGAAGACGGCGTCCCTCGTCTGGCCGCTCGAAGGCCATCCGTGGCGGGATGGGGAATGGGTCCGGGAAAGGGGAAGGACGCAGCGCGCGGATGCGCCGATGCGGATCTACGAGGTGCACCTCGGGTCCTGGCGGAAGGGCCGCACCTACCGCGACCTCGCGAGGGAGCTCGTTTCGTACGTGAAGGACCTGGGCTTCACGCACGTCGAGATGATGCCCGTGATGGAGCACCCCTACGACGCGTCGTGGGGGTACCAGGTGTGCGGCTACTACGCGGCGACGAGCCGCTGGGGCACGCCGCAGGACCTGATGGAGCTCGTGGACGCGTTCCACGAGGCGGGGATCGGGGTGCTCGTCGACTGGGTGCCCGCCCACTTCCCGAAGGACGAGCACGGCCTCGCCGCGTTCGACGGCACGCGCCTCTTCGAGCACGAGGACCCGCGTCTCGGGCTCCACAAGGACTGGGACACGCTGATCTTCAACTACGGCCGCCCCGAGGTCAGGAACTTCCTCTGCTCCAGCGCGCTCTTCTGGCTCGAGGAGTTCCACTTCGACGGGCTCCGCGTGGACGCGGTCGCGTCGATGCTCTACCGCGACTACTCGCGCGAGGAGGGCGAGTGGATCCCGAACGAGCAGGGCGGCCGGGACGACCTCGACGCGATCGCGTTCCTCCGCGAGCTGACGGACCTCGTGCACGAGGAGGCGCCGGGCGCGATCGTCGTCGCCGAGGAGAGCACGGCGTTCCCGGGCGTCACCTCCTCGACGAAGACCGGCGGGCTCGGCTTCGACCTCAAATGGAACATGGGCTGGATGCACGACAGCCTCGCCTTCCTCGAGAAGGACCCGCTCTACCGGAAGTTCCACCACCACCGGCTCACCTTCGCCCTCTACTACGCGTTCCACGAGAAGTACCTGCTGCCGCTCTCGCACGACGAGGTCGTCCACCTCAAGCGGAGCCTCCTCGACAAGATGCCGGGCGACGGGTGGAGGAAGCACGCGAACCTGCGTTTGCTCCACGCGTGGCAGGCGGCGCACCCGGGGAAGTCGCTCCTCTTCATGGGCGGCGAGATCGGCCAGTGGAAGGAGTGGGACCACGACGCGGAGCTCGAGTGGGCGGTGCTCGGCGACGGCAAGCACCGGGGCCTCTCGCTGCTCGTCGGCGACCTCAACCGGCTCGTGCGCGAGCGGAAGGCGCTCCACGAGATGGACGAGGACTGGCGGGGGTTCTCCTGGATCGACTTCAGCGACGTGGACCAGAGCGTGGTCAGCTTCGTCCGCTGGAGCCGGGAGAAGGCGGAGGGCGTGCTCTGGGCCTTCAACTTCACGCCCGAGGTCCGCAAGGGCTACCGGGTCGGCGCGCCGCGGCCCGGGCGGTACGACGAGATCCTCAACACGGACGCCCTGTGCTACGGCGGGAGCGGCATCGGCAACATGGGCGGCCTCGAGGCGACGGACGTCGAGGCGCACGGCCAGCCGCGGTCGCTCGTGCTCACGCTGCCGCCGCTGGCGGCGGTGGCGTTCTCGGTCCCCCCCGCCCCCCCCGATCAGGCCGGCGCGGGGGCCGCGACCGGCGCGTAGACCGGCAGCACGAACGAGGTCTCGAAGTCGACGCCGGGCTCCTCCGCCTCGACGGCGAGCTCCCAGTAGCGCACCGGCGTCCCGGCGAGGCGGTTTTCGAGCCCGGGGTCGTCCGGCAGGTCGAACGCCACCGGGACCTCGGCGAGGAGCACGCCGGGCTCGAGCGTCCGCTCCTGTTTCCAGATCTCGTAGCAGACGAGGCTCGTCGTGCGGTTCTTTCCGTGGCCGCGCGTCTCGTACCGCTCCTCGACGAGGCGCAGCGTGACGCGCAGCTCGGCGAAGCGGTTCGGCGAGAATATGACCTCGAGCCTCTCTCCGAGGAAGAACGGGAAGGTGGGGAAACCCAGCCGGCTGTGTCCGTATTTCACGAGCTGCGCGAGCAGGTAGAAGGCGTTGCCGAGGACGAGGAGGAGGATCAGGTCGAAGAGCCCGACGCCTGCTTTCACGGGCCACGGCCCCTCGCCGGACGCGAACGCCCACCAGTTGAACGGCGCGAGGAAGACGGCGAGGAGCGCGGAGCCGAGGAACGCGTTCGCGACGCGCCGGCCCGCGCGGTCCCTGGTCCCCGCGGGGTCCCACGGGAAGTCGCGCTCCCACGGCGGCGCGGCGGCGAGGGCGCGGCGGCGCGCGGCGGCGCGGATGCCGCGGACGGAGTTGCCGAGGAGGACGAGCCCGGCGAGGAGGAACGCGCTGCCGACGAGGCCGATGACCTGCATCGGCGCGCGGGCGCCCTCGAGTTCGACATCGAGGAATCCGAGCGTCGCGAACGTCGCGCCGACGAGGACGAAGGGGATCGAGGCGAGGAGCGGCCCTTTCCCGTAGGCGACGCGCTGGGAGAGGGTCTCGCGCTTGCGGATCCGGACGGCCGCGGCCATGGGGGCCTTATCGGCATATCCGCCCCCGGACCCCCCTTGTTGTTGTCGCGAGGCGGCGTCCTTTCGCAGAGAGCTTGTGAACAAATCCGTGCTGGCTTCGGCCGGCTACGAAGCCGCCCGGCTTCGGCGCGCCGCCTCGCTGGGTCTCTCCGTCAACCCGGGTCGGCAGCGCGCCTCGCCGGCGCCGCAACGCGGCCGCTTGCGCGGCCGCGCAGAGCGGCGTCCCTTCGGGACCGGCTTCTCGCTCGGCCTCGGGCCGACGCCGGGATTCCTTCACAAGCTCAGAGTGCTTCGCCTGGCGCCCGGCCTTCTCCTCGCGGCGTGCACGAGCATCCGTTCCAGAGCCTGCCGGTCCGCACCCTGTTCGCCCTGACCTTCGCCCGTGCGGCCGACATCGGGCCTACCGCTTCCCCCCCCCGACACCGGGCACGGCCGCGACTTGCTTCATCCATGCCGCGACCTGGCGCTCGTCGAGGTCGTCCGGGGACTTGAGCTCCACGCCCCGCGTAGCCTTGCCCATCGCCACCGGCGTCACCGGGGGTACGGGCTTGAGCGCCGCGCCGTTCACGAACATGAGCTTGACGTGGTCGGCGAATCCACCGCAACAGAAGCACCAGCCGTCGCCGACGCCATAGTAGGACATGCCCCATTTCACGGAGCGCTGCAGGCCGGGAAGCGTCTTGGCCGCAAGAGCATCAACGCTTTCCGCGATGCCGCGCTGCGGCTGCGGCAGGCTGGCGATGTAGGCGAAGACCGGCTTGTCGCCGACCGAAGCCTTCGCCGAGCTTGCCTTCCCGGTCACCATGGATTCCGGCAGCGGCCTGGCCGCCTTGCCTCGTGCGGCCGTGCGCTTGGCCGGCTTCCGGCCTGCGGGCTTGGAAGTCTTTTCCGTCTTGCGGGCGGGCATGGTGTTCTCCTGTACTGGAAGTGTGTCGGCCCAGCGGACCGGGCGCGCGGCTGCGCGCCGCCCGTGAACCACTGAAGCCCCGACCGGCGGCCGTCCGGCGTATCGCCCATCCCGCCGGGGCGGTGAGCCCGGCAGGCCCCGGGGCGGCGGCGCGTCAGCTGCATCGCCATGTTGGACGGCGGCTTCCTACACACGCGATTGGGTCAAGTCGTCGTCGGCGAGAAGAAGGTCGTTTCCATCTGGATCCCTGACCGCCTTGACAGGCATCCCCCAATGGTCGTCACGCACCTCGGCTCCTGCAGCAAGGAACTGCTCAGCGCACTTGGCCGCCTGGCCCCTGTGCAGAGAGAGAAACAGCCGCCCGCCTCCCGCGCGAAGACGGTTCCGGTTGAGAATGACCTCGGCGCCGCTGCGAGTGACCTGAACCGCCACAAGGGATCCCTCCTCTTCGTGGCGCCAATCCTCAACAAACCCAAGACCGGCGTAGAAGCGAAGCGCCGCCTCGCAATCGGTGACGAAGAAGACCGGACGCGCGTACCAGGTATCGACGTCACTGGGCATTCGACTCTCCGACATGAGATGGCTTCTCTTGCCACCGCCTAACCCGGATTATTCACGAGTCTCGCGGTTCTGGGCGGTCCATCCTGCCGATCTCTGCGTCGCTCCTCCTCGCAGGCTCCGTTGGAGCCAGCTTCGTCGTCGCTCCTTGATCTCGACCGGCTGTC
>WYBS01000123.1 GCA_011525755.1 Planctomycetaceae bacterium
GCATCCTCTGCGTGATCGCGAGCGACGCGAGCGCGGGGGCAGGCAGCCCGACCGACCTCGAGGTCTACGTGATGGACACGAACCGCGGGAGCAACCTCGCGGTGCTGACCTCGTCGGTGACCACGGGCACGGCGAATGCGATCAACCACATCTACCTCTCGGCCGACGGCAGCGTGCTCGCGGGCCAGAACGCGAAGACGGCAGCCAGCAGCGCGACGAGCCGCGTCCCGCTGAACAGCAACTCGAACCTCTTCGTCGTGACGAACATCCACGCCGTGCTCGGCGGCGCCACGCCGAACGCCGTCGTGGTGAGCACGGCGCAGTCGCACGGCGCGACGGTCGCCTTCGTCGGCGACGGGACGCTGGCGGGACCGCAGGCGCTCATCTACAGCTCGGGGTCTTCGGGGAGTTCGAACACGACCTGGGCCACGAGGACGCTCAAGGTGGTGCCGCTCGTCGCGGGAGCCGTCCCGACGTCGCTCGACAACACCCAATCGACCTACGCCGTGCTCGCCGGCGGCAGGAAACTCGACGACGACGCGTCCACGGCAGACTGATACTCCAAAGGCGACGGCACCACCCGCCGTCGCTCTCTCTCGGATCGGGCGCCCCACCGCAACGGGGGGCGCCCTCTTTTTTGGGGGGGATCGGAGGGGGCTCCGGGGGCGGCCCTTGAGGCGCTCCCCCTCCCGCATACAATCGCGGGGTTCGGCACGGCGGCTGCTCCTTCCGCGGGGGGTCGCCGGCGCCAGGAGGCCCCGATGCAGTCCAAGCCCGCTCGCGCCCTCGCGCTCCTTCTTCCCCTCCTGCTCTCGTACGCGGCCACGGCGGCCGACGAGTCCACGCAGGGGCTCCGCTATCCGAGCCTTACGCCCGACGGGAAGTCGGTCGTGTTCTGCTACCGCGGCGACATCTGGATCGCCCCCCGGGACGGCAAAGGCCCGGCGCAGCGCCTCACGATCCACGAGGAGCAGGACACGATCTGCCGCGTGAGCCCGGACGGCAAGGAGATCGCCTTCACGTCGAGCCGCAGCGGGAACTACGAGATCTACGTCATGCCGGTGACCGGCGGCGAGCCGAAGCAGGTCACCTTCCACTCGGGCGTCGACATCGTGTGCGACTGGTCGCCCGACGGGAAGCGGCTCCTCGTGGCCAGCAACCGGGACCTCGGGGACGCCGAGCTCGACCTCTACGAGCTGAACCTCGCCGGCGGCACGCCCCGCCGGCTGACCTTCGACGGGGCACGCGAGGCGAGCTACTCGCCCGACGGGACGAGGGTCGTCTACGCGCGCGGGTTCAACACGATCTACTGGGACAACTACACGGGGTCCGCCGACTACGACCTCTACATCCTCGACGCGAAGGGCGGGACCCCGCTCCGGCTGACGGACACGCCAGGCAACGAGCGCTGGCCCTTCTTCAGCGCCGACGGCCGCCGCATCCGGTTCGTGGCCGAGGAGAAGGGGGTCGCCAACTTCTACGAGATGCCCGTGGAGGGGGGGGAGCGGAAGCAGCTCACCAGGTACGCGGAGGACGTCCACCGCCCCGACCTCGCGTGGGACGGCAGGACGATGGCGTTCGAGCTGGTCGGCCGGCTCTATGTCGCGGACCTCGACGCCCCGGCGGAGAAGCCGACCCCGCTGCCGCTCGACGTGCGGAGCGACGTCCGGGACAGCGGCCTCGAGCTGCGCACGATCACGTCGGGCGGCGAGCACGTGCACGTGAGCGCCGACGGACGCCAGATCGCCTTCTCGCTCCGCGGCGACATCTGGGTCATGCCGGCGAACGGGGGGGAAGGGCGGCAGGTCACGTCGGGGCCGGGGAACGACCAGTGGCCGCGCTGGAGCCCCGACGGCCAGAGGCTCGCGTACTTCTCCGACAAGGCGGGGAGGAACGGGAACGACATCTACGTGGTCGAGCTCAGGACGGGCGCCACGGCGCAGGTCACGAACGCGCCCAAGGACGACTTCTTCCAGAACTGGTCGCCCGACGGGAAGCGGCTGGTCTTCTGCTCCGACCGGACCGGCAACAAGGAGATCTGGGTCCTCGACCTCGAGAGCCAGCAGCAGGCGCAGCTGACGAACGACCCGGCGGCCGACGACGATCCCTCCTTCTCGCCGGACGGCAAGCTCATCGCCTTCGACTCCGGCCGCGCCGGGTCGCAGGCCATCTACGTGATGAACTCCGACGGCAGCGGCGTGCGCCGCGTGTCGGGCGGCGGCGGCTTCGTCCAGGTGCCCTCCTTCTCGCCCGACGGCAGGATGCTCGTCTTCGAGGCGATGAACCCGGGGACCGGCACGTCGGGAGGCCTCTACGTCATCGCGGTCTCGGGCGGCCAGGCGATGCAGATCGCCGAGGACGGCTCGGGCGCCTGCTGGAGCCCGCTCGGCGACTACATCTACTTCGGTGCCGAGCGCGGCGCGGAGGCCGGGGCCTACCGCGTCGCGGCGCCGAAGGGGGTGTTCGCCGGCGAGCGGATCCCGTTCATCGGCCGCGTGCAGGTCGACCTGCGGAAGGAGCTCGAGAACCTCTTCGACGAGGCCTGGGCCGCGCTCAAGAACGGCTTCTACGATCCCAAGATGCACGGCGTCGACTGGGACGCGATGCGGAAGAAGTACCGCGCCTGGGCGATCGACGCGGAGAACAAGGACGAGTTCCACAACGTGGTGCGCCAGATGCTCGCGGAGCTCGGCGCGAGCCATCTCGGGATCGGCGGGGGCCCCCGCTCGCGGGTCGCGCCGGCCGTGAACCCCACCGGATACCTCGGCATCGACTTCGCCCAGGATCCCGAGGAGTCGGGCGCGCGCCGCGTCGCGCGCGTCCTCTCCAATGGCCCTGCGGACGGCGCGGGGCTGCGCGTCGGCGACATCGTCACGAAGATCGGCGGGACGGAGATCAAGGCGGACACGAACCTCGACAAGCTCCTCGCGGGCACCGTCGGCAAGCAGGTCCCGGTCGCGTACCGGCCGCGCACGGCCGCGGGCCTCGAGGCGGAGAAGACGGTCCAGCTCGTGCCGCTCCCGGCCGGCCGGGTGAACGAGCTCCTCTACGACGAGTGGGTCGCGACGTGCAAGCGCCGCGTCGAGGAGGCCTCGAAGACGAAGGACGGCGAGGTCGGCTACATCCACCTGAACCAGATGAACGGCCCGAACCTGCAGCGCTTCGTGCAGACCGTGCAGCAGTGGGCGGCGAACCCGAAGATCAAGGGGATGATCCTCGACGTCCGCAACAACGGCGGCGGGAACATCCACCAGCAGCTCATGCAGGTCCTCATCTCGCGCCCGCTCGCGCGCGTGACGCTGCGCGGCCGCGACCCGGGCGTCCAGCCCGACACGTACTGGGATCGCCCGGTGACGCTCCTGATCAACGAGCGCTCCTTCAGCGACGCCGAGGTCTTCCCCTTCATGTTCCGCGAGGCGAAGTGCGGGAAGATCGTCGGGGTCCCGACCGCCGGGGGCGTGATCGGCACGAACGACATCACGCTCTCCGACGGGAGCATGTTCCGCGTGCCGCGCACGGGGTTCCAGGGCATGGACGGGAGGAACCTCGAGGGCATGGGCGTCCCGCCCGACATCCTCGTCGAGGAGACGTCCGAGGACCGGATCCAGGGCCGCGACCCGCAGCTCGGCAAGGCGATCGAGGTCATCCTCGCGGAGATCGCGGAGCGCGAGAAGGCGGCGCCGAAAAAGCCCGCGCCGGAGCCGAAGCCGGAGGCGCCGAAGGAGACCCCCTCCCCCGCGCCCCCTCCCGATCCCACCATGAACCCGCTCGCCGACGCGCGCGCGGGCGAGTGGGTGCGCTACCGCTGCATCGGCGACGACGGCGTCGAGACGATCCTCAAGGTCACCGTCTCCCGCGTCGAAGGCGGCGAGGTCCACTTCGGCAGGGAGATCGAGAAGGGGCCGCCCGCGCAGCCTCCCTTCCCGGAGCGGATGGCGAGAAAAAGCCTCCTCGACCTGCTGCCGCAGTTCGGCGAGGTCGTCGGCCACTCCGTCGTCCAAGGGAAGGTGCGGGACGCGGACGCGGAGATCGTCGAGGCGCGGGTGAAGTTGGCCGACGGCTCCGAGATCTCCCTCCACTTCACCAACGCGGTCCCCGCGTACGGCCTCCTCAGGGTCGAGACGGGGAAGCGGGTCGTCGTGGAGGCGATCGAGTGGGGGGCCCCCGCAGCCGACGCGAAGGCCGGGGAGACGCCCATGAACCCGATCTTCGACGCCGAGGTCGGCGAGTGGGTGCGCGTGCGTCTGGCCGGGCGCGGGGGCGAGACGATCGAGATGACCCGCCGCGTCGTCGGCGTGTCCGACGACGAGGTGACGATCCTCTGGTCGCTCGACGGCGAGAGCCGCGAGGAGAAGCGGCCCCGCACGCGCCTGCTCACGCCGATGGACGGCTCCGAGGCGACCTACGGGCACGAGCGCCTGACCGTCGCGGGCAAGGAGCTCGACTGCGTCGTGATGACCTTCACGCGCGCGGGCGCCGAGGAGAAGGCGTGGTTCTGCAACGACGTGCCTGTGACGGGCGTCGTCCGGCACGAGCGCGCGGGGACCGCCCTCCTCGAGCTGCTCGAGTGGGGAAAGGACTAGACATGAATCCGGGGGGCTCCGGGGGCAAGCGCGCCTCGATCGTGGTTTCGCTGCTCCTCCTCGCCGCGTGCAAGGGGAGGCACGAGACCGCCGAGGGGCCGGACAGCTATCCGCCCGCGGTCGAGGTCGATGTCGTCGACACCTATCACGGGACCGCCGTGCCCGACCCGTACCGCTGGCTCGAGGAGGAGGATTCGCCCGGCACCCGCGCGTGGATCGAGGCGCAGAACGAGGTGACGCGCGAGTACCTGGACGACCTCCCGGGCAGGAAGCGGATCCGCGAGCGGCTGGAGCGGCTCTGGAACTTCGAGCGCCATGCGATCCCGAGCCGGGCGGGCGGCCGGTACTTCTACGCGCGGAACGACGGCCTCCAGAACCAGTACGTGCTCTTCGTCGCCGACGCGCTCGACGCGGAGCCGCGCGTGCTGCTCGACCCGAACGCCCTCTCGCCGGACGGGACCGTGGCGCTCGCGGGGCGCTGGCCGAGCCCGGACGGCAAGCACCTCGCCTATGCGCTCTCGCAGGGAGGATCCGACTGGCGCGAGATCTTCGTGCGCGACGTGGACACGGGCACCGACCGGACCGACCGCCTCGAGTGGACGAAGTTCTCCGACGCCGCCTGGACCGCCGACAGCAAGGGGTTCTTCTACGTGAGGTTCCCCGAGCCCGCGGAGGGCGAGGCGCTGAAGGCGCTGAGCGAGAACGGGAGGATCCTCTACCACGCGGTCGGCACGCCGCAGGAGGAGGACAGGGTCGTCTACGAGAGGCCGGACCAGCCCAAGTGGGGGCTCTATCCGGGCGTCACGGACGACGGGCGCTACCTCGTGATCTTCGTCGACACGAACGAGTCGCGGAACAACGGCATCTTCGTGAAGGACCTCGCGAACGACGGCCCCGTCATCGAGCTGCTCAAGGAGATCGACGCCCAGTACTGGCCGATCGGCAACGACGGCTCCGTGTTCTGGTTCGTGACCGACCTCGACGCGCCGATGCGGAGGATCATCGGGATCGATCTCGCGAACCCGGCGCGCGACGCGTGGAAGACGGTCATCCCCGAGCAGCCCTACGCGATCGAGGGCGCGTTCGTCGTCGGCGACCGGATCGTCGTCCACTATCTGCGGCGCGCGCAGAGCCGGATCGAGCTCTTCCATGTGGACGGCACGCCGGACCGGGCGATCCCGCTGCCGCGCGCCGGCTCCGCGAGCTTCCGCCGGGACATCGTCGGCCGGCGGACCGACCGCGAGCTCTTCTTCGCCTTCAGCGGCTTCGTCGAGCCGGAGACGATCTACCGGTACGACTTCGACGCCCCGAAGCTCGGGGTCTTCAGGCGCGCGAAGGTCGATATCGATCCGGAGCGGTTCACGACGAACCAGGTCGTCTACCGGAGCCGCGACGGCACCCCGGTGACGATGTTCCTCACGCACCGGAAGAACCTCCCGAGGAAGGGCGACCTGCCCGTGCTCCTCGAGGGGTACGGCGGCTTCGACATCGCGATCACGCCGTCGTTCGGCGTGGAGGACCTCGTCTGGATGGAGATGGGGGGCGTCCTCGCGGTGCCCAACCTGCGCGGCGGCGGCGAGTACGGCAAGCCCTGGCACGAGGCCGGCATGCGCGAGCGGAAGCAGAACGTCTTCGACGACTTCATCGCGGCGGCGGAGAGCCTCGTCACGAACGGCTACTCGAACCGCAGGCGCATCGCGATCCGGGGCACGAGCAACGGCGGCCTCCTCGTCGGCGCCTGCATGACCCAGCGCCCCGACCTCTTCGCGGCATGCATCCCGGAGGTCGGCGTGATGGACATGCTCCGCTACCACAAGTTCACGATCGGGTACTCGTGGGTGCCGGAGTACGGCTCGAGCGACGACCCGGAGATGTTCGAGGTGCTCCGCGCCTACTCGCCCTACGAGAACCTCCGGAAGGGCACGAAGTACCCCGCGACGCTCGTGATGACCGCCGACCACGACGACCGCGTCGTGCCGCTCCACAGCTTCAAGTTCGCGGCGCGGCTGCAGGCGTGCCAGGGGGGCGAGACGCCCGTGCTCATCCGGATCGACACGAAGGCGGGCCACGGGGCGGGCACGCCGACGAAGAAGCGCATCGACGCGGCGACGGACCGCCTCTCCTTCCTCGCGCACGCGCTCGACATGAAGGTGAAGCGCCGTTTCTGGAAGAAGGACTGACGTCGTGGACCGCCCCGGGAGCGGGAACGGGGGGGGGCGGGGGGCCGTGAGCGTCCGGCCGGGGCTCGCCCTCGCGGACAGCCGGTGGGAGTCGGAGGCGAACGCCTACCTCCAGCGGCGGCTCACGCTGTTCTACGCCGTCACGCTGGCCGCGGCGGCGGCGTTCTACGTCGCCTCGATCCTGCTCATGGCGGCGCAGAAGGGGTGGGGGATGCATCTCTTCCTCCACCGGTCGCGCCTCGTCCATCTCGCGGCGACGGTTCTCGCCGCGCTGCTGCTCGCGCTCCTCCTGCGGCGCACCCTGCGGACGAGGGCGCTGCGGCTTCTCGACGCGTTCGGCCTCTACGCCACGCTCGCCACGTGCCTCGCGATCTACGCCTTCGAGTACCGGTGGCAGGCGCACTCGATGGCGGCGATCCTCTGCCTCTTCGTCTTCGCGCGGGCCGTCGTCGTCCCGTGCTCCGGCCGCGCCACGTTCCTCCTCTCCCTCCCCGCGCCCCTCGGACTCCTCCTCGTGCAGCTCGCGCATGGCGAGGTCTACGTGATGGAGGGCGTGCGGAACCCGGACTTCGCGGAAGCCGTCATCTGGGACCAGCTCATCCTCGTGCTCGCCGTGGCGATCGCGGCGCTCGCCTCGCATGTCAACTTCGGGCTCCGCGTGCAGGTGCACGAGGCGATGCGCCTCGGCCAGTACCGGCTCGAGGAGCTCCTCGGCCGGGGCGCGATGGGGGAGGTCTACCGGGCGAGCCACGCGATGCTCCGGCGCCCGACCGCGATCAAGGTGATCCGGCCGGACGCGGCCGACGCGGAGACGCTCCGGCGGTTCGAGCGGGAGGTGCGCGAGACGAGCCGCCTCTCGCATCCGAACACCGTCTCCGTCTTCGACTACGGCCATACGCCCGACGGCGCGTTCTACTACGCGATGGAGTACCTCGACGGCAAGGACCTCCGCCGGATCGTCGAGGAGCACGGGCCGCTTCCGGCGGCGCGGGTGATCCACCTGCTCGGGCAGGCTTGCGGCGCGCTCGCCGAGGCGCACGGCGTGGGGCTCGTGCACCGCGACCTGAAGCCGTCGAACGTCGTGGTCTGCCGGCGCGGCGGCGTGCACGACGTGGTGAAGGTCGTGGACTTCGGCCTCGTGAAGGACGTCACCGCGGCGCCGGACCTCACGGGCACCGGCGCCGTCTGCGGCACCCCGGAGACGATGGCGCCGGAGGTGCTCAGGGGCGAGCCCGCGACCGCGAGCGCCGACCTCTACGCGCTCGGCGTCGTCGGCTACTTCCTGCTGACCGGCAAGCCGATCTTCGACGCCGCGACCGCCCTCGAGCTCATCGGCCACCACATGCACACGGCCCCCGTACCCCCCCGGGATCGCGTGGCGTCGGTGCCCGCGGACGTCGAGGCCGTGATCCTCCGCTGCCTGCGGAAGGAGCCCGGGGAGCGCTTCGCGGACGCGGGCGACGCCCGGAAGGCGCTGCTCGCCTGCGCGGACGCGGGTCGCTGGACCGAGGCGGACGCTGCGCGCTGGTGGCGGGATCACGCGAAGGGCTCCGGCGCGACGACCTCGCCGCAGTAGAGGCATCGAAGGAAGCGGCCCGGGATCGTCTTCCCGCAGTGGGGGCACGCCTTCGGCGGGCGGCGGACCTTGCCGTCGAGGATCCCGTCGCTCTCGTCCACCTCGACAACGCGCCTCGCGAGCTCCTCGTCGGTCAGCTGCAGCCGTTCGCGGAGGAGCGTCCACATCGCCTCCATCGTGACCAGCGCCCGGTCGAGCCGCTGCTCGACGCTGTCGGCCTTCGATTGCGCGCGCTCGGCGCCCGGGGAGGCGGTGGTGCCGGGATGGGGAGGGCGGTAGTAGCCGAACATGTGCATGGGGGAAGTATAGGGGGGGCCGGGGGGCAGAAGCGGTAGACTCTTCCGCGTGGCGCCGCGGCCGAACGTGAAGGCGATCCTGATCTGCGACCAGATCATCCACGAGTTCGGGACGAACAAGAAGAGCCTCATCGGCATCTTCGAGGACATCCACATCACGGCGTTCCCGCACACCTATCCGCGGATCGCCGTCTACGTGAACCTGACCGACGCGCACGGGAAGTACGTGGTCGAGCTGCGGCTCGTGAACAGCGCGGACAACACCGTGATCGGGAGCGGGCAGACGCCCGAGGTGCAGATCGACAACCCGCTCCGGACCTGCGAGTTCGCGCTCCAGATCCAGAACCTGATTTTCCGGAACCCGGGGGTCTACGAGTTCCAGGTGTCCGCGAACGGCGACCTGATCGCGACGAAGGCGTTCAACGTGAAGCGCGTGCGCCTGGGGCCGCCCCCTCAGCCGCCCGGCGTCGAGCCGGGCGCGCAGCAGGGGTAGGGGGGGATCGTCGACGCAAAGGCGCAAAGGGCCGCAGGCGGCACCGGTTTCTCGAACCCCGGCGCTCGCAGCGGGCCGCGCGATGCCGGGAGGTGAGCGAGTGCCATGCGGCACTCGCGAACGGTTGTCGGGCGACGAATGCTTGGCCGCGGGTGACGAGCAAGACGAACCACGGGGGTGCAGAACGCCCGCCCTCTCCGCTCGGCAGGAGGGCGAACCTTCACGTGCCGGGCTCGGCGCCCGGCACGTGAACCGCTCGTGACCTATCTGGCGGAGAGGGTGGGATTCGAACCCACGGTGACATTTCTGCCACACACGACTTCCAATCGTGCTCCTTCAACCACTCGGACACCTCTCCGTGGGGAAGTCGGGGGATTGTACCCGCGCCCGGGAGATGTCCGCGCCGCGGTCCGGGAGCGGGCTAGCGGTGCTCTTCCGCGCGTCCCGGCCCCGGCGGAAGCGGGTCGCCGCGCTCGGGGGCCCGCAGCAGCCGCTCGACCTCCTCCCGGAACGCCAGCGCGCGGGGCGACGGGCCTCCCTCCCGGAACGTGATCGTGTAGGTCGTCGATCCGCCCGGGATGTCGTGCCTCTTGTCGTCGTCCGCGGGGGGGAGCGCTCCCGGGGGCGCGCCGCCGCCGATCACGATATGGCGCATCTGGCCGCGCATCATCTCGCGCATCGGGTCGCTGCGGGTGAGCTTCACCGCGGCGCTCTTGACGCGACCGTCGCTCCCCACGACGACCGTCGCCCGCGCCTCGAGCACCCGGCCCCGCGCGAAGGCCATCGGGCTCTCGCTCGCGGGCACAAGATCCCGGTCCACCTTGCCCTCGAACGTGATGTCGCCGGTCGCCGCGTCCCGGACGGGCTTGAGCTTTCCGTCGAAGACCCGCTGCGCGAACGCCTTCGGATCGAGGAGCGCGACGAGCTCCGCGCGGAGCTGGTCGAGGGAGAACCGCTCCTCCTCGAACGTCGTGCGTTCGACCGCGCGCCCCCCGCCGAGATAGAGAGCGAACCCGGGCAGCTCCGTCTCGGAGAGGAGGATCAGGGTGCCGTCGGCGGCACGGGCGGCCTCCACCCGGCCCTCGAAGGGCTCCTCCTGCCCGGCGATCCTCGTCTGCATGATGATCATGCCCCCCGCGCCCCCCTGGACTCCCATCGCGGGCCCCTCCGGCGGCTCATGCTTCACGTCGACCGAGGCAAGGACGTGCTCGGCCGTCTGGAGCCTCCGGAGCGCGAGCGAGAGGAGCACGTTCGGGTCCTCCTCGGCGGGCGCCGGCTCCTGCGCGCGCGCGGCCGCCGCGAGGAGGAGGACGAGGGCGAGGCGTTCGATCATGGCGATCCTCCGGGACCCACCATCCTACGCCCGGCTTCCGGGGGAAACTCCCGGCAGCGGCTATACTGGACGGCCCGGCGGGCGGAGGCGTCGATGGCTGCGCCCCATGCAGCGGCGTCTCCCGAATCGGGTCAGGTCCGGAAGGAAGCAGCCCTAAGGGATGGCGACCGGGTGCCGTGGTCAGCGTGGCCGGAGCCTTTGCCCCCGGGTTTTTGTCGCGATGGGAGGGGGCCCCGGGGGCGCCGCCCGTCCGAGCCGTGGAGTAGTCTCTACGTTTCGTGAGCTACCTCGTCTTCGCCCGCAAGTACCGCCCGCAGTCGTTCGATGACGTGATCGGCCAGGAGCACGTCGCGTCGACCCTCCGGAACGCGATCGCGAACGGGCGCCTCGGCCACGCGTACCTCTTCAGCGGCCCGCGCGGCGTGGGCAAGACCACGATGGCGCGGATCCTCGCGAAGGCGGTCAACTGCCTCGTGAGCCCCGGCGCGAGCCCCTGCGGCACGTGCGAGGCGTGCCTCGGGATCGCCGCGGGGGGCGACATCGACGTCCTCGAGATCGACGCGGCCAGCAACCGCAAGGTGGAGGAGGTGGAGCCGCTCATCGACGCGGCCCGCTACCTGCCGCAGCGATCCCCGCGGAAGGTCTTCATCGTGGACGAGGCGCACATGCTCAGCAAGCATGCCTGGAATGCGCTGCTGAAGACGCTCGAGGAGCCGCCGCCGCACGTCCTCTTCATCTTCGCGACGACCGAGCCCGAGAAGGTCCTCCCGACCGTGCGCTCGCGCTGCCAGTGCTTCGACTTCCGGAGCATCGGGGCGAGCGACATCGAGCGGAAGCTCCGGCGGATCGTCGACGCGGAGGGGCTCGCGATCGAGGAGGGCGTCCTCGCGGAGATCGCCGCGCGCGCGACGGGCGGGCTCCGCGACGCGGAGTCGCTCCTCGACCAGCTCATGAGCGCGGCGCCGGCGGACAGGCCGGTCGCCGTGTCCGACCTCGTGGCGCTCCTCGGCGACACGCCGCGCGACGTGCGCCGGCAGATCCTCGATCACGCGCACAAGGGCGAGATGAAGGAGACGCTCGCGGCGGCGGAGGGCGTCGTGGGGCGCGGCGCCGATGCGCTCTCGCTCCTCCGCGACCTCTACGGCGACCTCCACCGCATCGCGGTCGCCCGCGCGAAGGGCGAGGAGGACGGCCCCCCGCTCGAGTGGTGTCTCGCCGCCGCCGAGATCGTCGCGCGGCACGTGGCGCTCGCCGAGCGGGCCCGTGCGCCGAGAGCGACGCTCGATCTCGCGCTCCTCGCCGTGGCGCGGCTCGGCGACGTGCGCGATCTCGAGGAGATGGCGGAACGCCTCGAGCGCCTGACGGGGCCCGCGCCGGCCGCGGAGGAAAGGGGGGGGGCCCGGGGGCCGGAACTCCGTGTGCCGAGGCCCGCCGCGCCGTCCGGGCCTTCGTCGCCGGGATCCGCGCGGCCGTCCGCGCCGCCGGCTAGGACGGCCCCCGTCCGGCCCGCCGACCCGCCCCCCGAAGCTCCGGCGAAGGCGGGATCTTCGGGGAGGGCGTTGGCCCCGTCGCGTCCCGGCCTGCGCCTCGAGCTCCCCGGCCGGAAGGAGGAGCCTCTTGAGGCCCGGCCCGCGCGGCCCGAGAATGACGCTTCCCCCCCTTCCCCAGGAGCGTCGTTCACGGGGGAGGAGTTGGACCGGGTCCGGGCCCTCCCGCAGGTGCGCGAGGCGCTCCGGGTCTTCGGCGGTTTCATCGAGCAGGTAGGGCGGACGGAAGATGGCGAAGTCGTTCGGTGACCTCTCTGGCCTGATGAAGCAGGCCCAGAAGATGCAGGCGGACCTGAAGCGGATCCAGGCCGACCTGAAGGAGCGCGTCGTGGAGGGGCGGGCCGGCGGCGACGCCGTGGTCGCCTACGCGAACGGCGCGCAGGAGCTGCTCCAGGTGAAGATCAAGCCCGGGATCGTGGACCCGGACGACATCGAGGAGCTCGAGGATCTCGTCGTCGCCGCGGTGCGTGCGGCGCTCGACGAGGCGCGGAAGATGTCCGAGGAGGAGACCAACCGGGTCACCGGCGGCCTCGGCGGCGCGCTCGGCATGTAGGCCTCCCCGGACGCCGAGGAAGCCGTGTCCGTCCTCCAGACCCTCATCGAGCGGCTCCTCGACCTTCCCGGCATCGGGCCGAAGAGCGCGGAGCGGATCGCGCACTACCTCGTGCGCCGCCCGCCGGAGGAGAGCCGGGCGCTCGCGGATGCGATCCTCCACGCCGCCGAGAGCCTCCGGCCGTGCGGCATCTGCAGCCACATCGCGGAGACCGATCCCTGCCCGATCTGCTCCGATCCCGCGCGCGACGCGGGGCTCCTCTGCGTGGTCGAGACCTCGCGTGACCTCGAGGCGCTCGAGTCCTCGGGGGAGTTCCGCGGCCGGTACCATGTGCTCGGGGGGCATGTCTCCCCTCCCGAGGGGGTCGGCCTCGAGGACCTGAATGTCGCGATGCTTCTCGACCGGGTCGCGCGGGGCGTGACCGAGGTCGTGCTCGCGACGAACCCGACGTTCGAGGGGGAAGCGACCTCCGCGATGCTCTGGCGCGAGCTCAAGGCGCGCGGCGTGCGCGTCACGAGGATCGCGCGGGGCATCCCGAGCGGCGGGGAGATCGTGCACATGAACGGCGCCGTCCTCGCCGAGGCGCTGCGCGGACGTTCGGATATGTCTTGACGAAGAGACTTCGCATCACCGTGAGCCGATTGGCGCGCGTCTTGCTTGCCGCGCGGAAGCGGCGGCCTATAATGCGCATGGAACCGGATTTGCAATGCGACTTGAAGTCTCGTTAGCGCAGAAGCTCAGCCTCCAGCTCAAGCTCGCCCCGCAGATCATCCAGTCGATCGAGATCCTTCAGCTCCCGGCGCTGAGCCTCCAGGAGCTCGTGGAGACGGCGCTCTCCGAGAACGAGGCGCTCGAGCGCGTGGATGACGCCACGCCGGAGGTCTCCGCGGAGGAGGAGGCGGCCCCCGCCCCCTCGGAGAACAACGGCCGCGACGGCGAGGAGGTGGAGGCCATTGCCGACACCCTCGACCGGCTGGAGCGGCTGGAGGCGGCGGCGGATCGCGACTGGCAGGACTTCGGGAGGCGCCGCGCCGCCGGGGGCGGCGAGGACCCGAAGTTCGAGGCGATGAACAACACGGCGGCGGCCACCACGTCGCTGCAGGACACGATCTACGAGCAGTTCATCCTCCTCGATCCCGACGAGGACGACCGGGCGATCGGCCGCCAGATCATCTTCAGCCTCGACGAGAACGGGTTCCTCGCCTATCCGCTGGAGGAGATCCTCGAGACCCCGGAGCTCCGGAGCCGCTTCACCCTGCAGGATCTCGAGCGGGTGCTCGCGATGGTCCAGCGGCTCGAGCCGAAGGGCGTCGGCGCGCGCAACCTCCAGGAGGCGCTGCTCCTCCAGCTCGACAGGGGCGATCCCGACCGCGAGCTGAAGGAGCGGATCATCCGGGACCACCTCCTCGACGTGAACAAGAACAAGCTGCCCAAGGTCGCGAGGGACCTGAACATCCCCGTCCCGAAGGTGCGGGATCTCGTCGGGGAGATCGCCGCGCTCGACCCGCGCCCCGGCAGCAAGGTCGGCGGCGACAGGAACGCCTACATCCACCCCGACGTCGTCGTCGAGTGGCGCGACGGCCGTTACGAGATCCTGCTCGAGGACAGCTTCTTCCCGCGGATCCGCGTGAGCCCGCAGTACAAGGAGATTCTCTCGAACAGCGACGACCCGCGCGTCAAGGACTACGTCCGGAAGAAGCTCGAGAGCGCGAAGTGGCTCGTGGACGCGATCCAGCAGCGGCAGAACACGCTCTACCGCGTCTGCGAGGAGGTCTTCCGGGTCCAGCGCGACTACCTCGACTACGGCGAGAGCCACCTGCGGCCGCTGAAGATGCAGGAGATCGCCGACCGCGTCGGCATCCACGTGTCCACCGTGAGCCGCGCGATCGCGGACAAGTGGGTGCAGACGCCCCGCGGCATCGTGCCGCTCAAGTACTTCTTCACCGGCGGCGCGGAGACGAACGACGGCGAGACGATGTCGAGGCTCTCCGTCAAGCAGCGGGTGAAGGACATCATCCAGGGCGAGGATCCGAAAAACCCCCTCTCGGACGAGCAGGTCGCCGATATGCTCAAGCAGCAGGGGCTGGATATCGCCCGGCGGACGGTGACCAAGTACCGGAAGGCGTTGAAGATCCCGTCCAGCCGCCAGCGCCGCGAGTGGGACTAGCTCCGTCGGGGAGGCCCTTGGGCATCAAGAAGGCGGCACGCGGGCACCCCGCGGTGCGGCGCCACACCCGGCATCTCTCCCCCGGGGTGCGGGCTTGAGCGGCATCTTCCGGCTGACGGTCGCCTACGACGGAACCGCCTACAGGGGCTGGCAGGTCCAGAAGGGCCGGGCGACGGTCCAGGGGGTGCTCGAGCAGGCGGCGGAGCGGCTCAACGGCGAGCCTACGCCGGTGCCCGGCGCGAGCCGGACCGATGCGGGCGTCCACGCGCGGGGGCAGGCCTGCCGGTTCGCGACGCCGCACGACCTGCCCGCCGGGCGCGTGCCCCGCGCGCTCAACGGGTTCCTTCCCGAGGACGTGGTCGTGACCGCCGCGGCCGACGCCCCGCCCGGGTTCCACCCGGTGCGGGACGCGCGCGGGAAGCACTACCGCTACAGCTTCCGGGTGGGGAGGGTGGAGGACCCGTTCACCCGCCGGTACGAGCTCCGCATCGCGCGAAGGCCCGATGTCGAGGCGATGCGGGCGGCGGCCGCCCTGCTCGTCGGCACGCACGATTTTCGCTCCTTCGAGAAGGTCGGCTCGCCCCGCGAGCATACGGTGCGCACGCTTTCGCGCCTTGACGTGGTGGAAAGCGGTGAATACATTCACGTCGACCTCTTGGCCAACGGCTTCCTGTACGGCATGGCGCGGAATCTCGCGGGCTCGTTGCTCCGCGTGGGGGAGCGGGGTTTCGACGCCGCCACGGTCTCTGCCTGGCTGGCGCATCCCCGGCGGGGGAGCGCAGGCCCGATCCTTCCTCCCCACGGCCTCTGCCTGATGCAGGTCTTTTTCGCCGACCCGATCGGAGGGAATGCATGAAGGTCAACATCGTCGGTCGCCAGATCAAGGTCCCCGCCGAAGCGGAGACCTATGCCCGGGACAAGATCGGCAGGCTCGGGAAGTACTTCGCCGGGATCCAGCACGCGGACGTGGTGATGGCGATCGACGGGCACGGCCAGCAGCGGCGCCACGAGGTGGAGGCGTCCGTGACGCTCGGTCACGGCGCGCGGCTCCTCGGCCGCGGCGACGGGACCGACATGATGCAGGCGATCGACGCGGCGGAGGCGAAGCTCCAGAAGCAGATCCGCCGCTTCCACGCCCGCCTCAAGGCGCACCGCGACCGCACGCGGATCTCGGACTCGACGCCGGCCGCTCCGGAGCAGGACGAGGCGACCTACGAGCAGGTCGTCCGTGAAATGTTGGACGAGGAGGAAGAATAGGTCCGTCGCTGATGGTCGCTACCACCGAGGGAGACGGGCTCCCGTCCTCGAATCGAAGGGAAGGGGCTCCGGGGATCGCCCGGGGCCGCATGGCAGCCCGACTCCCTGCACGGACCCCGCGGCCCCTCGGGCCGCGCCTCCACCGGGATCTTCTCCGATGATGCTCAAGGACTACTGCGTCGCAGGCGCCATCCTGCCCAACCTCGACGCCGCCGACAAGGAGGACGCGATCCGGCAGCTGATCGGCGCGCTCGCGGCGGCGAAGGCGATCCCGAAGGCGAAGACCGACGCGATCCTCAAGGAGGTCGTCGAGCGGGAGCGCCAGGCGACGACCGGCATCGGCCGCGGCGTCGGCGTCCCCCACGCGCGGTCGGCGCACGTGAAGCAGATCGTCCTCGCCATCGGGCGCGTGCCGCGCGGCGTCGAGTTCGGCGCGGTCGACGGCGAGCGCGTGAAGGTCGTCATGCTCCTCGTCTCCCCGAAGGAGAACAACGCGGAGCACCTCGCGGCGATGAAGAGCATCGTGGCGATCGCCCGCGACCCGTACCAGAGGCAGAGGCTCATCTCCTGCGGCACGGCCGAGTCGTTCCTCGGCCTCCTCGCGGAGATCGGCGGGCCGACGGCGTGACCGCCCCGCGCGTCGAGGCGAAGGTCACCGTCCGCAACAAGCAGGGTCTCCACGCGCGCCCGAGTTCCGTCCTCGCGCAGACCGCCATCGGGTTTCCCGACACGTCGATCCGGCTGAAGAAGGGCGCGCTCGAGGTGGATGCGAAGTCGATCATGGAGCTGATCCTCCTCGAGGCGCACTTCGGCACGGAGCTCCTGCTCACCGCCGAGGGGCCGCAGGCGAAGGACGCGGTCGCGGCGATCCAGGCGCTCTTCGATCGCCAGTTCGACCTCCGCTACTAGCCGAGGCCCGCGCCCTTCGAAGGCGGGTCGCATCTCCCGCGCCACGACCTCAAGAGCCCGCACCTCCCGGGCCACCCTGCCCCCGGACCCCCCGTGATTTCCGCCCGGCAGGCGGCTTCCGGCCCGTCCTCCCGCGCCCGGATCCCTGCGCAAGCCCTTTCGCCGCAAGCAGTTAGGTTCCCCCGCGCGACGCCCCGCGATCGACTGTCGGCAAATGAGTCAAGTCGAGGCGCGCAAAGGTCGATGGGTTCTGAGCTTCGCCCGAGGGGGCGGAGCGGGAGCACGGACGGAACACATGCTCAGGCGACGGATCAAGTCCCTCATCGGCCTCGATATCGGGTCGCGCGCCATCAAGGCGGTCGAGCTCACCCGCGAAGGGCACGGCTTCGTCATGACCGGCTACGGCCAGACGGACGTGCTCAGCGAGGAGCAGCGGCCGGACGCGATCCTGCAGGTCCTCCGCGAGAACTCCTTCCACACGAAGCGCGTCGTGACGGCGGTGTACGGGAAGTCCGTCATCGTCCGGTACCTCTCGATGACGCGGATGCCGGAGGAGGACCTCAGGAACGCGATCCGCTACGAGGCGGACAAGTACATCCCCTTCGACGTCGAAGAGGTCATCATGGACAGCCAGGCGCTGCCGGATGACCGCGTCGGCGAGGGCGCGGAGAACGAGATGCGCGTGCTTCTCGTCGCCGTGAAGCGCGCGCTCATCGACGACCACTACCGGCTGCTCACGAGCCTCGGGCTCCAGCCGACGATCATCGACGTCGACTCGTTCGCCGTCGGGAACGCGTTCGAGCTCGCGCGCGGCGGGACCTTCTACGAGGAGGACGCCGACCGGGCCATCGCGCTGCTCGACATCGGGGCGAACAAGACGAATATCAACATCTTCTACGGCGGGACCTCGTACTTCACCCGCGAGATCTACCTCGCGGGGGACGACTTCACGCACGCGATCGCGAAGCGGCTCGGCCTCGACATCGACACGGCCGAGGCGCGCAAGCGCGACCCGGGTGAGCATCCGGAGGAGGTCCTCGAGGCGGTCATGCCGTCCTTCGACGACCTCGCCAACGAGATCCTGCTCTCCTTCGACTACTTCGAGAACCAGTTCGACCGTGAGGTGGAAGAGGTGTTCATGTCGGGCGGAGGCTCGCGCATGGCGGGGATGGAGGAGGCGCTCGAGCGCACCCTGAACCGGCCCACGCGCCGCTGGGACCCGACGGAGGGGATCGCGATCCACGAGGGGACGGTCGACAGCGAGCGGATCCGGCAGGACAACTGCCAGCTCGCCGTCGCCGTCGGCCTCGCGGCGCGCGTCCAGGAGCTCTAAGCCGTGATCTCCATCAATCTACTCCCGGGCGAGTACCGCAAGTCGGAAGCGACGCCGATCGCGCGCTTCCTGTCGATCGTGATCGGCGCGGTGGTCGTCACGACGTCCCTCGTGATCTACGGGTACGTCCACTACAGCCAGCTCCGGGGCGCCCAGGACCTGTTCGAGGCGACCGAGCAGATCTACACGAACAAGAAGATGGAGGCGGACGTGAGCCTCGCGCTCCAGGCGGAGATCAACGCCTACGAGGCGCGGCGCAAGGCGATCACCGAGGTCGCCCGCAACCGCATCCTGCACTCCAAGAAGCTCGACGAGTTCCTGCAGGTGATCCACGCCGGCGGGGAGGCGAGCTCCGCCTACACCGTCTGGCTGAACAACCTGTCCATCAAGCCCGCGCGCGAGACGCGCGCCAAGGGCGGCGCGACGACCGGGGGAACGCTTTCGTTCAGCGGCTTCTCGGAGACGACGCAGTTCAGCCGCGTGACGAATCTGCGCGACGCCCTGAAGGGCAACAAGACGTTCTACGACGACTTCAAGGCGATCTCGCGCCCCGTGTTCAAGGCGCAGCAGTGGGATGACGGCCTCGAGCCCTCCTCGGCGGGCAAGTTCAGCTTCGAGCTGACCTTCAAGCCGCTCGGCTGGGCGAGCGAGGACAAGAGCAAGAAGGCCAAGTGATTCCGGACGGGGAGGAACGTCGTGACCAGGCTCACTGAGAAACAGCTCCTGCTCCTCACGATCGGGATCACCGTCCTGATCGCGGGCGGCCTCGGCTTCCTGATCTGGAGCGACCTCCGCACGATCGAGGAGTTGAAGGCGAAGAAGGTGGATCTCGATCGCCAGATCGACGGTGCGGAGAAGGAGATCGCGCTCCGTCCCGACCGCGAGTACCGCGTCATCGCGAATCGCGAGATCAGCGACCGCGAGGTCGCCTTCCTCCCCGAGGAGGAGGAGATCGAGACCTTCTGGGAGGTCCTCGAGGGATTCGCGGACGACTCGGGCGTGGTCATCAGCGAGATCGCGCCGAGCACCATCCAGCGCAGCGGGCGCGGCAAGAAGGGCGCCGAGAGCACGATCAGCACGGTGCCCCAGGTCCTGAGCCTTCGCGGGACCGTCGACGAGTTCCTGCGCTTCATCAACATGATCGAGAACTACGAGCGCATCATCAACGTGTCGGAGTACTCGCTCTCGGCCGCGGAGGCGCCCGACGAGGACCAGAAGTACCGGCACGGCCTCCGGCTCGCGCTCACGACGTTCACCTACTCGAAGAAGATCGCGAGCACGATCGTCTCGATCCCGAAGTACGAGGAGAAGCGGGAGCACGCCGAGGTCAAGAAGTGGCTCTCCAGGATCAAGTTGCAGGAGAAGGAGACCTACACGCTCCCGGCCGTGGCGGCCCGCCGCGACCCCTTCGTGAGCATCCGCCGCCGGCCCACGAGCGACGAGAACGGGCCGCAGGCGAACATCGACCCGGAGTACCAGCGCCTGATCATCGACAACATCGTGGATCTCGTCACGTCGCTCCAGCAGGGGCTCACGCTCGAGGAGGAGCTGATGCGCCGCGGCGACCTCTGGCGCCTCACCGCGCAGCGGAAGGAGAACCGCGACTACTACACGCAGATCAGCGACGCGCTCATGAGCGCCACGAAGGAGATCACGATCGCGGAGCTCAAGGATCGCCTCAAGAAGGAGGTCCTCGTCCCCTTCGAGGCGATCAAGAAGCGCATGGAGGAGATGCGGGACAGGAACCCGAAGCTCAACGCGGAGCAGGTGCAGGAGTGGCTCGCGCGCATCACCAAGGCCTTCGACGAGAAGAACTGGGGCGGCGTGGAGTCCGAGGGCCGGGCGTTCCGGGAGACGTCGAAGAACGGGCAGCACGTCAAGGACGACGCGAAGGATCTCGTCCAGAAGATCTTCGAGCTCCAGCGCCAGGCCAAGGTCATCGACACGTTCTTCAAGAGGCGGATCGAGATCAGCGGCATCCTGTACTCGCCGCGCGCGCAGTCCGTCGCCGTCATCAACGGGAAGCAGATGACGGTGGGCGAGGCGCTCGACGCCGAAGGAACGATCATCGTGGTCGACATCGGGGAGGACTACGTCATCTTCGAGACCGAGGGCGTGGAGATCCGGATCGACCAGAAGTCGCAAGGGAAGAAGTAACGCGAAAGTTCGCGAAATGGGTAAGGAGGAGAGTCAAATGCGAAGCATCAGGAAGCGGGGCCAGGCGCCGTGGCTCGTGGCCGCGGCCCTCCTCGCGGTGTGTGCGGTCCCCGTGTGGGCCCAGAGCCAGCCGAGCGAGGACAACATGGCCCAGCTCGACATCGGCGACGGGAAGGTCAGTTTCGACGTGCGCGGTCGCACGTTGACCGAGGTCGTGGAGCGCATCCGCGACAAGACCAAGGTCAACATCATCCTGTCCAAGGAGGCCGGCGACGCGACCGTCACCCTCAAGGTGCAGGACCTCTACTGGCTGACGGCGCTCGAGGAGGTGGCCGAGAAGGCCGAGTGCATCCTCGAGCGTGCGAGCCCGGTCCTCATCAAGGTGTACAAGCCGGAGCGCGTCACCTTCAGCTTCGAGAACGAGGACATCAAGAAGGTCGTGAGCGTGCTCGCCACCTACTCGGGCGCCAACATCATCGTGTCGCCCGCGGTGAAGGGGACGATCACCTTCAACCTGAAGAACATCCCGTGGCGTGACGCCCTCGAGCAGATCGTGAAGACGCTCGGCTACGCGGTGGTCGAGGAGGATCGCGGTATCCTCCGCGTCGTCCCCCGCGAGGACCTGAAGCAGCAGCTGGAGACGCGGGTCGTCCGGCTCCGCTACATCCGGCCGCCGAGCCCGTACCGCGCCTATCTCAACACGGAGTACGCGAAGGCGTCGGTCCAGGCCTACGACTCGAGGAACCCGGAGAAGGAGTTCCCCATCCTCGAGGCGCTCAAGGAGGCGGTCGTGACGGAGGGCGGCACGGTCAAGTACGACCGCGCCTCGAACTCCATCGTCGCGCGCGGCACGAAGCCGGCGCTCGACAACCTGCTCAACCTGGTCCAGCAGATCGACACGGAGCCCGCCCAGATCTTCTTCGACGTGAAGCTGATCACGACGCAGAACCAGGACATGCTCGACATCGGCGTCGACCCGGGCGAGGACGGCTGGACGGTGGCCCTCTCGCTCTCGGCCATGCCGACCCGGCTCCCGTTCGGCGTGTGGAGCGAGCTTGACCAGGCGGCGCCCCGGGGCTTCGACCCGTCGCTCAGCACGAGCGGCTCGGCCACGCCCACGACGACGTTCGGCACGCTCGACTTCACCGGCGTCAGCGCGGCCCTGCGCCTCTTCGCCCAGGACCAGTCGAGCCAGATCACCCAGGCGCCGAAGCTGGTGGCGCTGGACAACCAGGAGGCCACGATCTTCGTCGGCCAGACGGTCCGCTATGCCCAGACGACGGCGTCCAGCAACCAGTCGGGCGGCCTCACCTTCTCGATCGCGGAGGCGCCCAACTCGCCCGTCCAGCAGGGCTTCCAGCTCCTCGTCATCCCGCACGTGATCCCGAACACCGACAAGGTGATGCTGACCATCATCCCGGAGTCGGAGCAGCTCGTCGGCACGTCGACGCAGCTCCCCGGCTTCGACGAGTTCAGCTCGGGTGAGGGGCTGAACGAGGTTTCGATCCTCCTGCCGCGCGTCGCCGCGAGCACGATCGTGACGCACATGATCGTGAAGACGGGCGAGACGGCGGTCCTCGGCGGCCTGCTCACGCGCACCGAGGCGGAGGTGGAGCGCGGCATCCCGGGCCTCAAGGCGATCCCGATCGTCAAGTGGCTCTTCACCGTGAAGGAGAAGCAGAGCTCGCTCCAGAACCTGGTCGTCTTCATGACGCCCCGGATCATCTTCAACTCCGACGACATCGCGATGGCCATCAAGGACGCGATGCGCGAGTACCGCGGCAAGCTCGAGAAGGACTGGAAGGACATGTTCCCCGAGGACATGCTCCCCCAGATGCCGACGACGGAAGAGGCGCCCGCTGCGCCGGCTTCCGAGGAGCATTGATCGCGGTTCCGCCACAGGCACGACAGCGTTCATGCGGGCAGCCCCGACCGGGGCTGCCCGCTTCTTTTTCCGGCAGCCTCCCCCCGGCCTGCCTGCCGTGCCGGGCGGAGGCCGGAACCGCCTCGGTCCATGCCGCCGGCGCGCGAATTGGGATACGCTCTTCCTCCCATGGGCCGTCTCCTCCTGATCAACGCCGCGGAGTCCGAGGAGACCCGGGCTGCGGTCGTCGAGGATGGCAGGCTCGAGGAGTTCCGCTCGGAGCGCACGGCCCAGGGCTCGCTCGTCGGCAACATCTACAAGGGCAAGGTCCGGAACCTCGAGAAGGGGATCGGCGCCGCGTTCGTGGACCTGGGCATCGGGCGGAACGGCTTCCTCCACGTGAGCGCGTGCCCGGGCGCCGATGCGTCCGCGCGCATCGAGGATCGCTTCTCGGTCGGCGCCGACGTCCTCGTGCAGGTGACGCGCGAGGCCATCGGCTCGAAGGGGCCCATGCTCACCGCCGACCCGAGCCTGCCCGGCCGCTTCCTCGTGCTCCTCCCGTTCTCGCCGGGCGGCGGCGTCAGCCGGCGGATCGGCGACGGCGACGACCGCACGAAGTTGAAGGAGATCGCGAAGAGCCTAGAGCGGCGCGCGGGCGGCGGGCTCATCGTGCGGACCGCCGCGGCGGACCGCGGGTCGAGGGAGCTCCTCCGCGACCTCCGCCAGCTGACGCGGGTGTGGGCCTCGATCGAGGAGCGGGCGGCGCGCGAGGCCGCACCCGCGCTCCTCTACGAGGAGAGCGATCTCGTCGGCCGCGCGCTCCGCGACCTCGTGGACAAGGGGCTCGAGGCGATCGTCGTGGACACGCCGGAGGCGCTCGCGCGGGCGCGAGAGGCGATGGCCGCGATCCGGCCGGAGCTCGCCGAGCGGGTGCGCCTGCATGCGGGCGGCGAGCCGCTGTTCCACGCGCACGGTGTCGAGGAGCAGGTGGACGAGCTTCTCGCGCGCCGCGTGAAACTGCCCGGTGGCGGTTCGGTGGTCTTCGACTCGACCGAGGCGCTCGTGGCCGTCGACGTGAACTCCGGCCGCACGCGCGAGGAGGAGCTCGAGGAGACGGCGCTCCGCACGAACCTCGACGCCGCGGCCGTGATCGCCCGCCAGATCCGGCTGCGCGACCTCGGCGGCGTCATCGTCGTCGACTTCATCGACCTCCGCGACGCCGCGCACGGCAAGGCGGTGGAGCGTGCCTTCAAGGAGGCGCTCGCCCGCGACCGCGCCCGCGTGCGGCCGGGCCGGTTCGGCGACTTCGGGATCTTCGCGCTGACCCGGCAACGGACCGCGGCGGGCCCGCCCCGGCGGCCGTGCCCCCGGTGCGGCGGCGCGGGCGACCTCGTCCACCCCGAGGACATGGCCCTCCGCGTCTTCCGGGAGCTGCGCGCGAAGGCGGCCCGGCGGGGGCGGGCCGGCATCCGGGCCCGGGTGAGCCCCGAGGTCGCCGACGCGCTCGCGCGGACCCGGAAGGGGCATCTCGAGGCGCTCGGGGAGGAGACCGGCAGGAAGATCGCGGTCGAGGCCGATCCGGCGCTCCCCCCGGACGGGTGGGCCGTGGAAACGGCATGATGGGGCGGCTCCGGGGCTCCGATCCGCCGAGATCCCGGCCGGCTCCGCGCCGTGGGCAAGGCGTCCCCCCTGGCCCCCGGACCCCCTCGGCCCCCCGGCGCCGCTCCCCGGCGGTTTGACAACGGCTGCGGAGCGCTTATGTTCTAGGGCTCTTCCCATGTACGCGATCATCGACGACAAGGGGCGCCAGTACACGGTCAGGAAGGGCGACCTCATCGACGTGGACCTGAAGGACGCCGAAGGGCAGCAGTCGATCACCTTCGACCGCGTGCTCATGGTGCGCGACGGCTCCGGCACGAAGGTCGGGACCCCGACGCTCGAGGGCGCGAAGGTGCTCGGCACGGTGCTCGGCGAGGTCAAGGGCAGGAAGATCGTCTTCCGCAAGTACCGGCGGCGGAAGAACTACCGCAGGAAGATCGGCCACCGCCAGCACTACACGCGCGTGCGGATCGAATCCATCGAGGCGTAGCCATGGCACACAAGAAGGGACAGGGCGCGACGCGGAACGGCCGCGACTCCAACGCGCAGCGGCGCGGGGTCAAGGCGTTCGGCGGCGAGGTCGTGACGGCCGGCTCGATCCTCGTGCGGCAGTGCGGCACCAAGTTCCTCCCCGGCCGCAACGTCGGCGTGGGCAGCGACTACACGCTCTTCGCGCTGAAGCACGGCCGCGTGAAGTTCCACGCCAACCGGCGCGTGGAAATCCTCCCGGAGTAGCCTCCGGCGGGCGAGGGCCCGCGCCGTGTTCAAGGACGAACACACGATCTGCGTCCGCGGCGGCAAGGGCGGCGATGGCATCGTCGCGTTCCGCCGCGAGAAGTTCGTCCCGAAGGGCGGACCCGCGGGCGGCGACGGCGGTGACGGCGGCTCGGTCACGCTGCGCGCGTCGCACCAGCTCGCGACGTTCTCCGACATGCCCGACCAGATCCACTTCCGCGCCGACAACGGCGCGTCGGGCGAGGGCTCGAACCGCACCGGCGCCTGCGGGGACGATCTCGAGGTCGAGGTGCCGGTCGGGACGATCGTCTACGAGCGCGAGACCGGGCTCCTCCTCCGCGACCTCGACGTGCCCGGGGCGACCGTGCTCGTCGCGAAGGGGGGGAAGGGCGGGTTCGGCAACGCGCACTTCAAGAACAGCCAGAACCAGGCGCCGCGTACGCGAACGAAGGGGGCTCCGGGGGAGGAGCGCTGGCTCTCGCTCGAGCTGAAGCTCCTCGCGGACGCGGGGCTCGTCGGGCTCCCGAACGCGGGCAAGTCCACGCTGCTCTCGCGGCTCACCCGCGCGCGGCCGAAGATCGCGGACTACCCCTTCACGACGCTCTCGCCCTACCTCGGGATCGTCGCGGCGCCGGGGTACCGGTCGTTCACCCTCGCGGACCTCCCGGGCCTCATCGAGGGTGCATCGAAGGGGCACGGCCTCGGCCACCAGTTCCTCCGACACATCGAGCGCACGCGGGTGCTCGTCCATGTCGTCGACCTCTTCTCCGGCGATCCCGTGGGCGCCTACCGGCAGGTCCGGGCCGAGCTCGTTGCCTACGGCCACGGCCTCGAGGAGCGCCCGGAGATCGTGGTGGCGAACAAGATCGACATCGGCTCCCCCGGGGAGCTCCTTAAGGAGCTTTCCGCAGCAGTCGATAGGGAGGTGGTGCCGATCTCCGGCGTGACCGGGGAGGGCCTGCCCCGGCTCGTTCAGGCGATCGTCGAGCGTCTCTAGCGGGGCTGCCCGCCCTGTTTTCGCCGGCCAAGGGCACGGGAAAGGCCACGGGAACGGGCATGGACACGCGCGAGCTCTTCCGCATCCTCGTCAAGGAGAAGGGGAGCGACCTGATCATCAAGGCGAACGGCTGGCCCGCCATGCGCATCCAGGGCAAGATCAAGTTCGTCTCGGAGACCAAGATCCCGGACGCCTTCGCCCAGACGATGGCGGAGGAGGTCGTCCCCGACAAGCTGAAGCCGCGGTTCGAGCGCGACGGCGAGGTGGACTGCTCCTACGAGGTCGCGGGCGTCGGCCGCTTCCGCGCGAACGTCTTCCGCCAGCAGGGCCGGCTCTGCCTCGTCTTCCGGCACATCAACGAGGTCGTGCCGACGATGAAGGACATCTCGCTCCCGTCGCGGCAGCTCGAGCAGCTCTGCGCGCTCCAGCGCGGTCTCGTCCTCGTCACCGGCACGACCGGCGCCGGGAAGAGCACGACGATCGCGACGATGATCAACTTCATCAACCACAACTTCGCGCGCCACATCATCACGGTCGAGGACCCGATCGAGTACGTGTTCGTGGACCGGAAGTCGGTGGTGAACCAGCGCGAGATCGGCTTCGACACGAACGACTACGGGACCGCGCTGCGCCACGTCGTCCGCCAGACCCCCGACGTGCTCGTGGTGGGGGAGATGCGCGACCAGGAGACGGTGGCTGCGGCGCTCTCCGCGGCCGAGACCGGCCATCTCGTGATGTCCACGCTCCACACGATCAACGCCGTGCAGACGGTGGAGCGCATCCTCGGCTTCTTCCCGCCGCACCAGCACGAGGAGGTGCGGATGCAGCTCTCGCAGGTGCTCGAGGGGGTCGTCTCCCAGCGCCTGCTGCCGAGGAAGAACGACCAGTCGCGCGTCCCCGCGGTGGAGATCATGCTCGCCACCCCGACGATCCGCGACCTCCTCTGCGAGGGGAAGACGCTCGAGCTGCACAAGGCGATCTACGAGGGCAAGCACTACTACGGCACGCAGACCTTCCACCAGTCGATCGTCCAGATCTACAAGGACGGCCTCATCAGCTACGAGGACGCGCTCGCGGCGGCCGACAACCCGGACGAGCTGAAGCTCGAGCTGCGCGGCATCTCGAAGGGCGCCGCGACGGTCGACTTCGACTTCAAGATCTAGCCGCGGCGCGGCTGGATCTTGCCACGGCGCGGCGCCCGAAGGGCGCCATGGCGGGCCGGCGGTTCGTGGCGCCCGATGCCGGGGCGCGAAGCGGGCCGGCCGGTCATGGAGCCCGCGCCGCAGCACGCGCCGTCCCGCTCCAGTCCACCCTCTCCCCCGGGCCCCCTCACCCCGGGAATCCGGAGGGGATCCCGTTCGTCCAATGGGGCATCCGGTCGTAAGATAGGAGGGTTCCCATGTCGGTCGCGCTCTGGAAGACCATCCTCACCGTCGCCAAGGCGGGCGCCGTGCTCGTCATCCTCGGCTCGGCGCTGCTCTTCTGGGGCCACACGCGCGAGATGGGAGCGGCCTGGTCCGCCCCCGACTTCTCGCCGCCGGTGAAGCCGATCGTCGGCCGCTGGGCCGAGACGAAGGATCTCAACCTCCCCCTCGGGCGCTTCCAGAAGGAGCGGCCCGAGGCCGAGCCCGTGAAGGTCGAGGAGCCGGAGTTGGACATCGAGAAGGAGCTCCAGAAGCTCGGCGAGATCATCGGCGCGATCGTCATCTACCCGCCGTACGAGGAGGGCGGCTTCGTGCCCGCGATCAACTTCAAGTGGAAGCAGAAGCCGTCGCCGGACGCGGGCGACGTCCGCACGATCCGGCTCGGCGAGGCGCTCGTCGAGCGCCCCGAATGGCCGAACCGCGCGACGCCGCTCAAGTACCAGTTCGTCGGCTGCGAGCGCGATCCGGAGAACCCGGGCTTCACATACTTCCTCTTCGACATGAAGTGCGACGGGTCCGAGATCCAGAAGGCCCGCTGGAAGCTCGAGGAGCCCGTGAAGGAGACGGCGAAGCCCGCGGAGCCCGCGGCCGCGGAGCCCACGGGCGGCGTCACCACGGACAAGATGTACGTGGGACCGCGCATCCCCTCGAAGGGCCCCGACCAGCCTGCCGGGCCGGAGCAGGTGCAGCCGGTGCCCGTCGCGCCGCAGCCGCCGCCCGAGCCCGTGGTCGCGAAGCAGGAGCCGCCGAGCGGGTCCTTCTTCGACGAGGAGGAGGGCGTCTTCCTGCCGACGGCGGAGGGCGTCGACTACCTCGAGCGGAACTACGAGAAGATCCTCGAGGAGACGCGCACGGAGACCTACCGCGACCGCGACGTCTCGGGCATCCGCGTGGTCGGGATCGCCAACGCGTCGGTCGCGAACCAGTTCGGCATCCGCAAGGACGACGTCATCATCAGCATCAACGGCAAGCCGGTCACGAACCAGTCCGACGCGGTGAACGTCGTCAAGAGCGAGCTCAAGCGGAAGGTCAACCTCATCACGGTGAAGCTCCGCCGCGCCGGCCGCGAGATCACGAAGACCTACGACACGCGCGACCCCGCGACGCGCCGCGCCGCCAAGGGCCTCCGTCGGTGACGCTGCTCGCCCTCGACGTCGGCAACGGCTCGATCAAGTACGCCGTCTTCGAGGGGGGACGGGTGGGGGCGCGGGGGAGGGTGCCGCTCGGCACGGATCCCCTTCGGCTGCCCGCCGCGGATGAGGCCGCCGCCGTCTCGGTGAACCCGCCCGCGCTCGCGGAGCTGCGCCGCGCGCGGAGGATCCTCGCCGTCGGCGAGGAGCTGCCGCTGCCGCTTCGGGTCGAGTACGACCCGCCGGAGGCGTGCGGCCTCGACCGCGTCGCGGGCGCCGCGGGCGCGCTGCACCTCGTCCCCGGGGCCCCCGGGATCCTCCTCCTCGACGCGGGCACGTGCCTCGTCGCGACGGTCGCGGTCAGGGGGCGCGGCGTGATCGGCGGAGCGATCCTCCCCGGCCCCGACCTCATGGCGCGCGCTCTCTCCGAGTGGACCGCGGCGCTTCCGCGCGTCGATCCCTCACCCCACGAGCCGGGCATCGGCCGCTCGACGGAGGCCTCGATCCGCGCGGGCATCCAGGCGGCGGTCGCCGGCGCCGCGCGCGAGCTCGTCCGCCGCGCGCGCGAGGCCGCGCCCGTGCCGCTCACGGTCGTCGCCGCGGGCACCGGCGCGCACGGGCTCAGGGAGGCGGTCCCGGAAATCGACGCCCTTCACGACGACGCGGTCCTCTGGGGCGTGTTCCTCGCGGCGGGGGCCGCATGACCTGGAGGACGGCGGACGTGCTCCTGCTCCGCGGCGGCACGGTCGTCACGTGCCATGGCCGCACGCCCGCGGACGTGCTCGTCCGCGAGGGCGTCATCGAGGCGGTAAAGGCGGGTCTCCCGGCGCCGCCGGGCGCAGAGGTCGAGGACGTGCGGGGACTCCTCGTGACGCCCGGGTTCGTCGACGTCCACGTCCACCTCCGCGACCCCGGCGCCCTGGATTCCGAGACGCTCGAGAGCGGCCTCGAGGCCGCGGCCGCGGGCGGGATCCACCACGTCTTCTGCATGGCGAACACGGATCCGGTGAACGACGCGGCGTCGCTCACGGCGGACCTCGTCGCGAGGGCGAGGCGCCTCTCGCCGCTCTCGCTCCATCCGGTCGCGGCGGTCACGAGGGGGCTCCGGGGGACGGAGCTCACGGATTTCGCGGCGCTGAAGGCCGCGGGCGCCGGCGCGCTCTCGAACGACGGGCTCCCCGTCGAGGACGGAAGAACGCTCCGGCGCGCGCTCGAGCGCGCCGAGGAGGAGGGGCTCCGGATCCTCGTCCACGCGGAGGACCGCGGGCTCGCGGGCGACGGCGCCGTCGATGCGCGCGCCGCGGTCCGCCTGCGCGCGAAGGGCATCCCGGTCGGGGCGGAGGACGTCGGCACGGCGCGCGACGTCGGCGTCGCGGTGGAAGCCCGGCTCCCGGTGCACGTCTGCCACGTCTCGACCATGGGCTCCGTGGAGATCGTGCGGCACGCGAGGCGGGCCGGCGCGCCGGTGACGGCCGAGGCGACGCCGCACCACCTGCTGCTCACGTACGACGAGATCCCGGAGGGCGACACCGACTTCAAGATGAATCCGCCCCTGCGGTCGCGCGCCGACGTGGACGCGGTGGTGGGGGCGCTCCTCGACGGCACGATCACCGCGATCGCGACGGACCACGCGCCGCACGCGCCGGCCCGGAAGGCCGCGCCGCTCGACCGCGCGCCGTTCGGGGCGATCGGTCTCGAGACCTCGTTCGCCGTGTCGCACACCGCGCTCGTGGCCACCGGCCGGATGCCGCTCGAGCGTCTTCTCGGCCTCTACGTCGAAGGACCGGCCGCGATCGCGGGCATCGAGGCGCCCGCCGTCGCGACGGGGAGGCGGGCCTCGATCAACCTGATCGACCCGGACGCGGAATGGGAGGTGGTTCCGGCGCGCTTCCGGAGCCGGAGCCGCAACTGCCCCTTCAAGGGGCGAAGGCTCCGCGGGCGTGTCGTCGGGGTCGTGGCCGGCAGAAGCCTCCGGCGCTTCTGACGCCCCCGCAAGGCCCCCGGACCCCCCAAGGATCGGTGCTTTAGAGCGCACCTGCTGTAGCAGAAGCGCACGAACCCGCCGGCCCGAGCTGACCTCATCGCATAACGTGTTGTCGGTAAACGAGTAACGTCGTGCCCCCCACGTGCCGGGTTGGGAACGGCGCTTGCGTTATCCAGCGCAAGGTCTGTTGTGCCCTCAACTTGCGTGAATTCGGCCTCCGGACAGGTGGCCTGTTTACACGGCCCGGCGGGTTTCGTAACTTTCCGGGACTCCGCGGCCGCCCACTGGGCGGGCGGCCTCGAGGGGGGCTCCTCGCGAGGCGGATCGGCAAAGAAGGAGTGGTTCCTATGAGAGGTCGTTCGGCTTGGGCTCTGGCGGTGATCGGGGTTGTCGGTCTCCTCCAGCTGTCTTCCTGCGATTCGAACGCCGGCGGGGCGCCGCCCAGCTACGATCCGGACGAGCTCGCACTCGTCCGCCTCGAGCCTGCGGACGGCGAGAGCTCCGTGCCGCGCAACCGCGTGGTCCGGATGTTTTTCAACACCCAGGTCCTGCCCGAGTCGGTCGACGACCAGTCGATCGTCGTCCGCATCGGCGGCACGTTCCAGACGCGGCCCGAGGGGGCCTTCCTGACGACCGGCGACACGGTCGAGTTCGACCCGACCGTCGCCGCGAACGGCGGTCGCAACGCCCTCGGCTTCCCCGCGGGCGAGCAGGTCCTCGTGGAGATCAAGCTGAAGATCCCGAACGACGGCCAGCCGAAGGAGCAGTTCCTCCAGAACATCGAGGGGAACCCGATCGCGATCGCCTCGGGCGACAACATCATCACGTTCGTGACGGGCGCGGGCTGGATCGATCCGGTCCCCGGCCCTCCGGGCGTCCTCTCGCTCGACTTCACGCCGGGCCCGAACAACATCGGCCAGGTCCCGCCGAACGCGGCGGTCACGGTCGTCTTCAGCGAGCCGGTCGACCCGGGCACCTTCACGCTCGGCAAGAACATCTTCCTCACGAACAACACGCCGACGGCGCCGTCGTCGATCTACCAGCAGGACATCCCGAGCCTCGTCTTCTACGACGGGTCGCTGACGCGCTACACGATGCAACCCGTCTTCGGGTTCGGGCAGGGGCCCTTCAAGATCCTCGTCAACTTCATCGACCCGGACGCCCCGAGCACGTTCAACCCGAACAACCTGCCGGCGGACCTCGGCGGCAACAAGGTGCAGAACTTCACGTTCTTCGGGCAGTTCGACACGCAGTTCGACCCCAACGCCCAGACGTTCGGCCTCCTCAAGGAGGACTTCCTCACGACGACGAAGCGGAACACGGCGTTCACGGACGCGCTCTGGGGCAACGACCCGGAGTTCCCGTTCGCGCTCGTCGGGCAGCAGATCACGAAGCGCAACCAGCGGGTCAACATCAACGTCCTGACGACCGTGTCGCTCGGGACGACGGCGATCGACAACCCGCCGTGCGCGACCCCCGGGTGCCCGAACCTCATGACGATGAACCCGAACCCCGGCGAGGAGGACTACTGCCCGACGCAGAACCCGCTCGTCGGATCCGACTCGATCATCGGGATCGGCAACCCGCCCGCCTCGGCCGGTCGCCGGCAGCTGAACCTCTACCGGCAGCCTGAGCTGGGCGCCCGCGGCACGGTCGTCCGCATCGCGTGGGGGCCGGACAGCGACGCCACGTTCGCGGCCACGTATCCCGGCGTGATCATGCGTCTCGGACACAAGAAGACCGGCACCGACCTCACGAACGCCGGCATGACGGAGCAGTTCGACGTGGACGGCTTCGTCACGCTCGTGAACAAGAAGGACTACACGGTGCCCCAGGCCGCGGACGTCAACGGCGGCGGCATCAACAACGGCTATCTCAACTGGCCGGCGCTCGACATCTTCTTCGACTTCGACGGCCAGAACGACCTGCTGGTCGACGTCGAGGCGGCGATGGGCAACACGTACCAGACCTTCCGCACCTTCCTCGCCCTCGACGCGGCGTTCGGCATCTGCAGCTGCTTCAACTTCGCGGGCTGCTCGCTGAACAACAACTCGATCGGCCAGCGGCAGATGGACTCCACGTACGGCGGGGACTCTGCCGATCCGGGTCCGATCCCGGCGACGGTCGCCAACCCGGCTCCGTTCGTGCACGTCATGGAGTTTGAGCTCGCGAAGCTCCGGTCGGACGCGCGGTCGCTCTACTACGACTCCGGCGTCGCCGACGTCGACTTCCTCTCCCCGATCGTGAGCCCGCTCGTCCAGTCGGGCGGCGCCTCGATCGAGCTGACATGGTCGGGCTCGCACGACGGCATCGTGGAGGACGTGCCCTTCACGCCGAACATCCAGGCCATCGACGGGCACCGTTTCATCCGCTGGAACTGCATCATGCGGGCCAACCTCTTCACGGGCGGCCGGCCGCGCATCGACATCCTGGAGATGCCCTTCCTGATCCCGTGAGGCGCTACGGTGGACTCGAGTGAACGGCCCCGCTGCGGCGGGCGCGCTTGGGAGTGAGCACATGACGACTTCGGCAAGACTTCTCGGACGGGCGGGCGCCCGCATCGCGTGCCTCGTGCTGCTGGCCAGCGGGCTCGGCTCGTGCGGTGGCGGCGGCGGCGGGATTCCGCCGCTCGCCGTGCTCCTCTTCAACTTCTCGCCCGGGTTCGGCGGCGTGGCCCTGAACGCGCCGCTCGAGCTCCGCTTCAGCGCGCCGGTGGACGCCGACACGGTCACGGCGGACACGATCCGCATCTTCACGACGACCACCACCACGGACCAGCCCGACCCGGGCGCTCCTGCGATCGGCGACTTCGAGGTCACCGGGGACGTGGTGGTCTTCCGGCCGCGTATCCCGCGCCGCGCGGACCTCACCGACGCGGGCCTCCGCATCGGCTTCACCTACGCGATCGAGGTCCCGGCGTCGCCCGACGTGATCGAGCCGGTGCGCACGATCGAGGGCGACCCGAACGTGGTCAGCTTCATCGAGTTCTTCACGACGCTCAACTCGACGATCCTCCCGGCGCCCGGCGATATCCCGGCCGAGCCGAACCTGCCCCAGCTCTACCGCTTCTTCATCGACGAGTTCGACTACTCGAACAGCCTCGGGAATGACGAGTGCGACCGCCTCCAGCGCGACGCGTTCGGGAACCCGATCCTCGACAGCTTCGGCAACCCGATCCCCGCGTTCCCGGGCGCGCTCACCGCGCCGCAGGTCATCGACAGCGATCCGGCCGAGGGCGAGAGCGGGTTCGGGACCATCACGGGCATCGTCCAGGGGCTCGGCACCGCGTTCGTGCGGCTCGACCCCATCACGCTCCTCTTCTCGGAGCCGATCAGCCCGTGGCGCATCCGCGCGCAGAACGTGTCGATCCGCAACGTGAACCTCGGCGGCGAGACGTTCGACCTCTTCATGTTCTTCACGCAGGACCGGTCGGAGGTGAAGCTCCAGATCACGGTCTTCGACGCGGACTCCGCGTTCGACCAGGCGTCCGTCCCGCAGGGGCGCTACGTGCTCAGCCTCACGCAGTTCACGGACCTCGCGGGCAACCCGCTCGTGAACCCGCGCGGCACGTCGGGCTGCGAAGCGAGCGGCACGTTCGAGCTGAGCTTCAGCACCGTCTCGTCCCCGTCGCTGCCGACCGACGTCACCCTGACCTTCGGGGACGACGACGGCAACGGGTTCGTGGACTACGGCGGGCTCGGCACGGCGAACCACGACTCGAACCTCCTGCCGCAGCACGTCGCGCCGTTCCTCGGCGGCCTCTCGGCGGACTACGTGGGCACCGCCTCGCCGAGCACGCAGTACACGAGCGCGAACTGGGGCGACACGGCCTTCTGGACCGGCGCCGAGGTGCGCTACGACAACGGCTATGACCCGAACGATCCCGCGCGGGCGGTGCCCCAGGCGATGCGCCTGCGCGGCGGCACGAACACCGGCGCCACGCCGATCATCTGCCCGCTCGCGGGCCGCGCCACGGGCCCGTCCGACCCGGCCGGCACCACGAACGGGACGACGGCGGCGCCGGGCGAGCCGGGGAAGGTGGACTTCTTCCTCGACGGCGCGCAGACCGTGGAGCTCTTCACGGGCAACGCCACGACCGGCCCGATCGTCTACCACTACAACCGCTTCGATCTGCTCCAGACGGCGGGCGGGAAGCCGCTGGTCACGGCGCGCAAGGCGAACCGCGACGACAGCCTCTACCCCCTGATCATCCTCGTCGAGGACGACGCGGTCATCACCGGCGCGGTGGACGTGGACGGGAGAGACGGCGAGTTCGGCTTCAACGGCCCGAACGACGGGTCCGGCCCGGGGACGTTCGGCCGGAACCCCGGCGGCCTCGGCGGCGCCGGCGGGCCCGGCGGCGGCTACGGCGGCCACGGCGGCGCCTCCTCCCTCGGCGACCAGTCGCTCCTCGACGGCGAGAACGGCGGCGTGCCGTACAACGTGATCGGCGCGCTGAGCCAGCTGAGCGAGGGCGTCGCGGGCCTCTCCGGCATGTCCACCGGCGGCGGCGGTCTCTACAACGAGGACGTGCTCAAGGCGGACACCGACTCCGATGGCGACCCCGACGTCTTCCCGAACTTCCAGGGCGGCGGCGGCGGCGGTACCCAGTCGGAGGGCTCCAACGGAGGCGACAGCAACGGCACGACGCCGGGCATCACCGACCACGGCCGCGGCGGCCAGCAGGTCGGCACGCTCGCCGCGGGCTTCACCGAGGAGGGCATCCTCGGCTCGGGCGGCGCGGGCGGCGGCGGCGGCGCGGGCGACGACGACGGCGGCGGCACTTCCCAGCTCTTCGAGAACGGCGTGGCCGACGAGCGCGATGACGGCGGCGGCGGCGGCGGCGGCGGCGGCGGCTTCTTCGGTTTCGCCTGCCGCGGCGATCTGACGCTCGGTTCCATCGACGTCGGGGATCCCATGGATCCGGGTGACGACGTGATCTGGGCCGCGATCTTCCGCTGCGTGGGCGGTCGCGGCGGCTCGACCTACAACGAGGCCTTCGTCAGCGGCAGCCCGCCCGTCCCCGTCCTCGACGGCGACCAGGGCCAGGGCGAGGCGGGCGGCGGCGGCGGCGGCGGCGGCATCTCGATCGTCGCGGGCGGCGCCGTGGATGTGAGGGCCATGGAGATGTACGCCTTCGGCAAGCTGGGCGGCAACTCGCCGTTCATCGAGGCCGGCGACCGCAACGCCGCGGACGCGGGCGGCGCGGGCGGCGGCGGCAAGATCTACATGGCGGACAGCAACGGGTTCGGGCCGGGCGAGGTGCTCGGCAACCCGAACGTGTTCCTGACGCCGGACCCGTCGCGGCCCGGCCTCTCGTTCGACGAGCAGAAGGACTTCGCCGAGATGAGCGGTGTCGTGACGATCGCCTTCGGCATCTGGGGCGACGAGCCGCGCGAGGCGATGTTCGGACCGACCCAGATCGTGACCGAGTGCTTCGACACGCTTTCCGACTCGACGTCCTACGACAGCGCGCTCATCCTCTGGAACGCCCCGCGGTTCCCGTACTCGGCAGGCACGCCGGCGCTGCGGACCATGCGCATCTTCATCGACACGGTCAAGGCGGGCGCGGGCGGCCTGCCCGACGTCGCGACGGTCGAGGCCCCGGACGGCAGCTTCACGCTCGATCCGGGGATCGGCTTCACGCACGAGGTCCCGTCGACGGATCCGGTCGCCGTGGCCTACCAGATGAACGAGGTGCTCCCGCCGGGCGCAGGCTCGCTCGGCAAGCGATTCGTGCGCGTGAGGATCGTCTTCGATCCGACGCTGATCTCGACCGACGGGAACGTGCTGCTGGGCCCGGCGCCCCTCGGGTTCGCGCCGGCCGGCGGCGCGCTGCTCCCGATCGCGGACGACCCCGGAACCCCGGGACTCGAGAACACGCGTGGCAACCTCGACACGGCGCCGGAGGGCGTCCCGGCGATCGCGGAGCTGCGCGTCACGTTCACGCCGTAGCATGGATTCGATCCCCCTGGAGGCCGCCGGAGCGTCCGGTGGCCTCCAGGATGCAAGGCCCGCGGGACCGCGGAACCGGAACCCGCTCGCGGGACGCGCGGGGAGGCCCGGCTTGAGGAGGATCGCAGCTCTCCTGACCGCAGGGCGCCCGCCGGCTGCAGGCCCCGGCGGATGGCTCGCGCCCTTCGCGGCCCGCCTCTACCTGCGGCGCCCCGAGCTTACGTCCCTCATCGCGACCAAGTACGGCTCCTGGCGCGCGGCGCGGCTCGCCGTCTGGAACGAGGCGCTTTTCCGTCTCCGCCGCGAGAGCGGCTACCGGCTCGTGAGCGCGAACTTCGAGGTCACGAACGCCTGCAACCTCTCGTGCACGATCTGCCCCGTGAACAACGGGATGCGCCGCCCGCGCGCGCGCCAGGATCTCGCGACCTTCGTCCGCTTCCTCGACAAGAACCCGGGTCTCGAGTTCGTGCTGCCGTTCCAGTGGGGCGAGCCGCTCCTCGTCAGGGAGCTGCCCGACATGATCGCGGCGGCGACGGAGCGCGGCGTCCGCACGATGATCACGACGAATGGGACGCTCCTCACCGAGGAGCGGGCGCGGCGCCTGCTCGACGCGGGGCTCGCGCGGCTCACGCTCTCCGTGGACGGCGACCCGGAGACGCACCGCCGCATCCGGGGCGTCGACCTGGCACCGCTCCGGGAGAACCTCCTCCGGCTCCGCCGCCTGCGCGACGAGCGGAGAAGCCAGCTCGCCCTCGACGTGTCGATGGTCGTGAACCGCCTCACCGAGGCGAAGTGGCGGGAGCTCCGCGCGGCGTGGAAAGGCGTCGCCGACCGGATCCAGGCGATCCCGCAGTTCATGACGAAGGCGCGGCGCCACCCGTGCCGCGAGCCGAGCCGCGGGAGCCTCGTCGTGCTCGCCGACGGCCGCGTCACGGTCTGCTGCGCCGATCCCGAGGGCGACGCCGTCGTCGGCCACATCGACGACGCGCCGCTCCAGGAGATCCTCAACAACCGGAAGATGCGGGCGTTCCGCCGCGCGCACTTCCGCCGCTCCTTCCCCGAGATCTGCAGGGACTGCGGCGAGTACGAGAGCCCCGTCGCGGGCCCGAGGTTCGAGCGGTGAGGCGGCTCTACGGCGACCTCCTGCTGCGGAGGCTTCGTGCCGGGGACCTCATGTGGCCGCTCCGCGCCCTGCGCTCGGGCGTGGGCGCGCTCCTCGGCGAGGCGCGGCCGCTCCTCGGCACGCTGATCGTCACCTACCGGTGCGACCTCGACTGCGCGATGTGCGACCTTCCCTCCCGCGGCGACCGCCGCCGGGAGCTCGATGCAGAGGGGCTCCGGGGAGTGCTCGACGCGTTCCGGGATCTCGGCGTCCTCGGCGTCGGCGTGACCGGCGGCGAGCCGCTGCTGCGCGGGGACACGGTCGACGTGATCCGCCACGGGACCGAGCGAGGGCTGCTCATGCACCTGAACACGAACGGCTCGCTCGTCGCGGAGGGAACGCCGCGGGCGCTCGCGGACGCGGGCCTCGCGTCGGTGAACCTCTCGCTCGACGGTCCCGACGCGGAGACGCACGACCGGCTGCGCGGCCGCCCGGGGTCGTTCACCCGGGTCCTCCGCGCGGCCGCGCGTCTCGTCTCCCTTCCCCGCCGCCCCTACCGCGTCGCGTTCACCTGCGCGCTCGGCCCCGGCAACGCCGGCGGCGCGGAAGCGCTCCTCGCCCGCGCGCGCGACATGGGCGTCGACCGCGTGGGCTTCCTGCCCGTGCACACACCCAGCGGCGGCGTCGCCAAGGAGGACCGCCGCGCCGCGGAGGCGGCCGCGCGTCTCGCCGCGTCGAAGGATCCGCTCCTCGACAACTCGCGCGAATACCTCGCGCTCTTCGCCCGGGCCTTCGAGGGCCGGCCGAACCCGGTAAAGTGCCACGCGCCGAGGACGTCGATCGTCGTCGACTGCTACGGCGCGGTCTATCCCTGCGTCCCCTTGAACGCGGCGCGGAAGCCGGTGGGGGAAGGCGACGTGCGGGCGCTCTGGCGCTCCGAGACCTACCGGAAGGCGAGGGAGGCGCTCGCGAGCTGCCGCGCCTGCTACTGGAACTGCCACACCGAGATGAACCTCGCGCTCGGGCGCCTCGCGGGACGCTCCTCCGGCGGCGCGGCCGAGGCGGCGGGGGCAGGCGCCCCCGCATCCGCGGAGGCTGCCCCATGAGCGTCTCGCGGGCGAAGCTCCTCGACCGCATGCTCGGCGGCGCCCTGCTCGGCGCCCTCAGGCCGTGGAAGGCGGCCTCCGACGTCGTCGGCGGCTACCCGAGGCTCCGGGCCGTGCGGGAGATCGTGGCCGTGAAGTTCTGGGGGATCGGGAACGCGGCGCTCCTTTTGCCCGTGCTCAGGGGACTCAAGGCGAGGTATCCCGGCGCGCGCCTCACCGTCGTGACGCTCCGGGGCAACGAGCCGCTCTTCGAGGGGGTCGCGGACCGGGCGCTCGCGGTGCGGATGACGCCGGTCTCCGGCGCGTGCCTCGACCTGCTGCGCGCCGCGGGGACGCTCCGCGCCTCGCGCCCGGATCTCGCGCTCGACTTCGAGCACTACGTCCGGGCGTCGCAGGCGCTCCTCCACCTCTCGGGGGCGAGGCAGGTGATTGCGTTCGACACGAAGGGGCTCCGCCGCGCGGCGCTCGCCGACGTGCGCGTGCCCTACGACGACACGCGCCACACGGGCGAGAGCTACCTGGACCTCGCGCGGGCGGCGGGCGCCCGCGAGCGTGCCTACCGTCCCGGCGGGCTCGCGGTCGATCCTTCGGCGGCGGCGCGCGTGGAGGGGTGGTGCCGGCTCCGGGGCGTGCCCCCGCACCCCCTCGTCATCCTCCACCCGGGATCGGGCGACAACTTCCACGGTCGCCGCTGGCCCACGCGGCGCTTCGGCCTCGTCGCGCGCCGTCTCGTGGACGAGGCGAAGGCGGTCGTGGCCGTGACGGGCGGGCGCGGCGAGGCGGCGCTCGCGCGCGAGGTCATGGAGGCATCGGAGCGCGACGTCTGGGACCTGTCGGGAAGGCTCGACCTGAAGGAGCTCGTTGCCCTTCTCGCGCGGGCGCGATTGCTCGTCTCGAACGACTCGGGGCCCGTGCACCTCGCGTCCGCGCTCGGCGTGCCCGTGCTCGGCCTCTACGGCCCGAACTCGCCCGCGCTCTACGGGCCGCTCTCGCAGGGAAGCGTCGCCTTCTACGACGCGCCGCCGTGCAGCCCCTGCATCACCAACTTCAACTACAAGACGAGCCGCTGCCGGAACCCGGTCTGCATCGCCGCGATCGACGCGGAGCCGGTCGTCCGGGCGGCGCTCTCGCTCCTCGCCGCGCGGCGCGCCGAGGCGGGGGCCTAGGGCCTCGGTGACGCCCTTCCGGCTCGCCCTCCTCGTCGGGATCCTCGCGCTGCTCGTCCACGCGCGCGCGAAGTGGGGCGGGTTCGTCTTCCACGACGACTACCGCTACGTCGTGAACAACACGGCGATCGAGGAGATCGGGAACCCGCTCCGGTTCTTCACCGACCTCTCGACCCTCGCGCCGCAGTCGCCCACGACCGACATCTACCGGCCGGTCCGCACGCTCTCGTACGCCGTGATCACGACCTTGGCGGGGAAGGAGAGCGCCGCGCCGTTCCACATGGCGGGCGTCGTCCTCCATGCCGCGACGGCCGCGCTCCTCGCGCTGCTCCTCCTGAGGGCGGGGCTCGGGGGGTTCGGGGGCGCCGCCGGCGCGCTCCTCTTCGCGTTCTCGCCGGTAACCGTCGAGGTGACCGCATGGGTCTGCTCGCTCGGCGACGCGTGGTGCGGGCTCTTCTCGGTCGCGTCGGTGCTCGCGTACGCGGCGGACCGGCGGCTCGTCGCGCTCCTGTCGCTCGTCCTCGCGCTCTTCAGCAAGGAGCACGCCGTCGTCCTGCCGGGGCTCTGGATCGCGTGGGACCTCTGCGTGCGGCCGGAGCGGCTCTCCGGCGGCGCGTGGCGAAGGACCGTGCTCGCCGGAGCGGTGCCCGCGGCGGCCCTCGTCCTCGCCTTCCTCCTCTTCCGCGCGGAGGTCGCGGGCGCGAGGATGGAGCAGGTCGGCGAGCCGATCGGGGGGTCGATCCTCTCCGCCGTGTGGACGATGACGGCGGGCGTCGGCTGGTACGCGGCGACCGTCCTCTTCCCGTACGGGCCGACCTTCGACGCCGTCGTCCAGGTGCGGCAGACGCCCTTCCACCCCGGCGTCCTCCTCGGGCTCGCCGTCCTCTCTGCGCTCGCGTACGCGGTCGTCCGCGGCTCCCCGCGCGTCCGGCTCGGCGCCCTGTGGTTCCTCGTCGCGCTCGTGCCCGTGCACAACGTGTTCGTGCCCCTGAAGATCCCCACCGCGGACCGGTTCCTCTACCTCCCGCTGATGGGGCTCTCGTTCCTTCTCGGGGAGCTCGCGGAGCGCACGCGACCGCTCGCGGTCCGCTGGATGCCCGCGGCGCTCGCGCTCCTCGCGGTGCTCACCGTGGCCCGGATCGGCGACTGGCGGGACGACGAGACGCTCGCCGCCGCGGGGAGGCGCGTCGCTCCGAAGAGCCACCGGCTGATCTGGGAGGAGGCCGCGCTCGCGGCGCAGAAGGCGCAGGAGTACCTGCTCAAGGGGGACGCCGATTCCGCCCGCCGGATCGCGTCGCACGCCGCGTCGCGCTACGAGCTCTACCTGAGGAACTCCTACCCGGCCGAGCAGACGCAGGTCTACGTGGAGCTCGGGGACCTTCTCTTCCTCGTCGCCCAGGCGGGGGACCCGCAGAAGGAGATCGCGCGGAACGCGTTCGGCGCGTACGGCGCGGCCTTCCTCCTCCAGAGGCAGGGGATCGGCCGGATCACCGAAGAGGAGACGCGCCACACGGCCGAGCGGATGGTCCAGCTCGCGGCCGACCTCGTCGTCGGCAACGACTCGCCGGGCCCGACGATCGAGACGGGGCTCAGGGCCGCGCACTTCCTCAAGGAGCGCTACGGGTTCGACGACACGGGCGTCCGGGTCGTCTTCCGGCTCGCGGACAGCATCCGCGTCCGCGGCCAGCAGCCGGGGGAGGCGCGGAAGGGGTTCGACTGGGTGCTCGAGACGGTCGGGAAGCTCGAGGCGAAGGGGGCGAGCTACCCCTACGTCCGCGCGCAGGCCCGCTTCTATCGCGCGGTCCTCCGGGACCAGGACTTCAACCGGGCGGAGCTCGAGCGCGCCTACCAGGAGTACGTGGAAGCCACGGCCGATCCCGTCCAGAGGCTGAGGGCGCTCGTCTACGCCGGCCGCTGCGCCTGCACGATCGGCTCGCTCTTCAAGGACGCGACCTGGACGGCGAAAGGCAAGGAGATCCTCGCGGCGATCCCGGCGGTCGCGGCGCAGGACGGGCTTGTCCTCGACGACCGGCTCCGGAACGAGATCCTCACCATCGACAGCGGATGCGGGCGGTAGGACGGTATCTCTCCCTCGCGGCGGCGGTGCGCCGTGGCACGACGAAGGGCGGCCTCCCGTACAAGCTCACGCTCATCCTCTCGAGCCGCTGCCCGACGCGGTGCACCTTCTGCTCGATCTGGCGGAACCCGCAGGAGGGCGAGCTCTCGCCCGAGGAGTGGGGGAGGTTCTTCGCGTCGGCGCGCCATGCCGCCTGGACGAACCTCAGCGGCGGCGAGATCTTCCAGCGCGCGGACCTCCCCGCGATCCTCGACGAGCTCGGCAAGGGGCTTCCGCGGGTCTGCCTCGTGACGTTCCCGACGACCGGCTACTTCCCGGACCGGCTGATCGACGGCTGCGAGAGGCTCGTCAAGGCGGGCGTTCCGAAGGTCCTCGTGACGATCAGCCTCGACGGCCCGCCGGAGACCCACGACCGGCTCCGCGGCCGCGAGGGCGCCCACGCGCGCGCCTGCGAGGCGATGCGGGCGATCCGCGCCGCGCGGCTCCCGCGGGTCAGCGCCTACTTCGGCATGACGCTCCTTCCCGGGAACCGCGGCGAGGCGGACGCGACCGTCGAAGCCGCCGCGGAGGCCGTGCCGGGGATCACCGCGAGGGACTTCCACTTCAACCTCGGGATGGAGAGCGGCCACTACTACCGGAACCTCGGGAGCGGGATGCGCGCTCCGGCCGAGGCGCTCGTCGCGGTCGAGCGGTACC
>WYBS01000124.1 GCA_011525755.1 Planctomycetaceae bacterium
GCCGCGACCCGCGCGAAGGGCCCGAGGAGGTCCCGGAGCCCGAGCATCGGCCGCAGGTACCACTCGACGGCAGGGGGCCCCGGGGGCGCGGTGACGCTCGCCTGGTCGCCGAGCCCCGCGGGGAAGTACCCCGAGAGGATCGAGAGCAGCGCGAGGAGGAGGAGCGTGACGATCGAGAACCGGAGCGTGAAGTGCGGCCAGACGGGCTCGCCGCCGTGTAAGGGCGTCCGGCGCGTGAGGATCTCCCCGACGGCGGCCATGTCCCGGAGGCCGAGGACCCGGCTCGGATCCGCGCCGACGACCTCGAGCGCGCGCCCGCGCCCGTCGTCGAGCGGGGTCGTCGAGAGCCCGAGCGCATGGACCGCGTCCTTGAGCTCGCGGACGGAGTCCTCGCTCGCGTCGTGCCTGAGGAGCAGGATCATGCGCCCCGCCCCCCGTCCGAGAGCCCGTGCCGCCGCACGAGGTAGAAATGGAACGCCGTCGCCGCGGCGACGAACCAGGGCAGGATCAGCACGTGCGTCGTGAAGAAGCGCGAGAGCGTGTTCGCGCCCATGTCGTCGCCCCCGCGGAGCCAGGTCGAGAGGAGCGGGCCCAGGAGCGGGATCGTGCTCAGGAGGTCGAGCCCCGAGCGCGCGGTCCGGAGGCCGAAGTCGTCCCACGGGAGGAGGCGGCCGGTGAAGCGGAAGGCGAGCGTCGCGAGGAGCAGGAGGCCGCCGACCACCCACTCGTACTCCCGGGGGTGGGCGTAGGCGCGGCGGAAGTAGACGGTGCCCAGGTGCAGGAGGACGGTGGCGAGGAGGAGCTCGCCGGCCCACGCGTGGACGCTCCGCATGAGCCACCCGCCGCTCACGGTGCCCTGCAGGAACCGCAGCGTCTCGTACGCGCCGTCGGGCTCCGGGTAGTAGTAGAGCGAGAGCAGGATGCCCGTCGCGAGCTCGACGAGGAACAGGAGCAGGATGATCGCGGAGGTCCACCGGAGCCCCCGGTAGCGCGGCGAGACGCGCACGCGGCCGAGCGCCGAGAGGAACGCGTGGATCCGGGAGCGCGCGCCGAAGAGCGTCCGGCGCATCCGCCTCGTCTCGGCCGCCATCAGGTTCCCCGCACGTAGATCTGCCCGTCGCGGACGACCACCTCGCGGCGGCGAAGCGGCGCCGGCGGCGGGCCGGAGATCACGTTCCCCTGGAGGTCGAACACGCCGCGGTGGCAGGGGCAGACGACCTGCCGCCGCTTCTCGTCCCACTCGACGAGGCAGACGCGGGAGTGGGGGCAGGTCGCGGAGAGCGCGACGAACTCCCCCTCCTCCGGGCGCACCACGAGGTACTCCTCGCCGTGGACGAGCTTCGTCCGGGCGCCGTTGACGGGGATCAGGTCCGCCTTGCCGAGCGCGATGTCCCCGCGGGTAGTCCGGCCGCCCGCGGGTGCACCAAGATAGAGCGCGAGGGGTCCGAGAAGCGCCGCGGCGACCAGCACGCCCGTGCTCGCGAGCGCGAGATCCAGCACGTCCCTTCGCGCGAACGTCCGCGCGATTTCCCGTTCCGAGGGGTCGGCGAGCACGTAGTCGATCGCCGGGTCCGAGACGAGATCCCGCACCTCCTCCTGGTCGCCTCGGGCCCGCTCCAGAAGGAGCACGAGGCGGCCTGCCCGGCGCGCCCAGCGCAGGGGAAACGACAACAGCTCGATTTTCCGGGCCACCCGCTGGAAATCGGCCTCCGGAAGGTCCGGTTTGCAGACGATGAGCATCCGCACCCAGCATAGAACAAACGCCGGACCGCTTCTTGCCCGACGGCGCGTCATTTGCGAAGTTCTGGGGTGACCGAACCGCGGGAACGCAAGTCCATCGGGCGCCGGCCGCGGCGGCGCCGGAAGGAGAGTCCATGCGCAGGTTGATGCTTCTCTTGGCCGGCCTCGCCGGTGTCCTCGCGCTGTCGGCGGGTGTCACCGGACAGGACACACCGGCGGGCGACCCGACGGCGGGCGCCACCTACATCGGTGCGTCCGCGTGCAAGAAGTGCCACATCAAGGAGGATCGCGCCTGGAAGAAGATGAAGCACGCTTCCGCGTGGGAAAACCTCCCCGAGAAGTACCGCGATCCGTCGCAGAAGGACGAGAAGGGCCGCGCCTGCATCTCCTGCCACGTGACCGGCTACGGCAAGGATGGCGGCTTCGTCGACGCGACGGCCTCCGAGAACCTGCTCGCCGTCCAGTGCGAGGCGTGCCACGGCCCCGGCAGCAAGCACAAGGAAGCGGGCCAGAAGGTGCTCGACGAGAAGCGCGACAAGTTCAACGAGGGCGAGGCGAAGTTCATCGTGAAGACCACGACGAACTGCACCAACTGCCACAACCCGCACGTCTCCTACGCGGACCAGTACAAGGAGGGCGGCGGCTAGCCGGTCGCCGGGTCCCCCGGACCCCCAGAAATCCCCTCCATGCGGGCCGCCTCAGCCGCGGTTGCTCTGCTCCTCTGTCTCCTCCCGGCCGCGGCGGGCGAAGGGGACGAGGCGTGCCTCAAGTGCCACTCCGACAGGGAGGCGCTCGAGAAGGCGCGACAGGATCCGTCGCGCGATATCGGGCGCCTCCTTGTCGACAAGGACCTCTACGGGCGGTCCGTCCACGCCTCGCGCGGGTGCGCGGAGTGCCACGACGGGTATGACAAGCACCCGCACCCGAAGAAGGCCGAGACCGTCTCCTGCGCCGACTGCCACGACGAGGAGGCGAAGGCGCTCGGGAAAAGCGTCCACGGCAACGCGCCGGAGGGCCGGCGGGCGCCCAGGTGCGACGACTGCCACGGCACCCACGACGTCCTGAAGGCCACCGACCCCGCTTCGCGGCTCTACCCGCTGAACGTCCACCTCGCGTGCGGCAGCTGCCACTTCGAGAGGGACCCCGCGACGCTGGACCGCGACGCGATGCTTCAGGAGAAGTACGTCGGCGACGAGCACGGCCACGGCCTCGTCAAGTCGGGGCTCGTCGTCTCCGCGACCTGCGTCGCCTGCCACGGCGGCCACGACATCGCGCCGAACCACGCGCCCGAGAGCCGCGTCGCGCGGAAGAACGTCGACCAGGTGTGCGCCAAGTGCCACGTCGGCGCCGCACGCGACTACCGCCGGAGCGTCCACCACCTGCGCTCGACCGGCGAGGAGCACAAGGGCGCGACCTGCACCGACTGCCACGCGCCGCACCGGATCCGCAAGGCGAACGACGACTTCCGCGTCGAGTCGGTGAAGTCGTGCAGCCGATGCCACGACCAGCGCTCCGCGACCTACGGCCAGACCTACCACGGCAAGATCGCGAGCCTCGGGACCGCGTCGGGCTACGGCAACAACCGCGTGGCGACCTGCGGCGCCTGCCACGACAACCACGCGATCCTCCCCGAGTCCGACCCGGAGTCGAGGATCCACCCGAATCACATCGTGGCCACGTGCGGCAAGTGCCACGAGGGCGCGCACGAGGAGTTCGCGACCTACATGGTCCACGCCGACCCGCGCGACGGCGAGCGCTACCCGCAGGTGAACCTCATCTACGTGGTGATGAACACCCTCCTGATCGGGACGCTCATCGTCGGCGGCATCCACGCGCTCCTCTGGCTCGTCCGCGCGCTCGCCGCGGGCGAGTGGCGCCGGCACCCGCACGCGCCGGGCGAGCGGCACGTCCGCCGGTGGCGCCGCCGCTACGTCACCTTCCACATCTGGATGATGACGTCGGTGCTCGTCCTCGCGATGACGGGCCTCCCGCTCCACTACTCGGACCGCCGCTGGTCGCGCGCGGTGATGGGGTTCCTCGGCGGCCCGGCGGTCGCGGGCACGATCCACCGGATCGCGGCGATCGCGCTCGTGCTGCTCTTCGTCGCCTTCGTCGGCGACCTCGTCCGGCGCGTCTTCGTCCGGCGCGAGAGGGGGCTCTTCGCGCCGGAGAACTCGATGCTCCCGCGCTGGAAGGACTTCCAGGACTTCTGGGGCAACCTCAAGTGGTTCCTCTTCCTCGCGCCGCGGCCGAGGTACGACCGCTGGACCTACTGGGAGAAGTTCGACTTCTGGGCGGCCTTCTGGGGCCTCTTCGTGATCGGCGTCAGTGGCCTCATGCTCTGGTTCCCGGTCGAGGCGACGAAGATCGTGCCGGGCTGGTTCATCAACGCCGCGATCGTGGTGCACGGCATCGAGGCGCTGCTCGACATCGCGTTCATCTTCACGGTCCACGTGTTCCACGCGAACCTCCGCCCGGACAAGTTCCCGATCGACACGATGTTCCTCACGGGCCGGATGCCGGAGAGCGAGTTCCGCCACGACCGCCCGCTCGAGTACGAGCGCCTGCGCGACGCGGGCAAGCTCGAGGAGATCTACGCCTCCGAGCCGGCCCGCCGCTCGCGCATCGCCGCCTACGTGATCGGGACGATCGCGCTCCTCGTGGGCTTCTTCTTCGTGGCCGCGATGATCGTCGCCGTGATCGACGGTCCGTGACCGGGATGCGAAGGGGGCGGGGGGGACCGCGGAGCCGGGGAGGGCGCTTGACCGCGCGCCAGCAAACGCGGAAAATCCCCCGCTGTCGCATGGGGGCTGCGGGGGATCGAGCGGCGTGCGATTTGCGGCGATCGCGCGAAAGCCGGGCAACATGGGGATTTCTCTGATGCACCGCGGCGCATGCCGCGCGTTCTTCCTCCTCGCGCTCGCGTGCGCCGTCGCCGCGGGCGAGGAGGAGCCCACGGCCTCGCCGCCGCTCCAGGAGGAGGCCGCGGAGCCTCCCGCGCTGCCTCCGGCCGAGGCCGCGGCCGCGACGGCGGAGCAGGAGAAGGCGCGGCAGGACTCGCTCAAGTGGGACGTCGAGGGCTACCTCTACGAGCAGCTCCAGTACGAGCATGCCTCGGGCGAGGCGAGCGACGACGACCTCGATTCGCGGACCGGGGTCCTCCTCGACGCGATGCGCGGCGAGAAGGGCTGGCACGTCCGCCTCAACGCCATGCTCCACTGGGACATGGCGGGCGAGTCCGGGCCGGACGACCCGCTGCGCGACTTCTGGGACCAGTATGACGGCGACGCGCAGGGGCGCCTCTACGAGGCCTACGTCGACCTCCCGCGGTTCGGGACGGACGACATGTTCCTGCTGCGGGCCGGCCGCCAGTACCTCGAGGAGGAGGTCTTCCTCCAGTTCGACGGCGGGCGGCTCGACATCGACCTCGGCGGGAGCGTCGACGGGCTCAACTTCTCGGTCATCGGCGGCGTGCCGGTCTACTTCCCCGAGGAGTCCCGCGGCGGCGACTGGCTCGTCGGCGTCGTCGCGCGCGGGAAGATCGGCAGCAAGGCCCGGGGCCGGATCTCCTACTACCACGTCTCGCAGAACTTCGAGGGGGTCAACGACCCCGTCGTCGATCCGGGATCGCAGGCGTTCTTCGTGCCCGCCGGCCAGGTGGACGACGACCTCCTCGCCTTCTCCCTCTGGGTCGACCTCCGGGAGAACCTCAAGTTCTACGGCCTCTTCGACTTCCTCGAGTGGGACCCGAACGAGCTGCAGCTCCAGCTGCGCTGGTTCAGCGAGGACACGCGCTGGACCGTGACCGCGCAGTACGACCAGCTCTTCGAGCGGCTCGTGAACGTGGCGAACGAGATCTCGCCCTACGTGCCGCTGCTCGGCGCCTACGAGCCCTTCCTGCTCGCGAGCCTCCGCGCGAACTACCGCCCCGACGACGACTGGGTCTTCGTGGCGGGCGTCTCCTACCGCACGCTCGAGGACGACACCGACGAGGGGACGTTCAACCACGAGTACTGGCAGTACCAGGCGAGCGCGACGCGCCTCGGCCTGATGCTCGAGAAGCTCGACGCCACGCTCACGATGAACGGCTACACGAGCGACGCGGGGCCCGACACGTTCGCGCTCACGGGGAACGTCGACTACCGCGTGAACGCGAAGGTCTCCGTCGCGGGCGGGATCGACTACGCCTACTACAAGTACATCGTCCAGCAGGGAACCGAGCGCGACAACGTCTGGACGTACTATGTCAACGTCGAGTGGGAGATCCGGCCCAAGATGGAGCTCGACGCCGGCATCTCGGTCGACGTGGACGACCTTTTCACGTACACGCAGCTCACGCTGCGGTTCACGGTGAGGTTCTAGGATGCGCATCCTCATGGCCCGCCTCCGGCTCGCGACGGGCATGCGGCGCATCGTGCTCTGGGCGGTGCCCGCTCTGCTCGTCGCCTGCGCCGTCGCGATCCAGTCGAACCTGGACGACTCCGGCGCCCCCCGGTCCCCCGAGCCCCCCCGCCCCACGGTCAACCACAAGCTGCACATCGACCGGGACCTGCTGTGCACGGACTGCCACGACCCGAAGGAGACCGGCACGCCGAAGCTGCCCGACAGCAAGGCGTGCTTCGAGTGCCACGACAAGGACCTCTCGAAGGAGCCCGATCGCGTCCGCGCCTATTTCGACGCGGTGAAGCAGCCCGACGGCACCTTCCTCTTCTCGCGGCCGGCCTACATGGCGGACCTGATCGCGCCGCACAAGGAGCACGCGAAGTACGGCGTCGAGTGCGTCTCGTGCCACGGGCCGCCGCTCGAGCGCGCCTTCCCGCGCCCCGCGCCGCTCGCGTTCATGGGCGAGTGCATGGCGTGCCACGAGGCGAAGGGGAAGCCGGAACGGAACACCTGCGAGACCTGTCACAAGGAGACGAGGAAGGAGCTCGGCCCGGCATCGCACAAGGCGGAGGGGTTCCGCGCGATCCACGGGAAGAGCGCGCCCGCGGGCTGGCGCGAGGGCCGGGGCGAGAGCTGCGCGATCTGCCACGCGGTCCCGCAGGACTGCGACACCTGCCACGACAAGACGAAGCCCGCGAGCCACGAGATCCGCGGGTTCCTCTCGGTCCACGGGAAGAGTGCGCCCGCGGGCTGGCGGCAGGGCAGGGGCGAGGCGTGCGCGACCTGCCACGAGGTCCCGGACGACTGCACCGCCTGCCACCAGAGCACGACGCCCGCGAGCCACCGCGAGGCGGGATGGACCCGCTTCCACGGCAAGGACGAGCTGCTCGGGAGGCAGCGCCCCTTCGACGACCTCTCCTGCTCCCTCTGCCACGAGGAGCGCGCCTGCTCCGCGTGCCACCAGACGGAGAAGCCGAAGAGCCACACGCCCGCGTGGGTGCGGCGCTACCACGGGATTGAGGTCGGCCTCGACCGCTCCTCCTGCACGACCTGCCACAAGCAGGACTTCTGCACGAGCTGCCACGAGACGACCGAGCCCGTGTCGCACCGCGGCAACTGGGACGACGCGCACTGCCTCAACTGCCACGAGCCGCTGCAGAGCAACAGCTGCTTCGCCTGCCACAAGAACACGCTCGGGCACCTCATGGCGACGCCGAAGCCCGCCGACGCGACGCACGGCGGGGCGTCCGACCCGTCCGACTGCCAGACCTGCCACCCGGCCCTCCCCCACTTCGACAGCGGCGGGAGGTGCGGAACCTGCCACCGATGACGCGCACCCCGATCCTCCTCCTCCTCCTCGCGCTCGCGGCCGCGTGCTCGAGCGATTCGCTGGACTACCCGCAGATCGGGGATCCGACGCCGTGGGACCTGGCGAGGGACGACCGGATCACGACGAACACGGGCCTCGACACGCTGCCGCTCGGCGACCCGGTCGCGGTCGCGTTCACGCTCGACGGATTCGCGCAGTTCCTGTGGGAGCTCGACGTGCCCGCGGGATCCCTCGCGCAGCTCTCCGACGCGACGGCGGCGAGCCCGAACTTCACGCCCGACGTCCCCGGCGACTACACGGTCACCGTGACGGCGGCCGACGTGCTCGGCACGAACGTGCAAAGTGCCTCGCGCCGCTTCGCCGGCGGGACCTATCTCGGCGAGAGCGCCTGCGCGCAGTGCCACGCCGGCCGCGCGTCGCTCGTGGACGAGACGGAGCACGCGAGCGTCTTCGAGCGGAACGGGGCGGCCTTCTTCGCGGGCGGCGCGGGCTGCTTCAGCTGCCACGTGCTCGATCCCGTCCCCTCCCCGGCCCCTCCCCCTTCCGGCTCCTTCGGCGAGGCGGCGGCGGCCGAGGGGCTCGATCCGCTCGCCTACGCGTACACCACCTTCGCGCAGTTCGAGGACGACTTCCCCGGGTCCGCGGCGCGCGTGGACGTGCAGTGCGAGAACTGCCACGGGCCCGGCTCGCAGCACGGGAGCGACCCGCGCCGGATCTCCGTGCCGATGCGCGCCGAGGTCTGCGGGAGCTGCCACACGGGCGTCGTCGGGGAGAACATCCGCGTCCAGTGGCAGGATTCCGCGCACGGGCGCACGCCGCCCGCCGCGGCGGTCGCGGACCCGTCCTGCCGGCGCTGCCACACCGCGCGCTCGTTCATCGACACGGTGACGGGCGTCGCCCCGAAGGACGTGACCGCGGGGGCTCCGGGGGCCACGTGCGCCGCTTGCCACGACCCGCACAGCGCGAGGAACCCGAAGCAGATGCGGATCTTCGGCGCGGTCACGGTCGGCGGCGGCGATGCCTACGACGGCGGCCGCGCGGCCGCGTGCCTCGTCTGCCACCAGAGCGGCGTGCAGGACCCGGCCGCGTACGCCCAGGCGAACAGCGCGCCGCCGTGCGCCACGCAGTCCGACATGATCGCGACGCGCGGCGGGATCGAGTTCTCGGGCTCGTACGGGAACTCGTTCCACGCGCGCACGAGCTTCCGGCTCCAGCCGTTCACCGGCGACCCCGACGACTCCGACACGTCCGACTCCTGCGTGATCTGCCACATGGCGGACTCCCCGGCGGGGCCCCTCGAGGACGAGCTCGGCGAGCACTCCGTGCGGATGCGGTCGGGGGCCGAGAGCAACCTCCAGGCCTGCACGCCCTGCCACGCGGGCCTCGCGACGTTCGACCGCGTGATCGGCGACGACTTCGACGGCGACGGGCGGATCGACGGCGTGCAGACCGAGGTGCGGCGCCTCATGGCGAACCTCGCGAGCGCGATCTTCGCCGCGGACACGGGGGGCGCGGTGACGCAGCCGGACGGCCCCGGCACGCCGATGCTCGTGAACGCGGCCCTCGCATCGACGGCGGCGCTCCGCGAGGCCGTCTACAACTACAATTTCGTCGCGATCGACGGGTCTTTCGGGATCCACAACACGACCTATGCGGTCCAGATCCTCCAGCGGACGTACGAGCCGCTGACGGGGATCCCGTACGGGACGGCCTTCCCCGACGCCGACCTCCGGTGACCGCGGTGCGGAGGCGGACGCGGAACTTGCCCCACCCCGCAGACCCCTGTTGCCGCAACATGCGGCCCCGTAACGACTTGTGTCTCCGGTACCTCGATTGCTTTGGACAGCGGACCGGGTGAGGTTCACTCGGACAGAAAGGGCCAACAAATCCATGGGCGCACGCGCATATCTAGTGTCCTTGGCTGTCGTCGCCGCTCTCGTCGCGGGCTGCGACGACAGCAGCAACGGCACGCCGGTGATCACCGTGAACGGCCAGCCGCTCGTCGTGACCGGCACGACGGCCCAGTACGCCGCCGTGACGACGAACGGGGGCGACACGGGCTACATCTGGTCCACCGACGACCCGCTGATCGCGACGATCAGCGTGACCGGCCTCTTGACCGCGCACGACACGGGCAACGTGCAGGTCCGGGCGGTCGGCAACGTGACCGGCATCATGGGCACGCTGACGATCGCATGCTCCTCGGTGCCGACCGACGTCGTCCCCTACTACGACGAGTGGGCGAACTCGCCGCACAACGACGCGACGGCGGAGGCGTTCACGCACTGGGACGGCGACGCGGACCAGGACATCGAGGCCTCCTGTGCCAGGTGCCACTCGACGCCCGGCTTCCACGACTTCCTCGGCGAGGACGGCACGGCGGCGGGCACGGTCGAGAACGACGCCCCGATCGGCACCACGGTCGAGTGCATCGCGTGCCACAACGACAGCTCGCTCGTGTACAGCGAGGTGACCTTCCCGTCCGGCGCCGTGATCAGCGGCCTCGGGCGCGAGGCGGTCTGCATGACCTGCCACCAGGGCCGCGAGTCGACGGAGTCGGTGGACGACAAGATCGCCGCCGCGAACCCGCCGGACGACGACACGGTCATGCCGGACGTCGGCTTCATCAACGTCCACTACTTCCCGGCCGCGGCGACGCGGTACGGCGGCCAGGTGGACGGCGGCTACACCTACGAGGGCAAGTCCTACGACGTCCTCTTCAAGCACGTGCCCGGCCTCGAGCGCTGCCAGGACTGCCACGACCAGCACACGCTCGAGATCCGGCTCGACGTCTGCTCCGACTGCCACAACGTGACGACGAAGAACGACCTCTACGCGATCCGCATGGAGTCGTCGCGCGTCAACGACTACGACGGCGACGGCGACCTCGTCGAGGGCCTCTACTTCGAGATCGACACGCTGCGCGACAAGCTGATGCTCGCGATGCAGAACTACGCCCGCGAGGTGATCGGCCAGCCGATGGCCTACGACGGGAGCAGCTACCCGTACTGGTTCAAGGACACGAACGACAACGGCGTGGTCGACGACGCGGAGCGGAGCAACGCCAACCGATTCAGCACGTTCTCGGCCCGCCTCCTCAAGGCGAGCTACAACTACCAGTACGCGGTGAAGGACCCGGGCGGCTTCGCGCACAACGGCAAGTTCATCATCCAGATCCTCCACGACTCGATCGAGGACGTGAACAGCGCGATCTCCGCGCCGGTGGACATGTCGGCCGCGCGACGCAACGACCACGGCCACTTCGACGGCACGGCCGAGCCCTTCCGCCACTGGGACGAGGACGGCGAGGTCTCCTCGAGCTGCGCCAAGTGCCACAGCGCGAGCGCGGGCTTCGAGGAGTTCCTCGTCTACGGGAAGAACACCAGCCAGGAGATCGCGAACGGCTTCGACTGCGCGGTCTGCCACACGACCTTCGACACCTTCGAGACGCGCCGGATCACGCAGGTGACGTTCCCGCCGGTCCCCGGCGGCCGCACGACGCCCGCGATCGGGGGCGCGGTCCCGACGGACGACCCGCTCGTCCAGTCCAACATCTGCATCACCTGCCACCAGGGCCGCGAGTCGAAGAAGACGATCGACGACGCGATCGTGGCCTGGATCGCGGCGGGCAAGCCGGCCTACCCGACGTCGGGCAGCCTCGGCTTCAAGAACGTCCACTACCTGTCCGCGGCGGCCGACGTGTTCGGCACCGAGGCGCAAGTGGCGTACGAGTACACGCGGAGCTACGGCGCCGTCACGATCCAGACGTGGGTCCACAACACGGCCTACGCGGTGGGCACGAAGGTCGCGAACGCCGGCCGCACCTACGAGTGCATCCAGGCGGGCACGAGCGACCCGGATCCGGGCAGCGGCCCCAAGACGACGGGCCTCGACATCACCGACGGCACCGTCCACTGGAAGACCTGGTACTCGAACAAGTTCCCGCACGCGGCCGCGGGCAGCAACACGAACAACTGCGTGTTCTGCCACAGCCCGGTCAACACGAAGCACACGTTCCTCCCGAACGACAACATCGACATGTGCAAGATCTGCCACGCCGGCCTCACGAACGACGTCTCGGTCATCCGCCTCAACCGCCCGTTCGACTATGACGGCGACGGCAACACGACCGAGAAGCTCAACGACGAGGTGCAGGGCCTCGCGGCACGCCTCCTGACGGCGATCCAGGACTACGCCAGGACGACCCCGGGACGCGGCCCGATCGCCTACAACGGCGCGAGCCACCCGTACTTCTACAAGGACCTGAACGACAACGGAGTCGTGGATCCGAACGAGGCGGTCTCCTCCAACGCGTACCGCAACTTCGACGAGAAGCTCCTGCCCGCCTGCCACAACTACCAGCAGAGCCAGAAGGAGCCGGGCGCCTGGGCGCACAGCGTGGACTACGTCGCGCAGTGCTGCTACGACGCCATCGCGGATCTCGGCGGGGACCTCACGGGGCTCACCCGCGCACCTGTGAACTACTAGCATCGAGTTCCAACCGCCTGCAGGGGGCGGCGCCCATCGGGGTGCCGCCCCCGTCTTTTGAAGGGGAGGGCGAGGGGGCCCGGGGGAGAGGGAGGGCCGCCCCCGGCCCCCCCGTTCTTCCGGCCGGCGCTATCCTTGCGGGCCGCGGTGCCCCTTTCGGCCCCGAGGAGAACCATGACGAGAATCCTGCTCTTGATCGCGCTCGCCGCCCTTGCCGCCGAGGCGCAGGAGGCGACGCTCAAGCCCCTCAGCGACGCGCCCCCCCTCTCGATCGCGAAGTGGGTGAAGGGCGACCCTGTCGCGTTCGAGAAGGGCAAGGTCTACGTCGTCGAGTTCTGGGCGACGTGGTGCGGCCCCTGCATCAAGAGCATGCCCCACCTGAGCGAGCTCCAGGACGCGTACAAGGGGAAGCTCACCTTCGTCGGCGTGACCACGGAGGACGAGCGGGGCAACTCGCTCGAGGCCGTCGAGAAGATGGTCGGCGAGAAGGGCCCCGGCATGGGCTACACGGTCGCGTGGGACGACGCCGGCAAGACGTACGACGCCTACATGAAGGCCGCCGGGCAGAACGGGATCCCCTGCTCCTACGTCATCGACGGGAACGGGAAGATCGCCTACATCGGCCACCCGGCGACGCTCGACCTCGTGCTCGCGTGGCTCGTCGCGGGGAAGTGGGATCCGGAGAGAAGCCCCGCCGAGATGGGCGCCCTCTACCAGCGCGTCCAGGGGATCTTCCAGATGGACCGCGCGATGGCGCTGCCCGCGCTCGCGGAGCTCGAGAAGGAGCGCCCCGAGATCGTCCCGAGCATCGAGGAGGCGAAGTTCCACCTCCTGATCCGCGCGGGCAAGACCGCGGACGCGTCCGCGATCGGCTCGACGATGGTCGAGAAGGGGATCAGGTTCAACAACCCGGAGAAGCTCAACCTCGTCGCGTGGACGATCGTCGACCCCGAGACGAAGACCGCGACCCGGGACCTCGAGCTCGCCATGAAGGCCGCCGAGAAGGCCGTCGAGCTCACGAAGGGCGAGAACGGCGCGGTCCTCGACACGCTCGCGCGCGTCCACTACTGGAAGGGCGACATCGGAAAGGCGATCGAGATCCAGACGAAGGCCGTGGAGAAGTCCGCGGACGATCCCGAGATGCTCGGGCAGCTCCAGGAAGTCCTCGACGCCTACAAGGCAGAGGCCGCGGAGAAGGCCAAGGCAGGCCAGTAGCCGCGCTCCCCGGACTCAGAAGGCCCCGGCCGACCCGCCGGGGCCTTTTTCGTGGCCGCACGGGCCGAAAAAGAAGGCGCGCCTCCGTCATTGGGAGGCGCGCCAAGCCCCAGCGCGAAAAGCTGCCCCTGGAACGCGCCAGAGCGTCGGGACGCTGAAGCAAACGCGGGGCCCGACTCCCTCTCAGCCTGTGATCAGGAGGACCACGAGGACCCACACGCCGAGCAGGAGGATCGCGCGGGAAATGCCCCGCATCTGTTCCGGTTTCATGGTGTTGCGGTGGCTTTCGCAAGGAACATGCCCTTCCCGGGCGGCTGTTCCCCCTGGGGCCTGGCATTTGCGAGAGGCGGGGCGTGTTGCGTTCGATGCCCCTGGTGATCCTCCTCGTGCTCGCGGCCTGCGAGCGCGAGCACCACGCCACCTTCGAGGACCCGCTGCACGCGCACGGCATCAAGCTGCCTCCGGTGGAGCCGGGGCTGCCGGTCCCGGCGCCCGCGGAGACGCGCGGCTTCCCCGTGCCGCCGCCCCCCTTCTCTCCGGGGATCTTCCCCTGCTCGCGCTGCCACGTGGGCGGCGAGCCTGTCCCGGACCCGCGGCCCGCGATGCCGCACGGAAAGCACCTCGCCCGCGACATGGAGTGCGCGGACTGCCACGGGAAGGATCCGAAGGTCCCGGAGGCGAAGGTCTGCTTCGAGTGCCACGAGGACCTCGCGAAGGAGCCCCAGGCGGTGCAGGCCTACTTCGCGGCCGTGAAGACCGCGGACGGCGGCTACGCCTTGCAGCGGCGCGTCAAGACGCGGGACGTGATCCCGAACCACGCGGGCCACGCGAAGGCGGGCGTCGCCTGCGCCACCTGCCACGGCGAGCCCGCGGACGCCCCGTTCGCGAAGGAGAAGTCCGTCGCGTGGATGGCGCGCTGCGTCGCCTGCCACGAGGAGCGGAAGGCGCCCGCGAGCTGCGAGACCTGCCACAAGGAGATCCGCGAGCCGCAGCACAAGGACGTCGTGCTCCACCACGCGGAGGGGCACCACTGCCTCGACTGCCACCACGAGGGCGACCGCGACTACCTGAGGCTCGCGAACGGCCAGAAGGTGCCGTTCGAGGAGTCCTACCGCGTGTGCGGCCAGTGCCACGGCCCGAACCTGCGCGACTGGAAACAGGGCCTCCACGGCAAGCGCACCGGGATGTGGGACGGCGAGCGGCAGTACCTCCTGTGCGTCCACTGCCACAGGAACCCGCACGCCCCCCGCTTCCCGTCGATGGTTCCCGATCCCCCGCCGGCGCGGCCGGAGGACATCCGGTGAGCGACTTTACCCCTCTCCCCCGCTCCCCCTCACCCGACCGCCGCGGCTTCCTGAAGAAGGTCGTGGCGAGCGCGGCGATCGCCACGAGCGCCGGCTGCCGGCAGGCGCTCGAGGAGTTCATGAAGAAGAGCCTCCGCGAGATGAGCCGCGCGGAGGTGAAGGACGTCCTCCAGAAGCACGAGGCCGAGTACAAGGCGAAGTTCGGCCGCGAGGTGGAGGTCTTTGCGACGCCGGCGCGCGAGGGCGTGCTCTTCGGCTACGGCCTCGACCTCTCGCGGTGCAACGGCAACCGCAAGTGCGTGACCGCGTGCGTGAAGGAGAACAACCAGTCGCGCGGGAGCGACGACGCCCCGCACAACAACCCGATCCAGTGGATCCGCGTCCTCGAGATGGAGAAGGACAAGGGGATCAGCTTCGAGCACGCCAACCCCTACTACAACCCGAAGGAGGTCCCGGAGGAGGGCAAGTTCTACCTGCCGGTGCAGTGCCAGCAGTGCGAGAACCCGCCCTGCGTGAAGGTGTGCCCGGTCGGCGCCACGTGGGCCGAGCGCGACGGGATCGTCGTGATCGACTACGACTGGTGCATCGGCTGCCGCTGCTGCATGTCGGCCTGCCCCTACGGCGCGCGCAGCTTCAACTGGGCGGAGCCGAACCTCCCGAGCGACCAGGTGAACCCGAACACGCACGTGCTCGGCAACCGGCCCCGCCCGCGCGGCGTCGTCGAGAAGTGCACCTTCTGCATCCAGCGCACGCGGGCGGGGCGCTATCCGGCGTGCCTCGAGGCGTGCCCGACGGGCGCGCGCAAGTTCGGCAACCTGCTGGACCCGAATTCCGAGATCCGGCGGCTCCTCGAGGAGAAGCGCGTCTTCGTCCTCAAGGAGGAGCTCAACACGAGGCCCAAGTTCTTCTACTTCTACGGATGAGATTCGACCGCGCATTCCTCCGGTTCACCGCGGGCAGCGCGAAGCTCGTCGCGCGCGGCTCGTCGTACTACTACGGGTGGATCGGCCTCCTCGCGATCTTCATCGTCCTCGGGGCGGTCGCGTACGCCCGCCAGGTGGACGAGGGGCTGATCGTCACGGCGCTCCGCGACCCGGTCTCGTGGGGTTTCTACATCGGGAACTTCACGTTCCTCGTCGGCGTCGCGGCGGCCGCGGTCGTGCTCGTGATCCCCGCGTACATCTACCACTGGAAGCCGATCAAGGAGCTGGTCATCCTCGGCGAGCTGCTCGCGGTCGCGGTGCTCGCGATGTGCATGCTCTTCGTGCTGGTGGACGTCGGGCGGCCCGACCGCCTCACGCACATCCTCCCGCTCCTCGGCAGCCTGAACGTGCCGAGTTCGCTGCTCGCGTGGGACGTGCTCGTCCTGAACATCTACTTCCTCCTGAACCTCGGGGTCGTCACCTACCTGCTCGTGAGCCTCTTCCGCGGCCGCTCCCCGAACCCCTACATCTTCATGCCGCTCGTGATGTTCTCGATCCCGATGGCGGTGACGATCCACAGCGTGACGGCCTTCGTCTACAACGGCCTCCCGGGCCGCCCGTTCTGGAACGCCTCGCTCTTGGCACCCAAGTTCCTCGCGTCGGCCTTCTGCTCGGGCCCGGCGATCATGCTGATCCTGCTCCAGATCCTCCGCAAGACGGCCAACCTCGACATCAAGATGGAGGCCATCTGGAAGATCGCGGAGCTGATGGCCTACGCGATGTTCCTGAACCTCTTCTTCCTCGTCGCCGAGGTCTTCAAGGAGGTCTACTCGGACACGCACCACCTCCAGCACATGCGCTACCTCTTCTTCGGGCTCGAGGGGAAGACGGCGCTCGTCGGGTGGGCGTGGACCTCGGTCGCGGCGAGCGTGGCGGCGTTCTTCCTGTTCCTGATCCCGGCGACGCGGAAGAACCTCGTGACGCTGAACGTCGGCTGCGTGCTGATCTTCATCGGCGTCTACATCGAGAAGTCGATCGGGCTCGTGGTGCCGGGGTTCACGCCGTCGGTGCTCGGCGAGATCTACGAGTACGACCCGACGATGAACGAGTTCCTCGTGGGGCTCGGGATCTTCGGGGTGGGCGCGCTCCTGTTCACGCTGATGTCGCGGGTCGCGATCAACGTGGCGAACGGGACGTTCCGCCTCACGCAGGAGGCGCCGCGCGCGGACGTGGACGTCCCGGCTTAGTACTACAGCGCTAGGGCCGGCTAGAGTCGGCCGGCTACGAGGCCGCCCAGCATCGGCGCGCCGCCTCGCTGGGTCTCTCCGTTGACCCAGGTCGGCGGCGCGCCTCGCCGGCGCCGCCATGCGGCCGCGGAGCGGCCGCATGTAGCGGCGTCCCTTCGGGATCGGCCTCTCGCTCGGCCTTTGTCTTTCACGCCAACCCTAGCGCTGTAGTACTAGGGGGCAGGGGGGCGCGGGGGGAAGGGGGAGGCCCCGCCCCGCATCCGGGGGCGGCGGCGGGCGTGCGAACCGGCTCTCAGGCGAGGTCTCTTGCCTCCATCCGGCGCGCCTCGGCCTGCTCGTAGGTGCGGCGCAGGACCGGGCGCAGCGGGAGGAGGATGCCGACGCCGAGGAGGCCCGGGAGAAGGAGCCCGTACCAGATGCCGTAGGGCTGGCCGAGGGCGAGCGCCGCGATGCCCGTCGCGGCGAGCGCGGCGCACGCGACGATCCCGCCCTTGAGCATCCCGGTGACGAGGCCGCGCGCCTTCCCGCGCGAGCCGAGGACCCCCATGAGGGTCCCGAGGAGGCCGCCGAACACGCCGAGCATCGTGCCCGGGATCCAGGCGTAGGCGTTCGGATCGAACCAGGGTTCCTTCATCGCGCGGCCCTCCTCCGGAGCGACGAACGGTGGGCGTCGAGCAGATCCTTGCCGAGGTGCGCCGGGAGCTTCATGTCGGCGACGAGCATGCGGATCTTCCGCTCGAACGGATCCTCGATCCGCGGGTCCTCCGCCGCCTTCACCTTCCCGATGAGCCGGTCCAGCCGGCCGCGCACGGTCGGGTAGGACACGCCGTACTCCGCCGCGAGGTCCTTGAGCGACCCCGACGTCAGGAGGAAGCGGCGGAGGAAGTGCAGATCCTCCTCCGCGAGCGCCTCGATCCAGCGGGGAACCTCCCGGACCCTCCGTTCGTCCACGGGAGACGATTCTGCGCCCGCTCCCGCCGGTGTCAATATTATTTAGTTCGCACTCAAGAAACTTAAACCGCTGCGAGCCGGCCGCCCGCGCGCGCCGAGCCCGCCGCGGTTGGATAGGATGGCGACGATTGAGGCTCGTCCTGCGGGTGCCCCTCCTCCTCGCCCTCGCGGCGGCGGGCGCTTCCGCCGAGCCCGACGGCGCGGTCGCCGAGCCCGGGCGCTGGACGGGCCCGAACGGCCCGCCCTCGAACAGCCGGCGCAGCCGCGCGCTGCCCGTCACGAGCGACGTCGTCACGGCGTGGACCGTGCCGCTTCCGGACCATGTGGTCGTCCCGCCGGTGACCTGGGACGGCACGGCCTACCTGCTCTGCACCGCTAGCGGCGGGTACCAGCTCGTCGCCGTCGATCTCGCGAAGGGAAGGATCACCGCGCGGAAGCTCCTTCCGGGGATCCCGCAGGCCCCGATCCACGTCTGGGGCGGGATCGTCTACGTGTTCACCCGGCCCGGCCAGGTCTCGGGCTTCCGCCCCATCGGCACTTCGTTCGTCGAGAAGTGGAAGCTCTCGACCGAAGGCGCCGGGGGCTACTCCACGATGACAGTGTTCGAGGGCGAGGTGTACGTCGCCGGCCCCCGCGGCCTCATCCGCGCCTCGCCCGGCCTCAAGGACCCGGTGTGGCGTTCGCCCGGGCGCTACCACGGCCCGCCCGCGATCCACGGCCAGAGCGTGCTCGCGGTGCGCATGGACCGCCACGGGATCCCGACGCTCGGCTCCCACCAGCGGAGCACCGGCGGCATCGCGGGCAAGGCGGAGCTCGGGATGCCCGCGCAGGCCCCCGAGCAGATGGCGGCCGTCGACATCACCGCGGGCGCCGAGGACATCCTCGTGCGCACGCCATGGCCCATGCTGATGGAGAGCGGCACGGCGTCCGACGCCTTCGTGAGGTTCCACGCGCAGGGCGACCTGATGACCGCCCTCGCCGCGCAGGGCTTCATGAACTTCCGCGTGAAGGCGGCGGTCTACAAGGGGGGCCTCATCGCGTGCGAGAGCGCGACGGAGTGGCACTGGTGGCGCGGCCCGAAGGGGCAGGTGATCGCGGACAAGCGCACGGCGCCCGACCTGTTCCAGGAGATGGTGCCGCCGACCGTCGCGGGCAACGTCGTCTACTTCGGGACGTGGGCGGCGGACGTCGAGACGGGCGAGATCCTCTGGCGGCTCCCGGTGCGATCGGTGCGCTTCGGGATCGTCCCGCTCGACCGCCTCTTCCTCGCCGTCGACGGCCAAAGCAACCTCCACGCGTTCAAGCCGAGGGTGGGCCGGTGAGGCGCCGCGCGCCTTGGGCCGTTCCCCTCCTCCTGCTCGCGGCGGCCGCCTCGGCCGACCGGGTCGTCGAGCGCGACGGAACGATCCACACGGGATCCGCGTCCGTCGAGGGGACCTCGGTGCGGATCGGGAGCAAGACGCTCGCCCTCGAGAACGTCTTCGTCGTGGAGCGCGACGACGGCACGCTCGTGCACGCGCCGGACCACGACGCGCGGATGCGCGGCTACGAGTACATCGCGAAGGCCCACCTTCGCGCGGAGTTCACGAAGCTGATGCGCGAGTGCTGCCAGGTCGGCGATTTCGTGCTCGCGCGGGCGGCTCTCGAGGGCGCCGAGGCGATGGGCCTCGCGTCGAGCGAGGCGGTCCAGCTCAAGATGCGCCTCGAGAAGGACGAGCGGCGGCGCCAGGGCGCGGGCGCGGTGAAGAGCGACCGGCTCCTGCGGCAGGCCAACGAGCTCAAGGCCTACTACCCCGCGTTCCTCGCCGCGCGCGCGGCGCGGGAGTACGACGACGGCAAGGACGGCGCGCGGCTGCTGCGCGAGGCGCTGCGCCGCCGGGCGCCGGCGGAGGACCTGCTCGCGCGCGTGGCTCCGAAGGGGTTCCCCGTCGGCGACAGCCGCGTCTGGCTCGACTGGCACATCGACCTCGAGCAGGCGGGCGCGCGCATCGTCACCGGGGATCCCGCGGCGCTCGCGACGGCGCGCCGCGAGTGGAGGAAGGATCTCAACGGCGTCGAGGCGGACGAGATCCTCGTCCTCACGCCGGTGAAGGACAGCTACCTCGTGGGTCGTGCGCTCGCGCACGGCCGGCTCGCCTGCCGCGTGCTGAACGGGCTCTTCGCCTCGCTCCCCGCCGCGCCGTCGAAGGACCCGCTCCTCGTGTTCCTCTTCGGGAGCCGCGACGAGTACCTCACGACGACGGGCACGGGCCGGCTCCGGGAGTCGCCGGCGTTCCTCGAGTGGACGGCGGGCCACTACTCGCCCGCCGAGAAGGTGTCGCGCTTCTACTGGACGTCGGATCCGGACGGCGAGCGCCGCCTCGTGGGCACGTGCGTGCACGAGCTGACCCACCACTGGCTCGACCGCCGGAAGCCGGAACGCTCGGGGCCCGACCAGCCGGGGTTCTGGATCGTCGAGGGGTTCGCGACGTTCATGGAGGAGGGCGTGTACGACGTGGACACGGGCACGTACAGCCTCGAGAACCCGCGGAGCCGCTCGCTGGACGTGCTGCGCTCGATCCCGGCGAGCCGCCTGATCCCGTGGAAGCGGTTCTACAAGCTCTCGCAGGCGGACTTCGCGGGGCTGCCGGTCAACGACATGACGCCCGTCGCGATCCGCTGGATGCTCCGGCAGCAGCTGGTGTCGACGTCGCGCCTCTTCTACGAGCAGGCCGCGGCGACGTGCCAGTACCTGTTCCACGCGGACGGCGGCAAGCACCGGCAGCAGCTGCTCCAGTACGTGGACGCGTTCTACGGCGGCGACCGCGCGGCGCTCGACGTGGAGCGCGCCTTCGGCATGGACGCGGCCGAGCTCGGCACGCGCGTCCAGCAGTTCGCGAAGCGCTGACGGGAAGGGGAGGCGGAGGGGCACCCGGGGAACCGGAGGGGCCGGGGAACCGGAGGGGCCGGGGAACCGGAGGGGCCGGGGAACCGGAGGGGCCGGGGAACCGGAGGGGCCGGGGAACCGGAGGGGGCCGGGGAACCGGAGGGGCCGGGGAACCGGAGGGGCCGGGGAACCGGAGGGGCCGGGGAACCGGAGGGGCCGGGCTCACTCCGACGGCCACGGCATGGGGCGGCCGGTCTCGAGGAGCGTCTTCAGGCGCGCGAGGGACTTCGCCCAGCCCAGGGGGCCGATGATCTCCCGCGTCCTCGGCGCGCCTGCGCAGTCGTGGTCTACCGCGACGTGGACGACCGCGCCTTGCTCCACGACGGCGATCTCGACGCGCGACGCGGGCTCCTCGAACCCGAACCCGACGAACCGGAACGTGTGGGCGAGCCCGCGGCCCCGCTCGATGCGCACGATCTCGCCCATGTAGACGACCCGCTCAGGAGTCCCGAAGACCACCGGGTCGCCGGGCCGCGCGCCGAACTCGAGGCAGGGCGCCGAGCCCCACCCGGCGTAGCCGTCGGCGCGCGCGAGGGCGTGCCAGACCGCGTCGTAAGGCGCGTGGACCCAGGTTGCCGCCGTGAGCGTCATGGGCCCTTGGCATCGTACCGCGCGCCCGGGCTGCGTGTGTTGCGGGCCGGCGGGCTGGCGCGCCTGTGTCGCGGGCCGGTGTCAATGTCACGAGTTTCGGAAGAATCCTCCCCGTACCGTATCCCACTGGCGCTCGACGGCGGCGAGGGCGTCGGCGGGCTGGATCCGCGTGAGGCAGCGGTGGTCGATCGGGCACACCGGGAGATGGCACGGCGAGCACTCCACGTCGTCGCGGCGGAGGATCACCTGGCCCTCGGCGCCGTCCTCCGTGTAGACGGGGCTCGTCGGGCCCATCAGGCAGACGACGGGCACGCCGAGGCACGCCGCGATGTGCCGCGGCCCGGTGTCGTTCGTGAGCAGCACGCGCGACCGCGCGATCACCGCCTTGAGCATCCCGATGTCGAGCGGCTCCGTCCACGTGTCCACGAGCGGCGTCTTCATCGCCGCCTTCACGCGCAGCGCGACCTCCTGCTCGCCGGGCCCCACGAGGAGGACGACGCGCGCGCCGTGCCGCTCCGCCATCGCGTCGCCGACCGCCGCGAAGCTCTCCGAGGGCCAGATCTTGCTCGGCCCGAACGCCGCGCCGACGCACATCGAGAGGATCGGCCCCTCCCCGAGCCCCTCCCCTTCCATCCAGCGGGCGGCGCGCGCCTTCTCCTCCTCCGTGACGACGAGCCGGGCCCTCCCCGCCTCGGTCGCGCCGAGCTTCGCCACGAGATCGAGGTAGAACCGCTTCGTCGGATAGGGCTGCGCCTTCCCGCCGGGCCTCGGCCGCGGCCAGCGCTCCGTCAGCAGCAGCGAGCGCCCGCTCCGGCGATACCCCGCGCGCCGCGGGATCCGCGCGAGGAAGGGCGGCAGCGCGCTCCGGAACGACCCCGTGAGAAGCACGCACAGGTCGAAGCGCCCGCGCCTGAGGAGCGCCGCCTGCTTCCACACGCTCTCCCGCCGCCCCGACACGAGGAACTCGTCGAAGCAGTCCAAGCCCGCGTAGAGCTGCCGCGCGACGGCGCCGCCGTGCCCCGCGATGTGCGCCTCCGGGAAGCGCTTCCGCAGCGCGTCGAGCGCCGCGGTCGCCATGATCTGGTCGCCGAGCGGGTTCGGCACGCGGACGACGATGCGCAAGGGCTCCGTCACGGGAGGATCCTCTTCAGCCGCTCGGCCAACGCCGCCGCAGCATACCGCCGCTCGACGAACGCCCGCCCCAAGGGCCCCCGCGCCCCCCCCTCTTCGCGAAGCAAGATGAGCGCCGCGGTCCATTCCTCGGGCGTCCGCGCGAGCAAGGCGCCCCCCTCCGCGAGCGTGCGATGCACCCCGACCGGCGACGCGACCGCGGGGATCCCCGCCGCGTAGTACTGGAGGAGCTTATACCCGCACTTGCCGCGCGCGAACGGGTCCGACGGCAGCGGCGCGAGGCCGACGTGGCACTCCGCGAGCCGCGCGTACTCGGTCTCGCGCGACCACGGCACGAGCTCCGCGCCCTCGGGCGCCGCGTCGGCGATCACGCGCAGCCGGTATCCTGCATCGAGCACGGCGCCGACGAACGGCTCGAGGTACGGGAGCGTGGCTCTCTGCCCGATCCAGACCGCCGTCGGGAGGGGAAGCAGGGGGGGTCGGGGGGCCGAGGGGATCTCGACCGTCGTCGGGACGACGAGCACGCGCTTCGCCCGGAGCCGCGCGATCATGGCGAGGTTCCGGTTGCCCGCAAGCACGAGGTCCGCGCCCGCGACCGTGCGGAAGAAGCGCCGCGCGCGGAGCCGCGAGCGGAAGGGCGCGACCGGCCGGTAGAGGAGCGCGTCGTCGAAGTCGTAGACGAGCTTCCGCGCGGCGCGGCGGAGCCGCCGGAAGTCGATCCCGGTGAGGAGCCGCCGGTGGAGGACGACGGTCTCCGCCTCGCGCGCGAGACGGAAGACCCCGCGGCGGCCGCGCGCCGGGATCTCGCGCGCCTCGGCGCCGAGCGCGTCGAGGAACCTCCCCCACCGCACGCGGAAGGAGGGGTCGCTGAACCGGTGCGTCAGGACGAGGAGCCGCATAGCGTGTCGATCACCTCGTCGAGCATGCGCTCCTCGGGGAACTTCTCCGCCACCGCGCGCGCGAGCCCCTCGGCCGCGGTCGCGCAGACGCGCTCGATCGCGCGCGCGAGCGCGCTCGCGTCGCCGGGACTCTCGAGCGCCTCGCCGCCCCCGAGCTCCGCGAGGTCGGCGTTGCCGTCGCGCACGGTCGTCACGACGGGCGTCCCCGACGCGAGCGCCTCGAGGACGACGAGCGCCGCGGTGTCGTAGAAGGTCGGGTGGACGAGCACGTCGGCGTCGCGGTAGAGCGCGGGGAGGTCGTCCGCGCGCGGCACGTAGGTCACGCGGTCGGCGGGGACGGGCCTGTCGGGGCCGACGACGGTGAGGGTCGCGCGCGGGAGGAGCCTCATCGCGCCGAGGAGCGTGCGGAGGCCCTTCAGCCGGAAGTTCGTCGCCACGAAGAGGAGCCGCTGGCGCCGCGGCTTCGCCCCGCCCGGCCGGAACCGTTCGAGATCGACGCCAGGGCGCCGGAGGATCGCCTCGCGCGCGTGCGGATGGAATCGCCTCAGGTCCTCGACGACCCGCGGCGAGAGCGCGAGCACGCGCGCGGGCGGCCGCACCGCGCGCGCCTCGAACGCCCTGAGCACCGCGAAGTGCGCGACGCGGGTCGGGTTATAGCGCCGGAGGACGCGCAGGGGCGCGGGCAGGGGATCGAGGTGCGCGGGGACGCTCGCGCCGAGGATGCCCGTGTGCGGCTGGTAGAAGTCGCAGCCGGGCACGGGGACGGTGGAGAGGACGACGTCCGCCTTGCGCAGCTCGGGCAGGAACGCGCGGGCGTAGTACCGGGGCCGGAGCGCCGCGGGGAACGAGGCGACCTTCCGCGCGTGCGGCCCGGTCCGGGCGCGGATCGTCACCTCGTGGCCGCGCGCCTCGAGCCGGCGCGCGAGCTTCTCGAGGTACCGCTCCGCGCCGCCGCGCAGGGGATCGGAGTGCTCGCACAGGATCCCGACGTGCATCAGCGGCCCGCGGCCCGGCGCGGCATGTGCGGCACGTGGGTCCCGTCGCGGACGTTCCTCGGGACGTGGCGCGCGATCCTTCTCGCCTTCCGGATCACCCGGCGCGCGAGCTTCCGGTCGCCGCCGTAGCGGAGGAGGCCGCGCCAGAGCCCGGTCCCACTCACGAGCCCCCGCGCGCTGTGAAGGAGCGCCGCGAGGTCCTTCACCCGGCGCCGCCGCGACGTGGAGCGCTTCAGCCGCGCGAGGTCGATGAGCGTGAGGTCGTACAAGCCGGGCCTCGCGAAGATGTGGCAGAGGTAGAGGTCCCGGTGGACGAGGCCGCACGCGTGGAGCCGCCGCGCGAGGTCCGCGACCGCGCGCGCGGCCCGCCTCGGGTCGAGCGTCTTCCAGATGTCGTCGAGCGGCTGGAGGTCCTCGAGCGCGACGGTCGAGAAGAGGCCGCGCCCGTCGGCGAGCACGCCGCCCACGGCCGGCTGCGGCACCCGGAACCCCGCGGCCATCATCAGCCGGTGGTTCTCCCACTCGGCACGGGCCTCCGCGGGATCCTTCGTGATCTTCACGACGAGATCGCCGAGGCGCGCGTTGGTGCGGTCCTCGAGCCGGCGCACGACCTCCGCCTTGCTCTCCACCTCGTCCGCGGACGCATAGGGAGCGCCGACGGCGTTGACGAACGGCGAGAACGGCGGGCAGGCGCGGATCGCCGTCCGCTGGGGCGCCCACCGGTAGGGCCGGAACCGCCCGCGATGGCCGATCTTCCGGATCCTCGGCGGCTTCGCGTCGCCCGCGTAGGCGCGCCAGAACCGGAGCCGGTCGGCCCGGCTCACGGTCGGCTCCTCCGTCGACCAGTAGAGCGCCGAGAGGTCGAGCCTGCCGTGCTTCAGCCGGGCGGGGTCGAGCACCCGGACCTCGTCCGCGCCCACATAAAGGTGGTAGGTGACGAGGTCGGGCCACTTGAGCCCGGCGTCCCGGATCTTCCTGCACACCGCGGCGACCCGCGCGATGAGCGCGTTCCGGTCGCGGCGCGCCATGGAGGGCCATTTAATGCGGATCACCTCGTCGAGCGGAAGGCCGGGAAGCCGCTCCGTGACGAAGCTCGTGCCGGACACCGTGACGACCTTGGGCCCCCGGACCCCCACCTCCTCGAGACGGAGCATCTTCTCGAGCTCCGCCGCGCAGGCGCGAAGGGAGGAGAACTCCTTCACGAAGAGATCGCCCTCCTCGCGGACGGTCCGGTCCTTGTGCTCCGAGACGATGGCGCCCAAATCGGCCCGCCATGCTACCCGACCGCCATTCGAGGGCGTTCCGGCCCCTGCTGGAGCCTCGGCGGGCACGCCGGGCCAGGAGATCCTGGGCCTCGCGGCGGCGGTCGGCGCCCGGTGGTCCTTCTCTTCGAGTGCCTGCGTGGACGGCGACGGGGAGGCACGGTGGAGACCGCCGGGACCCATGCCGTTGCGAGGTGCGTTCGTTGGGCGGGCCCTTGCTCTCGCGAGTCCGCTCTCGGTGGGCCGCGGGGTGGAGCGGCCCTGTCACTCAGGTTTCGGAGTGGCTGGGTGGGCACCTCCTTTCTTTCCTTGGGCCGCAGCGCGCCGCGTGCGAGTGGCGTGACGGCCGGGGGCAGCGGGCGCCGCCGGCGGCGTGCGCGAACATCTGGCGCTCGAGCCGACCAGGTCCGCGAGCGCGGAAGCGCGGGGGGTCCGGGGGCGGAGGTCGCCACCGGACTCCGCGTGCGAACATCTGGCGGCCGGGTCGGGTCTCGCCGGCAGCGCGGACGACGGACCCCGGCGCGGGCGCAGGCTGCCGGGCGCCGTGCGCGAACATCTGGCGCTCGGGCCAGCGAGCGCGGAAGCGCGGGGGGTCCGGGGGCGGAGGTCGCCACCGGACTCCGCGTGCGAACATCTGGCGGCCGGGTCGGGTCTCGCCTGCAGCGCGGACGGCGGACCCCGGCGCGGGCGCAGGCCGCCGGA
>WYBS01000125.1 GCA_011525755.1 Planctomycetaceae bacterium
CTCCCAGCGCCGGCCGCCGAACTCGCGTACGTGGCGCGTCTTCTCGACCGCGAACGCGCAGAGCAGAAGCATCTCCTCCGCGTCCGCGAGCGGGACCTCGTACTCGAACTCCGGCCGCGTGAGCCCCTTCTGCGCGCCTTTCACCGTGAGCGTCGCGCGCGCGCCCGCGATCCGCACGCGCACCGTCGGGTCCTCGACCGACAGGTAGCCCTGCCTCTGGAGGACCCCCTCGGGCCCCGGCCTCCACGTGTCGCCGCGGACCAGGAACTTCCGCTCGATCTCGCTCGCCATCGCCTGTCTCGTCAGGGGAAGCGGACCTCGACGTTCTTCATGCCCGTCGCGACGCCCGCGACCTCGTGCGTCACGGCCTCGCGCCGGCCTTCGACGTGCAGCTGCGCCCGCAGCGTGTACGTGCCGGGCTTGAGCCCGCGCAGCTCGAACGCCCCGCTCTCGTCCCAGATCCACGTCGATGCCGCCGGGGCGCCGCTCGCGTCGACCGCCTGTAGCGAGACCCTCTGGAGCGGCTTCCCCTCGCGGTCGCGCACGACGCCCGCGATCGACTCGCCCGGCGTCGCCACGAGCCGCACGTCGCGCGCCCCCGGCGCGACGTCGACCCACTCCGTCGGGATGAAGCCCTGCTCCGCCGCGTCGAGACGCACCGAGATCCGGCCGTCGGCGAGCCCGCCCGCCGTGAACGCGCCGGACGCGTCGCTCTCGACCTGCTTCGTGAACCTCCCGTCCACGCGCACCTGCACCTCGGCGCCCGCGATCCCGCGCCCCGCCGCGTCCACCACGCGGCCCGACACCTCGGCGCCCGCCTCCATCACGAAGTCCTGCGTCCGGTCCGCCGATGCGCGCACGGCCTCGACCTTCAGCTCCCGGTACGCGTCGTGCGTGAACGTCAGGTCGAACGGCTCGTCCGGCGGCAGGGACTCCATCGTGAAGCTGCCCTCCGGCCCGGTGCGTGCCCAGCCCACGAAGTCGTCCCCGCGCTGCGCGCGCACGCTCGCGTTCGCGACCGGGAGGCCGCGCGCGGTCACGCGGCCGAGGAGCCTCCCCGCCGCGCGCAGCACGATCCGGACGTCCGCGCCGCCGCTCTTCGCGACGTTCTCGCCGGCGAAGTACCGCGGATCCCAGATCCGCAGCTGGAACTCGCCGTCCGCGAGCCCCGCCATCCGGAATCGCCCGTGCTCGTCCGTGACCGCGCTCGCATTGTTGCGCCCGCCCGCGCCGATCGCGTCGCGCTGCCAAGCGTGGAGGGAGACGCCCGAGACCGGCTTCCCCTCCCCGTCGACCACCTCGCCCGCGATGGACGCGCCGCGCGAGAGCACGGTGCGGCCGAGGTCGTGCGACGCGGAGAGCTGGATTTCCGTCGTCGTGATCGCGAAGTCGGGATGATCGAAGGTGACGGCGAGGTTCCCGGCGGGCACGTTGCGGAGGAGGTAGCGGCCCGTCTCGTCCGTGACCGTGGGCCGCGCCGTGCCGGGATCGAGGGGGGTCCGGGGGGAGCGCTCCGCCGCGCGCTGCGCGGCGACGCGCGCGCCCGCGACCGCGGCGCCCGCCTCGTCCACGACGACGCCCTTGATCGTGAGCGGCTCCGCGAGCCGGAGCGTCACGCTCTCGCCCGAGCCCGCGCGGACCCGCACGGCCTCCGACGGGCCGAAGTCCCGGTGCGTCGCCAGGAGCGTCGCCTCCTCGTTCGCGCGGAGCCCCTTGAGCGTGAACGCGCCGTTCCCGTCCGACGTCGCCGTGCCCGGGCCGCCGCCGCCGAGCATCTGGGAGAAGATCCTGCGCTCCTCGTCCGTCGCGGCGACGCTCGCGCCCGCGACCTTCGACCCGTCCGGCGCGAGCACGACCCCCGCGACGGCCTCCGCGGGCGTCATCTCGACGTCCCGCTCGACGTCACGCCGCCCCTCCGGGAAGAGCGGCGGCCCTCCCCCGGAGCCCCCTCCCATCCCCCCGAAGAGCTGCTGCGGATCGACGTCGCCCACGTACTCCGGGTGCGTCGCGACGATCGTGTGCGCCTTCAGCGGGACTCCGGTCAGCTTGAACGAGCCGTCGGCGGCGGACACCGCGGGCACGGAGCCGAAGAGCTCGAGCTCCATGCCGAGGCCGCCGAAGGTGCGGAGGCGCGCGCCCGCGACCCCTTCGCCCGTCGTCTTGTCGAGCACGCGGCCGCGGATCGTCCCGCCGGGCGCGACCTTCACGACCCCGAGGTCCACGACTCCCTCGACCGGGTCCTTCCGCGCGAGGTCGAGCGTCTGCGCGATGTAGCCGCCGCCCCAGAGGAACACCTGCTGCTGGTTCCCCATGGTCGTGCCGCGGGTCGGGAGGTTCTCGAGGAGGAGGCGGCCGAGCTCGTCCGTCGCGCCCGCGCCGAAGCCGCCCTTGTAGATCGCGATCACGTTCACGTCGGGCGCCGGGACCTCGGGGCGCTCCGCGTCGACCGCCTGGAACGTGAGCGTGACGCCCTCCTCGAGCGTGACGAGCAGGTTCCGCTGCGGCAGGGCGAGGTTCGCCTGCATGTGGCTCGCGTAGCCCGCCGCGCGCACGACGAGCATGCTCTGCCGCGCCGGCTCGACGACCATCGAGAAGGCGCCGTCGGCGCCGGACGCCGTCTCGGCCTTCGGCACGCGCCTGCCCAGGATCGCCATCGGGTCGGCGATCATCACGCGCGCGCCGGCGACCGGCGACTGCCTTCCGTCGACGACGCGGCCCTCGAGGAGCGCGCCGGGCATCAGCCAGAAGTCGATGCCGTCGGTGTCGGCGGCGTAGCGCCGCGCGGGCTCGCCCGCCTGCGCGAAGCCTTCCGCCGCGGCGCGGAGCCCGTACGTGCCGCCCTCGGGCAGCGTGAGCTCGTACGCGCCGTCGTCGCCCGTGCGCGCGCGCGCGAGCACCTCCTCGGGCTCGGCCACCGAGCGGATCGCGGTCGTCATGTCGAAGCCCGCGCGCTCGGCGGCGCGGCACGCCTCGACGCGCGCGCCCGGCAGCGGCTCGCCGCGCGGGCCGAGGACGCGGCCGCGGACGGTGACGGTCGCGGAGAGGTGCAGCGTGCCGAGGTCGGTCGTGCGCCGGAGCTCGAAGCGGAGCGCGCCGGCCTCCTTGCCGCGCCGCGCGCGGAGGTCGTAGATGCCCGCCGCGAGGCCCTTCACGCGGAGCACGCCGAGGCCGTCGGCCACGACGCGCAGCGCGTCGATCCCGCGGTCGATCTCCGCCTCGGCACCGCCCGCGGCCGCGCCGTCCGCGCCGACGATCCGGAGCGTGATCGAGAGCGCGCCCGCGCGCGCGTCCGCCTCGCCGCCCGCGGCCGTCGCGACGGCGGCCTCGTCCCCGGCGCCGGTGCGCGCGCCGGTGGCCTCGCGGCCGGCGGCGCGCCGCGTGTCCGCGCGGTCGCCTTCCGACGACGTGAGGAGGATGACGAGCGCCGCGACGACGAGGACCGCGGCCGCGACCGCGATGTGGAGGGGCTTCATCGAAGCGCAGTGTACTATTCCGTCGTGGCCGTGACGGTCCGCGTGCCCGAGGCGCTGCGCCGCTACTCGGAAGGGAAGGGGATGGTGCCCGCGGAAGGGGGAACCGCGCGCGAGGCGCTGCTCTCGCTCCCGCCGGGGCTCGTTGCCCGCGTCCTCGACGAGCGCGGCCGCCTGCGCCCGTACCTCCTGTTGCATGTGGACGGCGCCCCCGCGACGCTCGACACGGCCCTCGCGCCCGGCGCGATGCTCGAGATCGTCGCCGCCGCCGAGGGCGGCTGATCAGGGGCCGAGGCGGATCTCGAGGCCGCTCGTTCCCGCGGCGACGTCCGCGACCTCGCGCGTCCGTCCGGACGACTCCGCCCGGACGGTGTACGTCCCCGCGCGCAGCCCGAGGAGCTCGAATACGCCGTCGTCCCCGCACACCCAGACCGAGGAGGCGATCCGGCCCTCCGCATCGACCGCCTGCACGGCCACCCGCGTGGCGGGCCTCCCCGCGGCGACCCGCACGATGCCCGAGATGGACGCGCCCTCGACCGCGACGAGACGGATGTCGCGCGCGCCGGGCACGACGTCGATCCACGCGGTCGGCACGAATCCATGGCCGTCGTCGAGTCGCACGGAGATCCGGCCCTCCTCGAGGCCGCGCGCCCCGAACTCGCCCCTCGCGTCGGTGCGCACGCGCCGCGCGTCGCGCCCCTCCACGCGCACAAGGACCTCGACGTCCGCCACGGCGCGGCCGCGCGCGTCCACGACGGAGCCCGACACCTCGATGCCCTTCTCCAGCGCGAAGGTGTGCGGCCGGTCCGACGCGCGCACGCCCCCGGCGCGGAGGCTCCGGAATTCGTCGTGGGAGATGACGACGTCGAACGGCGTCTCCGGCGGCAGCGAGCGGATCTCGAACTTGCCGTCCACGGCCGAGCGCGCGGAGCCGAGGAAGCCGCCGCCCGGCTGCTCCGCGGTGACGTGCGCGCCCACGACCGGGGCCCCGCGGGCCGTCACGACGCCGACAAGCTTCCCGGCCGGGACGAGGACGATCCGTGCGTCCACGGCGCCGGTCTGCGCCGGGACCTCCGCGGACCATGTGCCGGGCTCGCGGGTGGAGAGCTTGTACTGGCCCTCGCCGAGCCCCGTGATCTCGAATCGCCCTTTCGCGTCCGTCACTGCGCTCGCGGCCGTCCGCACGGGCGTCCTGCTCGCGGGCCCCTTGGTCCTCGTCGCACGGACGACGATGCCCGGAGCCGCGGTCCCGTCCCCGCGCACGACGACCCCCGCGATCGTCGCGCCCGGGACGAGCACGGTGCGGCCGAGGTCCATGGAGCTCTCGACGAGCGTCGGGAGCGTCGCGGGGTGGTAGTCCGGATGCTCGAACCCGACCCCGCGGAGGCGCTTCGGGACGTTCTTGACGACGTAGCGGCCCCTGTCGTCCGTCGTCCCGACGCGCGGGCCCGCCTCCACGCGGACGCCCTCGATCGGCGCGCCGCCCGGGTCCGTGACGGTGCCCTCGATCGTGAGCGGCTCGACGAGCTGGAGCGTCACCCGCTCCCCCGTCCCGGCGGCGACGTTCGCGCTCTCGCTCGTGCCGTAGTCGTCGTGGCGGGCGAGGAGGCCCACCCTCTGGCCGGGGCTGAAGCCTTGGGCCGCGAACTCGCCCTTGCCGTCGGACTTCGATGGCGGAACGGCGCCGCCGAGGAGGTGCGTGATGCGCCAGATGGGGTCGCCTGACGCGAGGACGTCGGCGTCGGGTGCGGGTGCCCCGTCCGGCGCGAGCACGACGCCCTCGACGCCGGCCGCGGGAACGAGCTCGATGTCGCTCGCGATCTCCCGGCGCCCGTCCCGGAAGAGCCCCGGTCCCCCGGAGCCCCCCCCTGGAAAGGCCAGATCGGTCTCGCTCGCGAAGCGCGGGTGGATCGCGGCGAGCGAGTGCGCGTCGAGCGGCACGCCTTCGAGTCGGAACGACCCGTCCTGCGCGCTCACCCCGGTGGCCATGCGCTCGCCCGCGCGGCCCGCGAACGCGCCGACGCGCGCGCCGCCGATCGGTGCGCCGGTCGTCCGGTCGAGCACGCGGCCCGTGACGATGCCGCCACGCGCGAGCCGGATGACGCCAAGGTCCACGACGCCGTCGACGGGCCGCGGCGCGCCGACGTCGATCGAGAGCGCGGCAAAGCCCGCACCCCACAGGTGGAGCCTCGACGGCTGGATCATGCCGGCGTGCATCGGCAGGCCCTCGATCACGAGGCGGCCCGCCTCGTCGGTCTCGCCCCCGGCGGAGCCGCCGGGGAAGGTCGCGGCCGCGTTCACGTGCGCCGCGGGCGCTCGGGCGTCGACGATTCTCGCGCGCAGCGACGCGCCCTCGCGGAGGACGACGACGATGCCCGACTGCGGCGGCACGGCGATCATCCGGTGGCGCGCGTAGCCCCCGGCGACCACCGCGAGCATGTGCCGGCGCGCCTCGAGCGCGAGCGAGAACGACCCGTCCGCGCCGGTCAGGGTCTCGGCCGCCGCCGGTCGCTCGTCGAGCCCCCACGCGGCCTCGGTCGCGAGGACGCGGGCGCCGGCGACCGGCGTCTCCGCGCCGTCGACCACGCGGCCCTCGAGCAGCGCGCCGTCTTTCATGTGGAAGTCGATGCCGGGGGCGTCGA
>WYBS01000018.1 GCA_011525755.1 Planctomycetaceae bacterium
CGTTCGGGACGCAGAGGTCGCTGGTTCAAATCCAGTCGCCCCGACCAATCCGCCTGGGCTCCTCGGGGAGCCCATGGCGGATGGCCCGCCAGAGCCCGCGACGCGGGCGTCCGGACAGATCGTCCGTGGGGCGCCGCGCCTCCGCCCCTCGGCGCTCCGCGCTGATGCCGGAGCCCGTGGGATCCGCCCTTCCTCCCGTCCATCCGTGTCGCCTTCGCGCGAAAAGGCGCGTGCTGGGACACGCCGGGAGAGCATGCGGGGCGCGTTCCCGCCCTCCCGTGCGACCGATCACGGTCGTGATCCCGTAGGAGTCGGGGGGGCCCGGGGGCCGACGTGGGCCGACGGCCTGCTGCGCGCGCTGAGCGCGCTCCACGGCGGGCAGCGGGGCGGATCGCCGCGACCACCGGCACCGGGCCGCGGATCAGGAACCGAGAGCCCGCGGCGGCGCGGGCTCTCGCGAGACGTTCGGTCGGGCTCAGGCTGCCTTGCGGCGACGGCGGAAGGCGACCACGATCGCGCCGAGGCCGGAGAGCGCGAGGAGACTCGGCTCCGGGACGGACTGGACGCGCTCGAACGAGATCTGGTTCACGCCGAACGCGTCCTGGCCGGGCGTCGAGACCCGGAACCAGGCGATGTCATAGACGCCCGCGCGGTCGATCGTCATCAGCGTCCGGCCGTTGGGCCCGGTGCCATCGTCGTTGAACGTCGACGCGAGCAGGTTGCCGTTCGTGTCGTAGACCTCGAGCAGCAGGTTCCCGACGTCCGCGTAGCCGCCTTCGACGGAGACGTAGCTGGTCGCGCCCTGCGCCGCGCCGACCACGAACCGCGCGTCAACCGGGGCGAGCAGGTCGATGACGCCGCCGCCGTTGACGCCGCCGAACGCCAGGGGGGGATCGCTGAAGATGCCCTCGACGCCGCCGTACGTGAAGTCGATGCCGAAGGGCGCAAGGGTCGACCCGACGGCCCCGCCGGCCGCGAGCGGACCGAAGGCCGACGACACGTTGACGGGCGGGGACGCGTCGTAGGGGGTGACGGTGATGATGTCGGCGCTGGCCGACACGGCAAGCGACAGCAGCATCACGGCAAGGGCGGCACACACTCTCATGATGTTCTCCTCCGTAGTTGGGAATCCGAAACGCTTAGAAGAGCCAGTGTAGCCGGCAACCAGGCACTCATCCGCACGAAAGCAAGTGACGTAACGATTCTTGTATCACTCCGCTACAGTTGGAGTGTCACGACCGCAGGCCGTCCCGCGTTGAGCCACCGGGGGGGAGGGGAGGATGCGCGCGGGAGGGGAACCCGCCGGGGAAGTCGCCGAGCGACCACCGCCGGCGATCCGCCCCCGCGACGCCGCCCCTCCCCCCCGGGGCCCCGGAGCCCCACCACTTCCTCCCCCCCGTCCGCTACCATCGCCCGGATGACCGCCCACGACCGCGCCCGCGCGCTCTTCGACATGCCGCTCTTGGACCTCGTGTTCGAGGCCGCCAAGGTCCACCGCGCCCACCACGACCCGCGCGCCGTCCAGCGCTGCACGCTCCTCTCCATCAAGACCGGCGGCTGCCCCGAGGACTGCGGCTACTGCTCCCAGAGCGCGCACCACGCCTCCCCCGTCGCGCCCGAGCCGCTCATGGACCGCGACACCGTCCGCGCGGCGGCGCGCGCGGCCGCGGCCTCGGGCGCCACGCGCTTCTGCATGGGCGCAGCCTGGCGCGAGGTCAAGGACGGCCCCGCCTTCGACCGCGTCCTCGACATGGTCCGGGACGTCGCCGCGACCGGCATGGAGGTCTGCTGCACCCTCGGCATGCTCACGAAGGACCAGGCGCGCCGCCTCCGCGAGGCCGGCCTCACCGCCTACAACCACAACCTCGACACGTCCGAGGCGTTCTACGGCGAGATCGTCAGCACGCGCACGTACCGCGACCGGCTCGACACGATCCGGAACGTGGCCGACGCCAGGATCTCCGTCTGCTGCGGCGGCATCCTCGGGATGGGCGAGAGCCGCGAGGACCGGATCGACCTGCTCTCGACGCTCGCGTCGCTCGACCCGCAGCCGGAGAGCGTACCGATCAACGCGCTCGTCCGCGTCAAGGGCACCCCGCTCGGCGAGGCGGCAGACCTCGACCCCTTCGAGGTCGTCCGCGCCGTCGCCGCCGCGCGCATCCTCATGCCCCGCGCCCGCGTGCGCCTCGCGGCCGGCCGCCTCGCGCTCTCCGCCGAGGCGCAGGCGCTCGCCTTCCTCGCCGGCGCCAACTCGATCTTCTTCGGCGAGAAGCTGCTCACGACGCCCAACCCCGGCGAGGACAGCGACACGGCGCTCCTCGAAAGGCTCGGCCTCGATGCGACCCTTGCTCGAGCGTGAGGCCGAAGAAGCCCTCGAACGGCTCGACGCCCAGGGCCTCCGCCGGAGGATCGAGCCGGGGCAAGGCGTCGACTTCGCGAGCAACGACTACCTCGGGCTCGCGCAGGACCCGCGCGTGGTCGCGGCCGCCGTCGCGGCGTTGAAGGAGGGGGGGCTGGGGGGGAGGGGCGCGCGGCTGCTCCGCGGCGACCATCCCCTTCACCGCGCGCTCGAGCGGCGGATGGCGGACCTCCAGCGCGCGGAGGACGGCCTCCTCTTCCCGTCCGGCTTCCACGCGAACCTGGGCCTCCTCCAGGCGCTCGGCGGCGAGGCGTGGACGATCGTCAGCGACGCGGGCAACCACGCGTCGATCATCGACGGGTGCCGCGCCGCGAGGGCGCGCGTGGTGGTCGTCCCGCACAACGACCTCGACGCCTTCGACCGCGCCGTCGAGGGCGAGAGGACGATCGTCGTCACCGAGGCCGTCTTCTCGATGTCGGGCGACCTCGCGCCCGTCGAGGAGATCTCGGCGATCTGCGCGCGGAAGGGTGCCTCGCTCGTCGTGGACGAGGCGCACGCGGTCGGGCTCCTCCCCGCCCGCGGCGACGCGCTCCTCCGCGTGAACCCGTGCGGGAAGGCCCTCGGCGGCGCGGGCGCGGTCGTCACGGGGCCACGGGCCGTCCTCGACCTCCTGCGCTCCACCTGCCGCACCTTCCTCTTCACGACCGCGCCGCCGCCCGCGGTCGCGGCCGGCGTGCTGAAGGCGCTCGAGATCGCCGAGGCGGAGCCTTGGCGCGCGGAGCGCGCGCTCGCGCTCGCGCGCCGCCTCGATCCCGACGCGAAGTCCTGCATCGTGCCCGTCCCGTGCGCGGGCAACGACGAGGCGCTCCTCGCGCAGGGAAGGCTCCGCGAGGTGGGCCTCGACGTGCGCGCCGTCCGCCCCCCCACCGTGCCTCGCGCGATGCTCCGCGTCTCCGTCCACGCGGACCGGACGGACGAGGAGATCGACCTCCTGCGGAAGGCCTTGGAGGAGATCCGGCCGTGAAGGGCGTGTTCGTGACCGGCACCGACACGGGCATCGGCAAGACGACCTTCTGCCGGGACCTCCTCCGCCGACACCCCGAGGCGACCTACTGGAAGCCCGTCCAGACCGGCTGGCCCGAGGACGACGACACGCGCGCGGTCGAGGCCCTGCGCTCGCTCCCGGGGGTGCGGCTCAAGGACCCCGTGTCGCCGCACCTCGCGGCGGCGCGCGAGGGGAGGACGCTCTCGCTCGACGAGATCCTCGCCCCCGCGCGCGGGTTCGAGGGCAAGCTCGTGGCCGAGGGGGCCGGGGGGATCCTCGTCCCGATCGCGCCGGGGCTCCTCATGGCCGATCTCGCGAAGGCGATCGGGCTCCCCGTCGTCGTCGTCGCGCGCGACCGGCTGGGCACGATCAACCACACGCTCCTCACGGTCGAGGCGCTGCGGCGCCGCGGGATCCCGGTCCGGGGCGTCGCGCTCCTCGGCGGCGACAGGAACCGCGCGGCGATCGAGGAGTACGGCGGCGTCGAGGTGGTCGGGGATCCGCTGTGAACCTCCCCGAACGCGACGCCCGCGTGCTCTGGCACCCCTACACGCAGGCGCTGTCCTCCCCCCCGCCCCTCCCGATCGTCTCCGCCGAGGGCGCCTACCTCTTCACCGAGGACGGCCGGAGGATCCTCGACGGCATCTCCTCCTGGTGGGTCACGCTGCACGGCCACGGCCACCCGCGTCTCGTCCAGGCGCTCGCGCGGCAGGCGAAGTCGCTCGACCACGTGCTCTTCGCGGGCGTCACGCACCCGCCGGCGGTCGAGCTCGCGGAGCGGCTCTCCGCACTCACGGGCCTCGACCGCGTGTTCTACTCCGACAACGGATCGACCGCCGTCGAGGTCGCGCTCAAGATGGCGTTCCAGTACTGGAGGAACCGCGGCGAGCGGCGCACGCGCTTCCTCGCCCTCGACGGCGCCTACCACGGCGACACGGTGGGCGCGATGTCGGTCTCGGGGATCCCGCTCTTCCGCGACACGTTCAGGGACCTCCTCTTCCGCGTGGACCGCTTCGAGGGCTCGATCGGCGACGACGTTGCGGGCGTCCTCGTCGAGCCGATTCTCCAGGGGGCCCGGGGGATGCGGGTGCACCCGCCGGCGTTCCTCGCGGGGCTTGCCGCGCTCTGCCGCGAGGCGGGGACGCTCCTCATCGCCGACGAGGTGATGACGGGGTTCGGGCGGACGGGGCGGATGTTCGCCTGCGACCACGCGGGCGTGCGCCCCGACATCCTCTGCCTCGCGAAGGGGCTCTCGGCGGGGATGCTGCCTTTCGCGGCGACGCTCGCGACGGAGGAGATCTTCGATGCGTTCGTCGGCGACCGCGCGCGCACGTTCTTCCACGGCCACTCGTTCACGGGGAACCCGCTCGGCTGCGCGGTGGCGCTCGAGAGTCTCGCGATCTTCGAGGAGGAGCGCGTGCTCGATCGCGTGCGCGCGATCGGCGCGCGGCTCGAGGCGGGGCTCGCTCCGCTGCGCGGGATCGCCGAGGTGCGCGGCATCGGCGCGGTGTGGGCGGTCGAGGTGCCGGCCGCGGGCGGCTACCTCGCGGAGGTCGGGCCGCGGATGGCGGCGGCGGCGCTCGAGCGCGCGGTCCTCCTGCGCCCGCTCGGCAACGTGCTCTATGCGATGCCGCCCTATTGCCTCGCGGACGGGGAGGCCGACCGCCTCGCGCGCGTGATGGTCGAGATCGTGCGCGAGGTCCTCCGCTAACGCGCGAGCTCCTCGAGCAGGCGGGTCCGCGCCGCCTCGCCGAGCATCCCGGCGCGCGCGCGGGCCTTTTGGGCGTCGATCTTCCCGAGCGCGCGCAGGCCATCGAAGGGGTGCGCGGGCTTTCCCCCGTCGAGGTAGGCGAGGAGCGCGGCCTCCGCCGCGAAGTCGCCGATCTCGCCGAGCGCGTGGAGCGCGTAGATCTCGAACGGCCGCCAGTCGCCGCCCCGCCGCAGCGTCTCCTCGCACGCCGCGACCGCGCGCGGCTCGCGCATCCGGCCGAGCGACATCGCGATCGACGACCACATGTACCGGTCCTCCTCCCGCGCGAGCCGATCGAGCAGGTACCCGCGCACCACCTCCGCGTCCACCGCGTCCGCCTGCTGGATCACCGCGCGCTTCGCCCAAGCGGGCGACTCCGCGTCCTTCAGGAGCTCCACGATCCGGTGCTCCTGCCCGTCGAAGCGCGCCACGCCGAGCAGGACCTCGAGCCAGTCCGTCCCGACCGGCCCTTCCTCCGCGCCGTAGAGCAGCGCAGTCACCGCGGCCATCCGGCCCTCCCCGACGTCGCGCAGCGCGTCGAGCGCCTCCTTCTGCGACGCAGGATCCGCCTGGTTGACGACGCAAAGGTACGCGCGGCGCGCTACCTCGAGCGAGTGCGGCGGGACGCCGAGCCTTTCCGCCGCGGCCTTCGACTTCTCGAGGTCGAGCACGTGCTTCTTCCTGAGCTCCGCCATGGCGAAGGCCGCGGACACGCCGACTCTAAGCGCGCCCGCCGCGGGCTCCGAAGCGACAGGGGGTCCGGGGGCAAATGCCTCCCCTTCGCCCCCCGCGCCCCCCTTGATCCCCTCCAGCTCGGCAAGGCGCTGCCGGAGCTCCGCGACCTCCGCGTCGCGCCGGGGCGCTTCCGTCCGGGTCGCGCTCCGCGTCACCTCAGGGTCGCGGTGCGTGAGCCCCGCGCCGAGGCCGATCGCGCCCGTCGCGAACGCGACGCCGCCCACGAGAACCGCCGTCTTCAGCTTCATGATGCCTCCGATCGGGACCGCGAGCGAGCGCGCGAGGTCCTGAAGGAACCAGGGAACGACCATCACCGAGTGGAGCAGCGCGGGCGAGAGCCGCGCCTTGAGCAGCAGCCGCGCCCGCTGGAGCCGCGTGGTGACCGTGGAAGCCGGCACGTCGAGGAGCCGCGCGACCTCGGTCACGGAGAGGCACTCGAGGTGGTAGAGGACGACCGGGTCGCGGTAGGGCGCGGGCAGGCGCGCCACCTCGCGCCGCACGAGCGCTCTGGTCTCCGCGCGCGACGCCTCCTCGACGGGCGACGCGGGCCGCGCGAGCCGCTCCGCGATCCCGATCTCGCGCCGCTGGACCGCCTTCCTCCGGTACGCGATCCGAACGACCGCCGCGAGGAGCCACGGCAGGACGGCGACAGACGGCGCCTCGGGCCGCGCGAGCAGCGCGTGGTAGGCGGCCTGCACGGCGTCCTCCGCGTCCTCCCGCGGCACGATCCGCCGGGCGGCCGCGAGCAGTCGCGGGCGGGTGGCGCGGACGATCTCCTCCATGGCGGGCGCGCTCCGGTCGCGCCGGAACTCGAGGAGAAGGCACTGGAGGCGGTCCACCTCCCCTATTAGTGCAGGGAGTGGCGCTCCGGTCTCAGGATTCCGGGGGGGTCCGGGGGCGGCCGCTCA
>WYBS01000126.1 GCA_011525755.1 Planctomycetaceae bacterium
GAAGGGCTCGACCCTCCGCTCGCCGGGTCGCAGCGCGAGCGGGCGCCGCTCGGGGACGAGGTAGGTCTCCGGGATGGGGAGCGCGCAGAGGTCGATGCGGATGGCCGCCGGCACGTCGATGGCGTAGTAGCCGTTGACGCTCGTCCAGGTCTCCGCGACCACCCGCCCGCCCGCCTCAGCGATGATGCGCACGTTCCAGACGCTGCCGTACCGCCCCGTGACCGTGCCGGTGACGATGGCCATGTCGTTCCGCGCGTCGTCGGGCGGGCGGCGCAGCCACACGAGCGCGGCGACCGCGACCACGGCGATCCCGGGCAGGGCAAGCAGCGCGGCGCGTCTCATGACCCCGTGAGGATTGTACCGAGCGGACGCCGGGGCGCCCTGCGTCGGTTCATCCGCCTGCTGCGATGGTTGCGTGGCGTCAAGAGCCTCGTTCCCCGAGCACGACGCGACCGGAGTTGACCTCTCGCTCCTGCGTTCCATCCTCCGCCTCACGTCGCTCGAACGCCTGAAGCGGATGGAGCAGGCCGCGCGTGACACCAGGGCCCTGAATGAGTACGGCCCGACGACACAGGCAAGCCCGCGCTGGTCCGCATCGCTGAGCATCTGCAGCGGCATTGGCACATCGGTCGCCCGAAGGACAAGCTCGACGTCCTCCAGCTCGAGGCGATCAAGCGCCTGCAGCAGGAGTAGGGGGCGCGGGAGCGCTCGCCGCGCTCCCGCGCCGGGGTGGTGGAGGCGCCGGGAATCGAACCCGGGTCCCAAGGCGCTTCCGCGCGCGCCCCTACGTGCGTAGCCGTCCGACTTGACGCATCCTCCCGGCGGCCGTGACGGCCCGGCCCCCCCGGGATTCGCCGGATTGTCTTTCCGCTTCCCTACCCGGCGATCGGGAGGCGGGCAGCCCGTCTTATGGTGGCCGCGGCGGCGTCACGGGCGAGACCCCGTCCGGGCCAGGCGGTCATTTAGGCCGCCAGAGCGTAGTTGCTGTTGGCAACTGTCGTTTTCCAGGGTTTAACGAGGCCACCTGGAACCTCGGCACGCAGCAACACGCGGATGGCGTCCGGTCGAAGCCGTTCGCCCCCGTGTCCCCGGATTATACCGCACGCCGCGGACGCGGTTCGCCGGGCCGTCCGCCCGCCGTGTAGCCTAGGGCCCCGTGCCGCTCCTCGAACGGCTCTCTTCCCCGGAACCCCTTGTTGCCCTCGAGCTCCGCCCGCCGCGCGCGGCCATGGCCCACGGCATGACCATGGACGCGTGGATGGGGATGCACCGGGCCGTCCGGCGCCTCGTCGCGATGGACACGGCGCTCTTCCTCACCGACAGCGCGCTCGGGGACCGGGAGGAGGAGAACGTCCATCACCTCGCGAGCAACCTCGACGAGGATGTCCCTTTCGGCCGGATCTGCCCCTTCCTCACGACCAAGCACACCCTCGAGTACTGCCTCTGGTTCGCGGACCGTGCGGCCGCCCGCGGGCACGCCGCGATCGCGGTCGTCGGCGGCGACCGCGCCAGCGGCCCCCCGCGCTGCCTGCCGCACGCCTACCTGCTGCGGCAGCGGATCAAGGCGCGGCATCCGGGCCTCGCCCTCGGAGGCTGGGCGAACCCGGCGCGCGACGCGGCCACGCAGGTGGGCCACCTCCTCGACGGGGGCGTCGCCGCGGACTTCTACCTGACGCAGATCGTCTCGCACCATGATCTCGCGCCGGTCGAGCAGTTCGTGCGCGAAGGGGAGCGGAGGGGCCTCGCGCTGCCCGGCGTCTTCGGCGTCTTCTACTACCGGAGCGCGAATCCGAAGACGCTCGCGACGCTCGCCAAGTTCCTCCCGGTGCCGGTCGAGAGTGTCGCGCGGGACTTCGCGAAGGGGATGAAGCCCGACGAGATCTGCGCGCGCACGATCCGCGCACTCCGGGACATCGGCGTCCCGCGCGTGTACGTGAGCAACCTGCGCCCCGACGACGCGGCCGCGCGCCTCGCGGCGATCCGCTCCCTCCTCTAACGCGCGGCGCCGCGCGCGGTTCGAAACGGGTTCCCCGCGCCCCTCCCCTTCGAACCGCCCGGGCCCTCGCTCGTTGCCAAGGGAATGCGGCACCTCCTCGCGCTCGCGCTCCTCTCCGCACCCCTTCTCGCCAACGGCACGATCGAGGTCCGAGGCGGCCACGGCACGATCGCGCTCACGCGCCACTCCGTGAAGGGCGTGATCCGCGACCAGCTCGCGGAGGTCACGGTCGAGCAGGCGTTCGTGTCGCGCGCGGGCGGGCGCGTCGAGGGCTTCTACGTCTTCCCGCTGCCGCCCGGCGCGTCGGTCAGCGCGTTCGAGATGACGAACGACGGGAAGACGATGAAGGGCGAGATCGTCGAGCGCGACAAGGCGCGCCGGATCTACGAGTCGATCGTCAGCCGGAGGCAGGATCCGGCGCTCCTCGAGAAGATCGGCGACGAGGTCTTCCGCGCGCGCGTGTTCCCGATCGACCCCTCGAAGGAGGTCTCGATCCGGCTCACCTACCAGCAGCTGCTCGACGACCACGACGGCCTCGTGGAGCTCCGCTACCCGCTCGCGCGGGAGCGCCTCGGCGCGGGCGACGTCGCGGCGATCGAGCTCCGGTTCGAGATCGAGAGCTCCGTGGACCTCGTGTCGGTCGCGTCCCCGTCGCACGACCTGAAGGTCGAGAAGGATGGCGCGCGGCGCGCGTTCGCCGCCTCCTCGGGTGACGCGCGCGCGCAGGCGAGGGACCTCCTCCTCCGCGTCCAGCGCGACCCGGAGGCGATCGGCTTCACGCTCCTGGGCGACGCGGAGACGAAGACCTTCCTCGCGATCCTCTCGCCGCCGACGCGGCTCAAGGACGAGGATATCCCGCCGCGCGACCTCGTCTACGTCATCGACACGAGCGGCTCGATGAACGGCGACAAGATGACGCAGGCGAAGCGCGCGCTGAAGCGCGGCGTGTCGCTCCTCCGCGAGCGCGACCGCTTCCGGATCCTCGCGTTCTCGACCGAGGTGAACCCGTTCCACGAGGGGTGGCTCGACGCGACGCTCATGAACAAGGAGGGCGCGCTCAACTGGATCGAGCGGCTCGACGCGAACGGCGGCACGGCGATCGACGACGCCCTCGCGGCCGCGCTCGCGTCGGGCGACCCGGAGCGGCTCACGCTGGTCGTCTTCCTCACGGACGGCCTGCCGACGGTGGGCGAGGTGGACCCGAAGAAGGTCGTCGCGAACGTGAAGGCGAGAAACACCGCGGCGATGCGCGTCTTCTGCTTCGGCGTCGGGTTCGACCAGGGCGCCCCCTTCCTCGACGGCATCGCGGAATCGACCCGCGCGTCGCGCGAGTACGTGACCGAAGGCCAGGACCTCGAGGCGGCGCTCGTGAGGTTCTTCGACCGGGTCCAGCATCCGGCGCTCACCGACCTCAAGATGGAGTGGGGCTCCGGGGCGAGGGAGACCTACCCGCACCCGCTGCCGGACCTCTTCGCGGGCGACCGGCTCGTCGTCGCGGGCCGCTACGAGACCGCGGGGCCGTGCCTCGCGAGGCTCAAGGGCGTGCGGCTCGGGAAGCCCGTGGAGCTCGTCTACGAGGGCTCCCTGCCGGAGAAGGGCGGCGTGCCCGCGGTCGCGCGGTTCTGGGCGCAGAGAAAGATCGACTTCCTGCTCGGCGAGATCGAGCGCAACGGCGCGCAGAAGGAGCTCAAGGACGCGATCGTGTCGCTCGCGACGAGGCACCACATCGTGACGCCCTTTACGGCGGGCCTCGTGGTCGAGGACGAGCCGGTGCGTCCGGAGGAGACCGTGAGGCGGGAGCGGATCGAGACCGAGGAGGTCTCGGACCACAGCGAGGTGGACACGGACAGCGAGTTCCTGGAGACCGCGGGGGAGGACGGGATCTCCGACGAGCCTTTCACCGGCCCGAGCACGAACAGCGCGATCGGCCTCGGCGGCGGCGCGGGCGGCGGCAGGCGCGGCCGCGGCGGGAGGCGCAACATGAGGGCGGGCGGCGGCAGCGGCCTCACGGAGAACTCGGTGGAGCTGGGCCTCAAGTGGCTCTCCGCGAGGCAGGACGCGGCGACGGGCGCCATCGGCGGCGTCGAGGAGACGTCGCTCGCGCTCCTCGCGTTCCTCGGCGCAGGGTACACGGACCGCGGCTCGGCCGCGGAGAACAAGTACGCGAAGTGCGTCCGCGCCGGCCTCCGCTCCGTGATGCAGTCGCAGGACGAGGGCGGGTGCTTCGCGGACCGCTCGCAGCCGGGCTGGCTCCGCGCGCACACCATGGCGACGATCGCGATGTGCGAGGCGTTCTGGATGACCCGGAACCCGCGGTACAAGCGACCGGCGCAGGAAGGCCTCGATCTCCTCGCATCGGTCCGGACGCTCGGCGGCGGATGGGGCGACGGCACGCGGAAGGGCGAGGACGACCTTGTCGCGACGGTCTCCGCGGCGCTCGCGATGAGGAGCGGGAAGCTCGCGGGGCTCGAGATCGATCCCGACGCGCTCGAGGCGACGCGCGCGCTTCTCGAGAGGCGGAAGGGCTCGCTCTCGCCCGTCGAGCAGGCGGCCGCGCTCGCGGGCCGGATCCTCCTCGGGGAGGACCCGCGGACGTCCGGGGCGATCCGGTCCCTCGCGGACCTGCTCCTCGCGAGGCTGCCCGAGTGGAGAGACGGCGAGGCGCCGCCGGTCGAGCTCTGGCACCTGGGCACGCTCGGGATGTTCCAGGTGGGGGGGAAGCACTGGCGCCAGTGGAACGACGCGATGGTCACGGCGCTCGTCGAGAGCCAGCACCCGAAGGACGCGGGCGACCTCGCGGGCGCGTGGACGCACGCGGGCGCGCCGCTGCCGGTCGGCGACGTGGCGAAGCTCGCGGCGTGCCTCGAGGTCTACTACCGCTACGACAGGGTCTTCGGGGTGAGGTGAGGGGGCTCCGGGGGCCGGAGGGCCTACTTGGCCTCGGCCCCCTCGCCCTCCTCCTCCCACGGGTAGACGGCCGCGACATCGACGACGCCCGCGAGGAGCGACTCCGGGGTCTCGCCCTTCGCGGAGCACTCCGCGGTGAGCGTCGCGCCCTCGACCGACACCGCGAGCGAGGCGAGGAACACCCTCACCCGCGCGATCGCGGCCGGGTTGACGTCGTGGAGCGGGACCGGGCCGATCGTCGCAGGCTCGAGCTTCAGGCCTTTCCACCTCTCCATCTCGGCCGCCGCCGCCTTCGCAGCCTCCGCGTCCCCGAAGCCGGCCCGGCAGCGCAGCATCACGCCGCCGTCGAACGACGCCCGGAGGGTCAGCGTCTCGACGCCCTTCACCGGCAGCTTGTCCGCGAACGGCACCTTCCGGCAGTGGATCCAGATCGCGTCGTCGCCGCCGAGGCCGAGGGCGGCGAGGTCGGCGGGGATCCCCGCTTCGGCGAGTTTCCAGGTGCCTCGCGACGCGGCGAACGTGTCCCGCGTCGCGCGGATGGACACGTCGTTCAGCTCGACGCCCGTCGAATCCTCCCTCGGCTGCACCTTCGCGCCCAACGCGACGCACCCCGCCGCGAGCTGCTCGAACTCGAAGGTCCCCTCCGCCCGCGCCTGGAATTCCGTTGGCGCCCCGGGCCGGAACCGCAGGGCCAGGGTCGTCCGGTCGAGGCGCGCGTTCCCGAACCTACGCGCGACCTCGTAGAACATCTCGCTGTCCCGGTCCAGGACCCATTGGGCATCACAGAAGTCCGACGGCGCGATCGCCGCGCCCACCCTCGCGATGACCTGCCTCGACGACCGCGTCCAGTACGTGCGGAGGACGCGCCAGTAGTCGCGCCACGGCGGGATCCTGCGCTGGTCGACGACGATGAGCACGTCGGAGTCGAGGGGAATCGCCGCGAGCCTCCCCAGCTCGACGGCGGGGAGCCTCCGCCCCTCGATCATCGCGACGACGTCCGCCGCCGCGCGACGGGTGATCGGATCGAGGGTCGAGAGCTCGGTGAGCCACCCGACTGCCGCCTGGGCGCGCCGGCTGCCGAGCACGCGCATGCGAAGGATGCGGTCGAGGCTCAATCGGCGAGCTTTCGGGTCGGACAGATCTCGCGGCATCTCCCCGGTAGCCCAGAGCAGAAGCTGCTCGTCGAAGAGGCTCTCGTTGGTCTTCTTCAGATGCCGCTCCGGGTCGCACAGGGACGCCATGTCTGTCGGCCCCGCCGCCACGAGGAGACCCGCCCACCAAAGGGGTTGTTCGGCGAGTTCCGCGGCGAGGTCCTTGAACACCGGGAACGGCTTGAACGTCTTGAGCATCTCCCCGCCGAGCTCCGGGTCCGGCCATCCCAGGAGCCCGCCATCCTCGCCGACGATCCAGGCCGTCTCGTAGAACTCGTCCTGGGCCTGCGCCACGGCTGCCAGCGCGAGCAGCAAGAGCGCGACGCGCGTCACACGACCTCCAGGGCGCGGGCGACGTCGCCGTCCGGCGCCGCCACGAGGATGCCCTGCACGAGCGGCTTCACGGCCGCGACAAGCTCCCGCGCGATCGCGAGCCCTTCCGCCTCCTCCTCCCCGCGCCCCTCCGCCTCCACCATCCGGTGCACCAGCGCCTTCGGCACCGGCACGTCCGCCATCTGCTGCTCGAAGAACTCCGCCTCGCGCGCCGTGCGCAGCGGCCAGATCGTCGCGATCACGGGCAGCCGCGGCCCCTCGCGCAGCGCCGACGCGAGCGCGTCCGGGTCGAACACCGGCGCCGTCACCGCGAACTCCGCGCCCGCCTCCACCTTCCAGCGCATCCGCGAGATCTCGCGCGCCCGGTCGGGCGCGGTCGCATCGAGCCGTACGCCTATATGGAACCTCGTCGGCTCGCCGATCGGGTTGCCCGCCATGTCCTCGCCGTGGTTCAGCCGCGCGGCGAGGTTCACGGCGCCGATCGAGTCCACGTCGAGGTCGCTCTCCGCGTCGGCGCCCGCGTGCGACGGCGCGCCCGTCACGACGAGCAGGTTCGAGATCCCCATCGCGCACGCGCCGAGGAGGTCCGACTGCATCCGCGGAAGCCGCCGCAGCCGGCACGAGTAGTGGACGAGCGACTCGATCCCCTGCACGCGGGAGGAGAGCTGGGCGAGCACGAGCGGGGGCAGGCCGCCGCGCGTCTCCGGCAGCGAGACGAAGCTCACGCCGGCGTCCGCGAGCCGCCGCGCCGCGTCGATCACGGACGACGCGACCCACCCCGCGGGCGCCGGCAGCTCGACGCCCCTCACGAAGTCGCCGCTCGCGAGCGACCGCGCGAGCAGGGACTTCGTCGCCGGCCCCGTCGGCCGGGCGGCGCCGGCGCTGCGCCGCGTCGTCGCGTGGCGAACAGGGGGGGGTGCGGGGGACGTCGCGCCGAGCATCGACCGAAGCGCGCGGATGTGGTCGGGCGTCGTCCCGCAGCAGCCGCCGAGGAAGCGCACGCCGGCGCGCACCGCGCGCTTCGCCCACGCGACGAGGTACTCCGGCGACGCGAGGTAGAGGTTTCTCCCCTCGACCGAGCGCGGCTGGCCCGCGTTGGGCTGGCCGGCGAGCGGGACCTCGACCGCCTCGCGCATGGCCTCGAGGGCCTCGAGCGCGGCGAGCGCCTCGGAGCAGTTGACGCCCACGACGTCGGCGCCCGCGGCGACGAGGCGCGCGGCCGCCTCGCCGGCGGCGACCCCCTCCCGCGTGCACCCTCCCGTCACGACCGAGAGCTGCGCGATCACGGGCAGGCTCGAGACCCCGCGCACCGCGCGCACCGCCTCCTCGATCTCCGGCAGGTGGGAGAAGGTCTCGAGCACGAAGAGATCGACGCCGCCCTCGGCGAGCGATCGCGCCTGCTCCGCGAACACCTCGCGCGCCTCGTCGCGGCCGGTCGGGCCGAAGGGCTCGATGCGGACGCCGAGCGGTCCCATCGAGCCGGCGACGAGCGCGCGGCCCTTCGCCGCCTCGCGCGCGATCTCCGCGCCGCGGACGTTCAGCTCCTTCACCTTCCCCGCGAGGCCGTGGGCGGAGAGGCGGAACCGGTTCGCGGCGAAGGTGTTCGTCTCGAGGATGTCCGCGCCCGCGGCGACGTACTCCTCGTGGACCTCGCGCACGAGCGCCGGCTGCGCGAGGTTCGCCTCCTCGAAGGCGCGGTGGACGAACACGCCCTTGGCGTAGAGCTCTGTCCCCATGGCACCGTCGAGGAGGACGGCGCCGCCGTTCTTGAGGAGATCCGGAAAGCTCGTGGCCATGGACGCCATTGGACCACAAGGAGGGGGGCGAGCGGGGACCCGGACGCGACCGTCGCGGCCGCCAAAGCGCACTGGAAGATCTCCGGCGATCCGACCGTCGCCGTCGAGGCGATGGTCGCGAGCCTCGCCGCCTTTCCGGACGGGGGCATCACCCCGCCCTAACCGCCCTCGAGGAGATGGGCCGCGACGCGGCGACTGCGATCCCGGCGCTGCTCCGCGAGGCGGAATCGGAACGCCTGCAGCGCGCCTACGGGGCGTGCGCCGTGCTGGTCGCGATGGGAGACACCGCGCTCCCCGCGGTCCGCGGCTGGCTCCGGACGTGCGAGCCCCCCTTGGACTCCGCCGTCGTGATGGCGTTCGGCGCCACGCTTCACGACGAGCTCATCGAGCGCTTCGGGGATGATGCGAAGGAGCTGTTCGATTTCGTGGAGACGCATGGTGGACGAGAGCGGGATAGAGGGAGGCGAGGGACTTCGGGTCCTTGAAGAGCAGGTCCGTGGCCCACTCCGTCTGGTAGGCGGACCAGTAGTAGCTCTGGGGCCAGGGCGAGAAGATGCGCCCGTGGAGCGGGTTGAGCCTGCGGGCGATAGCGTCCAGGGCGGGCGTCAGCCCGCGCTAGGAGCTTGTGAACAAATCCCTGCTGGCTTCGGCCGGCTACGAAGCCGCCCGGCTGCGCCGCAACGCGGCCGCTTGCGCGGCCGCGCAGAGCGGCGTCCCTTCGGGACCTGCTTCTCGCTCGGCCTCGGGCCGACGCCGGGATTTCTTCACAAGCTCTGAGCCCTTCCCCTCTCCCCCGCGCCCCCTCACCCTCGTTTTCGAGTACACTTGCGTTTCACGGAGGAACGGGTGCTCCCCGCGATCGGGATCGTCCTCATGACGCTCCTGGGCCAGACGGCGCAGGCGCGGGACGAGATCCTGCTCAAGGACGGCAGGAAGCTCACGGGCCTCATCGAGGAGGAGGACGACGAGCGCGTAGTCCTCCGCATCATCGTCAAGGGCGCCAAGGGGGAGACCGCCGTCACCGGCAAGACGACGGTCCTGCGCGAGGAGATCGCCGAGATCCGGAAGATCGCGGAGGACGCGCGCGACGACGAGAAGGCGAAGGTGGATGCCTTCGAGGATCGCGAGTGGGAGAGGGAGAAGCGCCTCGCGAGGATCGCCGTCGGGCCCGCGAGGATCGCCGGGCGGGACGCGATCGCGGCGAAGGGCGACCTCTTCGTCGTCAGGACGACCTGCGACGAGGACTTCGCCCGCGCCGCGTGCGACACGCTGCAGCAGGCGTACGAGGGCTACCTGCGGCATTTCAAACTCCGGCGCAAGGGGAGGGTGACGCTTCCCGTCATCATCCTCGAGAGCCCGGCGGCGTACCACGAGCACCTGCAGAAGACCTACGGCGGGACCGTGCCCGGCTCGCTCGGCGTCTACATCACGGACGACAACGTGATCGTCACCTTCAACTCCGTCCAGAAGGAGGAGGCGGCGCGGATCCGCGGCGTCATCGTCGAGGCGCGGAGGAAGATCGAGGAGTTCCGGAAGGAGCTCCTCGAGCACGAGCGGAAGGTCAACGACCGAGCCAAGGAGGTGAAGGGGGACGTGGTCAAGGAGGCCGCGAAGGCCAAGGCCGGGATCCGCCGCGCGGACCCGCCCAACCGCCCCGCCCTCCTCAAGGAGGTGGACGACTGGGTCGCGAGCGAGTTCCGGCGGATCGACCGCTGGAAGGCCGACGGCATGAAGCACCTCGGCGGCTACAGGAAGGCCGCGAGCGACGGCATCGCCGAGTGCCGGAGGGTCATCCGCCACAACGAGGGCGTCATCCGGGAGCAGAACCGGGGCATGCTCGAGACCCTCTTCCACGAGTGTTTCCACGCCTTCGCGAGGAACCTCCTCTACGGCGACAAGGAGATCCCGCGCTGGCTCAACGAGGGGATGGCGTGCTACTTCGAGATGAGCGTCATGGAGGCGGGCGAGCTCCTCCACGGGGCGCCGAACCGGGACCGGCTGAAGCTCTACCGCGACGCGGCGGCGAAGGGGAAGCTGCCGCGGCTCGATGCGGTGCTCCGCGGCACGGACTTCGTCGTCGAGCACAAGGGGCACATCGACCGCGCCGTGTCGGCGTACGCGATGTCCTGGGCGCTCGCGCACTACCTGAGCACGCGGATGACGCGCGACCAGATGGACGGCTACGTCGCGAGCGTCGCGGCGGGCGCCGATCCGGCCGACGCGCTCGCGAGGGCCCTCGGCCAGCCGCTGTCGAGGATCGACGAGGCGGTCCGCGCGCACGTCGCGGCGCTCAGGTGACGTGCGCGCCAACGGAGGCCGACTCGAGGGTGCCTTCACGGTCGTCTCCGAACGCGGCGTGCGCGTGCGTGCCATCGCCCGGACCTGAGGCCCCGCGGCCCCCCCTCACCTCGCGCGCCGCCCGGTCTGCCGCGCGGGTACGATGCACGCGGGAAGCCGTGCGTTTGTCTCCGTCGCTCCTCATGGCCGGGCTCCTCCTCGGGTGCAAGGACGACGCGGCGCCGCCGTCGCTCCCCCGGCGGGCGGTCCCCGCGTCGCAGCTCGCGCGCGTCGGCACGATCGGCGATGCTCCGCCGGACGCCGTCGAGATCGCCCTCGCCGAGGACGGCCGCATCGTGACGGCGTCCGGCGAGGTGGACCTCGACGGCCTCCGGACCTGCCTCGAAGCGGAGTGCGGGACGACGCGATGGGTCGACCCGGACGGCAACAGCCGACGGCATGTCGTTTTCCGCGTGCACCCGTCCCTGCCCTTCGAGGTCCTGCTCTGGGCGCTCGACGCGTGCGACGGCGCCGGCGCGTACCGCATCCACTTCGCCGTGCGGCCCGAGGAAGGGGACGAGGAGGGCACGATGGCGGTCTTCCGGCTGAAACGCTGCAGGGTCGCCGCCGTCGAGCCCGATCTCCTGCCGGTCTCCCGCGTGAGCCTGCGCGCGGACGGCGCCACGGTCGCGGACGGCGCGGCCTTCGCGGCGTACCGCGAGGTCCTCGGCGCCGGTCGCGAGACCGCGGCCGATGTGGGCGCGGGCCCGGGCGTCGCTTCCGGCCACGTCCTCCGCACCGTCGACCTGCTGCTCCGCGCGGGCGCGAAAAGGGTCGACCTCGGCGGCTTTCTCCCCGGCACGCCGTACCCGGGCGGCCGCTCCCTCTCCGGCCGGACTGAGGTCGAGGAGTATGTCGCGGAGCATCCCGTGACGGCCGGAGGGTTCCGGGTCCGGGTCTCCGACCGGACGCTCACGGGGGACGGCGCTCCCGCCGCGGCGCCGCTGCCGGTGGCCCGCGTGCGGGGCCGGATCGCGGGCTCCGTGGCGGAGACGTGCTCTCTCCAGAAGGCCGCCATCGGCATCGGCGGCGGTCGCCCCCGCGGGCGTTGGGCCATGGGCGGGGAGGATCTCGTCGCGCGCGGCGGGTCGGAACTCACCGAGGGTGCGGTCGAGCTGGGCCTCCGGTGGCTCGCCGACCACCAGGACGTCGACGCGGACGGGCGGTGGGACTGCGACAACTTCATGAGGCACGACCTCGCGGGCGCGCGGTGCGACGGCGCGGGCCAGCCGCTCCACGACGTGGGCGTGACCGGCCTCGCCGTCCTCGCGTTCCTTCAATCGGGCTACCTCGACCGCGACGACAGGAGGGGCAGCAAGTACGCGCGCAACGTGCGCGCCGGCCTCCGCTACCTGATCCGGACCCAGTCGGATGACGGCCTCTTCGGGACGCGCACCGCGCACGACTTCATGTACGACCACGCGATCGCCACCCTCGCCATGTGCGAGGCGTTCTGGAGGACGCGCAACCCGCGCTACAAGCGGCCCGCGCATGCGGCCCTCGGGTTCCTCGCGAGGGCGCGCAACCCGCTCCTCGCGTGGCGCTACGAGCCCCGCGGCGGCGAGAACGACACGTCGGTCACCGGATGGTGCGTGATGGCGCTCAAGTCGGGGAAGTACGCGGGCCTCGAGGTCGATCCGGACGCCTTCGAGGGCGCCCGCCTGTGGATCGACCACATGACCGATCCGGACACGGGCCGGGTCGGCTACAACGACAGGGGCGGCCTGCCCGCGCGGCCCGCGGGCAGGCAGGACAGGTTCCCCGCGGAGAAGTCGCAGTCGATGACCGCCGTCGGCATCCTCTGCCGCATCCTCGCCGGCGAGGACCCGCGGACGAGCGAGATGGTGCGGAAAGGCGCGGAGCTCTGCCGGAAGAGCCCGCCCCTCTGGGACGACGGCTCGCTCGACATGTACTACTGGTACTTCGGGACGCTCGCGCTCTCGCGGGTGGGCGGCGAGTGCTGGACGAAATGGAACGACGAGATGAAGGCGGCGATCGTCGCGAACCAGCGCCCGAAGGACGCGGGCCCCTTCGCCGGCTCGTGGGACCCGGTCGGCGCATGGGGCGAGGACGGCGGCCGGGTCTACTCGACCGCGCTGATGGTCCTCTGCCTTGCCGAGTACTACCGCTGACGGGGTGTCCTCTCCCCCGGACCCCGGCCTTGGCTCATCGGATGATCCAAGGCCTCCCCCTCACCTCGCGCGCCGCTCGGTCTGCCGGGCCTCGCGGCGCGCCTCCTGCTCCCTGACGTGCTCGCGCTTGTCGCCGTGCTTCCGCCCCCGCGCGACCGCCAGCTCGACCTTCGCGCGGCCCTTCTTGAAGTAGATCTCCAGGGGGATCAGCGTGAACCCGCGGCGCTCGATCGACGTGAAGAGCCGCCGCAGCTCCTGCCGGTGCAGGAGGAGCTTCCTCGGCCGCACCGGGTCGTGCGGCGCGTAGCCCTTGTGCGCGTACTCGGGCACGTGCATCTGGAGGAGGAAGAGCTCGTCCCCCTTGAACGCCGCGTACGCCTCCTGGAGCGACGCCTTCCCCTCGCGGAGCGTTTTCACCTCGGGACCGAGGAGCGACACCCCGGCCTCGATCCGCTCGAGGATCTCGTAGTCGTGGAACGCCTTCCGGTTCCGGGCGACGACCTTCCGCTCCTCCTTCACGACGCCTCGTAGATCGCCATGCTCCGCTCCGTCTCCCAGAAGCGGATCGCCGTCACCGGGAGGCCGGCCGCGGCAGCGACCTCGAAGAGGCGGCGCGCGAGGTTCTCGGCGGTCGGCGGCGCGTCGAGGAGGTGCACGGGCTCGCCGCGCTCCGCGAGCACGTGGGCGATGGGATCGCCGCGCTCGAGGATCATCCGGTGGTCCCAGCTCGCGTCGATCCACGTCTCGAGGACCCGCCGGATCTCGCCGAAGTCGACGACCATGCCGAGCGCGTCGAGCGGGCCCCGGCACTCCACCTCGACCCGCGCGTTGTGCCCGTGGAGGTGCGCGCAGCCGCCCTCGTGGCCGCGGATGCGGTGGCCGTAGCAGAAGGAGAGGATCCGGACGACGCCGTGCGTCTGCACGGGACGCTTGTACCAAGGATGTCGAAGGAAGGGGGCACGGGGGAAGGGACGTCCCGTTTCGAGCCGGGCATCGAGTCTCGCATCGGGAACGCGAGCGAGAGATCCCTCAACCGCCCCCCGCGCGGGGCCCGATACGGGAAGCCGGCGGGTGAGGTGATGGCATGACGAGGGTGTTCGCCCTGGGGCTCCTCTTCGCGCTCGCGTCCTGCGGCGGCGGAGGGGGCTCCTCCCCGGCCGAGGTCTCGATCCGGACGACGGATCTCCCGCAAGGCAACGTCGGGTACTCCTACTTCGAGGCGCTCGACGCCCGCGGAGGCTCGGGCCCCTACACGTGGCGGCTGTCGCCCTCCGGCGATGCGCTGCCGTCGGGGCTCACGCTCACCGCGGCAGGACAGATCACCGGCACGCCGCTCCAGCCGGCGACGAGGACCGTGCTCGTCACGGTCGAGGACGACGACGGCATGACGGACGTCGCGAGCTTCTCGTTCGTCGTCCGCGACGTCGAGATCAGCGGCGCGCAGTCGGGCGCCGTCACGCCCGGCACCGCGTTCGCGCTCTCGGCGTCGGGCGGCTCGCCGAGCTACTCGTTCACGTTCCGCTCGAACCAGAGCGGCGCGTCGCTCTCCATGGCCGGCCTCTACACGGCCGGCTCCGACGCGGGCCTCGACATCATCCGCGCGACGGACAGCGACGGATTCTACGACGAGGTCACGGTCTCGGTCGGCGACGACCCGTTCGTCGGGTTCTCGGCGCTGTGGGGGAGCACGGACGTCTGGTGGATCGACTGGGACGTCGTCTACGACCCGACGCCCACCTACGCGGCCGACTTCGACGAGGTGCTCGTGTCGCTCGGCCTCCGGGCCAGCGGGAGCACCGGCACGGTGGGGACCGAGGCGGACCAGCTCGGCAAGCTCCTCGTGATCCGCCGCGCGCTCGGCCACCTCTCGCGCTACTACGGCAACAACGACGACGGGAGCCCCGCGCCCGGCGGCCTCTCGATCTCGTTCGTCGGCCCCGCGGGGCCCGGCAGCGGCACCACGCCGTCGGTCGGCGGGGTCATCGGCGCCGGTTCGAGCCGCTACAACACGATCTGCATCCGGTACGGGGACACGGGCGGGGTCATCGGCACCGCGTGGCTCGACGAGAACAACGATTCCATCGAGCACGACTGCGGCAACCCGAGCGGCACGCCGCTCGGCATCTTCGCGAACCGCGTGCTCGCGCCCTACCTCTCCGCCTACAACAACAGCATCGCCTCGAACCCGGTCGGCGCCGCCGACGTGGACGGCCTCCAGGCCATGCTCCTCGGCGCCGCCCCCTCGGGCGCGCGCCAGCAGGCGATCTGGAACGTCTCGAACAGCTTCGGCCGCGTGCTCGCGGCCGTGCTCGCCCACGAGATCGGCCACAGCCTCGGGCTCAACCATTCGAACCCGAGCGCCGGCTCGGGCGACATCATGAACTCGAGCCTCTTCGTGAGCCAGAGCGTCACGTACGCATTCAACACGACCCACTGGGCGCTGCTCATGGAGAACCTGCCGGGACCCAATCGCTGACATTCACGCCGCCGGCTGCTATCGACTCTCCTCGCGAAGACACCTTCGTATCCCTGGCAGCCGGCGGCGATTCATCGGCCGAAGGCCGATGACCGCCGCCGCCCGCGCCGTGCCCCGCCGCAGGGGGCGTGGGCGGGTCACTTCTCCGGCGGCGGCGGGGGCTCGAGCTTCTCCGCGAGGTCGATCAGCTCCTTGTCGGCCTGCCTGTCGTACGCGTACCAGACCTTCCCCACGCGGAGGAGCACGTAGGTCGCATCCGCCTTCTCGGTCCTTGGCGAGCCCGCGGCGGGCTGCACGGTGTCGACGGCCTTCACGCGCGCCCAGAGGCCATGGTCCTCGACCTCCTTGATCAGGACCGAGGAGATGTAGGGCGCGAAGGGGTCCTTCTGGTCGTCCGGCGCGAGGCTCCGGAGCAGCCGGTTCACCCCCTGCTCGTGGCGCGCCTGCGCCCGGTAGAGCGGGCTATGGCGATTCCAGCGCGCCGCGATGATCGCCTCGCGGTCGACGAGGCGGCCGCGCTTCGCGCACGCATTGCAGGTGGACCGGTCGCCGAACGGCGAGACGATCTCCTTCCTGCCCTGGCACTTCGGGCAGGTGCGGAGGAGGCTGTCCGCCCGCCGTTCGCGGCCCCACTTCATGACGAACTCCCGGACCTCGCGGATCCGCGCGAGCCGCGCCTTCTCGGCCGCCCGCTTCACGGCGGGGTCGTCGGGGGGCTCCGGGGGCAGGAGCGGCTGGAGCCAGTACCAGGCGCGGGCCGCATCCGCGAGCGCGCGGTTCGTCTCGCCGTTCCACTCCTCGCGGATCGACCGCTCGAGGAGGTCCACGGCCTCCTCGACGACCGGAAGCGTCGCCGCCGCCTCGGCCGGCGTGACCTCGTTCTTGTGCCGGAGCTTCTCCCAGACGGGCGCGATCCCGTTCCAGAGCGCCTTCCCCTGCTCCCGGAGCTGCCGGGCCTTCGCGGAGACGGGCGGCTGCTCCAGCTCCTTCTCGTCCGCGTGCGCGAGGAGGGGAAGCAGGGCGAGAACGACGAGTCGCCTCACGGCGCCACGGATTCTACAGGCGCGCGCGATGGACATCGACGGCCCCCGAAGCCCCCCCGCGTCGGATTCCGTCGACACGGGAACCCGGTTTCCGGCAACCGCACGCAGTGGCACGCCCTTCGCTAAAGCTCCCGCAGAGCCTTCGAGGCGCATCCGAAAAAAACCCTTCCCCTTCCCTTTGGCGGCCCCCGCAACAGCTCCAACCCCGCGGGGGCCGCACTCTTTTCATCTGGTACAACGGCGCGATGCGGGTCCTCGCGCTTCTCGCCCTCCTCGCGGCCGCCGCCGGCGCGGAGGAGAGCCGCGCCGTGCGGGACGCCGCGGGCCGGGTCGAGATCACGGTGCCCGTCTCATGGCAGGACCAGCCGCTCGCCGAGGGCCAGCTGATCCACGCCTACGCGAAGCAGAGCGGCGGCCACGTGCTGACGGTCGTCCGGGAGGCCGGGCAGGCCGAGGTGGACAAGCAGCGCGACCGCTACATGGCGCACGACGCCGCGAGCCACCCGGGCGCCGAGTTCCAGAAGATCGCCGACCCCTTCTTCGGGTACCGGATGAACGACCGGGCGAAGAACCGGGTCTTCCTCCGGGCCTTCCTGCGCGACGGCGCGGACGGGCTCGTCGCGACGATCTCCTCGCGCTTCCACGCGTACGACCAGGCGTACGCCGCGCACACGATCGCGGCGCTCGGCACGTTCCGGCTCGCCGCGGCGACGGGCGCCGCGAACGCCGCCGCGGACGCCCCGGTGCCCTCGCGCCGCATCTTCGACCGGAGCGGCCTCTTCTCGTTCGTCGCGCCCTCGGAGTGGAAGCCGATCACGGCCGAGGACGGCGAGCGGCTCGCGCTCGGGCTCAGGGGATCGAGCACGACCGCCTCGCTGCGCGTCGTCGAGGAGGGGGAGAACGACAACCCGACGCTCGTGCTCCTCACGATCCAGGGCCGGATCAAGAAGGACTACGCGAGCGCGACGGCCGATCGCGTCGGCGCCGACCCGCCCGCGCTCCTCGTCAAGAACCGGAAGGAAGGGTGGATCGACTACATGATCGCCTTCGCGGCGGGGGGGCGCGGCTACACCTTGCGCCTCGCGGCGCGCGAAGGGGCGTTCGAAGGCGTGCGGCCCGTCGCGGACGCGATGGCGAAGTCGCTCGTGCTCATGGGCGACCCGTACCGGGAGCCCGCGGGCCTCGCGGGCGACGCGTTCGGGGACCCGAAGAGGGGGCTCGTCGTCCACGCGCCGCTCGAGGACGCCGCCGCCGCGGAGCGGATCGCGCGCGAGGCCTCGGCTTTCGAGAAGGACTGGGGCAGGATCGCGCCCGCCTTCCGGAAGGGCATGGCGCTCCACGTCGTGCTCGCGAAGCCGGAGACGTTCGCGGAGGCGGCGCACGGGTTCGGCGACGTCCCCGCGGCGTACGACCGCCTCGCGTGCGCGGTCGTCGCGGTCGCCCCCCCCGACGAGCGGGAGGCGGCGGACCGCTGGCGCGGACGCCTCTTCGCGTCCCTCGCGCAGGCGGCGCTCCACCGCGACCTCCCCGTCGCGCCGCCGCCGTGGCTCCTCGCGGGGCTCGCGGCGTGCATGGAGGCTGCGGGGCGGACGGGCGAGGGCCCGGCGGCGAAGCACTTCGCGCTGCTGACGCCGCTCGACGTCGAGAAGCCCGCGCCGCTCGCGGACGTCCTCGCCTACGCCTACTCCGACGTGATCGAGGGCGAGACGCTCTCGCCGCTCGCCATGTCCTGGGGCTACACGCACCTGATGCTCTTCGGCAAGGGCCCGCTCCGGAGCGCCTACGCGAAGTGGGCGCGCGAGCTCGGCAAGGCGACCCGTGCGGCGCCGCCGTTCGACGCCGGCAAGGCGGACGCGCCGACGGAGCTCAAGAGGCACGTCGAGCGCGAGCTGAAGAAATGAGCCTGCGGTCGTCGGCGCCGGGCCGCGTGAACCTCCTCGGCGAGCACGTGGACCACCAGGGAGGGGTCGTGCTGCCGGTGGCGGTCCACCTGCGGACGACCGTACGCTACGCCCCGGGCGAGGCGTGGGAGATCGCGTCGGAGGGCCACGCGCCGGGCGGCGCCTGGGAGCGGTACGTGCGCGCCGTGATCGGGGAGCTGGGGGAGGCCGCGGAACCCGGGCGGCTCGAGATCGCCTCGACGGTGCCCGAGGGTGCGGGACTCGCGTCGTCGGCGGCGCTCGAGGTCGGCGTCGCCGGCGTGCTCGCGCCCGACCTGCCCCCGCTCGAGCTCGCGCGGCTCTGCCGCCGCGCGGAGAACGCGCGCGTGGGCGTGCCCTGCGGGCTCATGGACCAGGTGGCGTCGGCGTGCGCGATCGCGGGCCACGCGGTCGTCCTCGACTGCGGGACCGAGACCTTCTTCCACCTGCCGCTCCCGGAGATGGAGATGCTGCTCTTCGACACCGGCGTGCGGCGGACGCTCTCCGACTCGCCGTACGCGGAGCGCGCGGAGGAGGCGGCGACGCCCGGGACGCTCGCCGCGCGCCACGTGGCGGAGGAGCGCGCGCGCGTGGACAAGGCGATCGACTGCCTCGACCGGGGCGACGCGAGGGGTCTCGGCGCGCTCCTGTGGGAGTGCCACGCGTCGCTCCGGGACCTCTACCGCTGCTCGTTCGGCGCGGCGGACGTGCTCGTGGAGCGCCTGATGGGGGTGCCGGGGGTGTATGGCGCGCGTCTCGTGGGCGGCGGGTGGGGCGGATGCGTGCTCGCGCTGGTCGAGCAACAGACGCGCCTCGACGGCGGCACGCTCCTCCTCTCCGACGACGGCCTCTCCGTGCACGGTGGTACCGGGTACGCAGCATAGCGTCCCTAACCTCGCTGCCGGGGACGACTTGCAGCGAGCGGGTGCGGAGCCCGCGTCCGCATCCCACGGCTACGCCAGCCGCGCTCTCGCGGTAGACTCGACCGGATGCGGTGGCTCGCGGCGGTCGCGGTCTGCGCCGCGGTCGCCGCGGCGCAGGATCCGAAGGGGCTCCTCGACGGCGACCCCGCGGCACGCGCCGCGGCGGCGGAGGAGCTCGGGAAGCAAGGCCCCGCGGCGGCACCCGCCGTGCCGCGGCTCATCGAGCTTTTCTACGACGACGAGGCCGACGCCCCGCGGAAGGCCGCGATCCGCGCGCTCGGGCGCATCGGCCCCGCGGCGCGCGACGCGCGGCCGTTCCTCGTCGACCTCGCGGCGCTTCGCCCGGACCTCGAGCCGATGGTCGCGCAGGCGCTCGCCCGGATCGGCGCGCCCCCGGAGCCCCCCCTGATCGACTGGCTGCGCGGGAAGGGCGCGCTGCCCGCGGACGCGCGGACGCTCGAGGATCTCGCGAAGCACGCGACCGCGCTTCAGCCCCGCCTGCTCGAGGCGCTCGTCGAGGAGCGCTCCCTCGTCGTTGCGCAGGCGGCGCGGCTGCTCGCGCCCGCGGCGAGGTCGAGCGACGCCGTGCTCGCGGCGGTCGCGGCGCTCCTCGACGCCCCCTCCGCGTGCGTACGGATCCACGCCGCGATCGCGCTCTCGGGCAGCCCGGCCGCCACGGCGGTGTTCGCGCCGATGCTCGAGGATCCGGACGTCGGGCGGCGGCGCCTGGCCGCGAGGTTTTTCCGCGGGCCGTCCGCGCTCGCGCACCTCTCCCGCGCCCTCGGCGACGCGGATCTCCTGGTACGGCGCAACGCCCTTGGCGGGTTCTCCGTGACCGACCTCCGCGCGGATCCCGCCCTCGTCGTCGCGATGGCGGAAGTCCTCGAACGGGACCCGGCGCTATGCCCGTGGGCGTCGACCGCGCTCGGCATGCTCGGGCCGGCGGCGGCGCCCGCGGTGCCCGCGTTCGTGCGGTGCCTCGCGTCCGACGACGACGGCGTGCGCTGGTCCGCGTGCGACGCGCTCGGCAGGATCCGCGCCGCCTCCGCGACCGGCGCGCTCGCGTCCGCCGCGTACGACGAGAACGACCGCATCGCCTCGGCCGCGCTCAACGCCCTCGCCGCGATCGGGCCCGCCGCGAAGGATGCGGCCGCGTACGTCGCGGAGCTCGCCGAGGCGGACCTCTCGCTGGGCCCCTTCGCGCGGCATGCGCTCGCCGCGATCGGCGAGGGCGCGCCGCTGCCGCCGCCTCCCGACCCGGCGACGCTCCCGGACCTCCGCGCCGCGCTTGCCGATCCGGACGGGACGACGGCCGGGCGCGCGGCGTTCGCCCTCGGGCGCCTCGCGGCCGACGACCCGGAGACGACCGACGCCCTCGGCGCTGCGATGGAGCACGGGTCGCCCTACGCGCGGCGGCACGCGGCGCTTGCGCTGCGGCGGATCGGGCCGAAGGGCCTTCCCGCCGTCGCGCACGCGGCGAAAAAGGGTTCGCCCCGGACGCGGAGGCTCGCCGCGGCGGCTTTCGTTCCGTTCGCGAGCGTAGCGCCGGAGGACTTCACGGCGGCGGGGATCGAGCTGCTCGGGGCCGACGACCCGTACGTGAAGGCGGAGGCGATCCGCGCGCTCGGCGTCGTCGGGCCGCGCGCGCGCGACGCGATCCCCGCGATGATCGCCTGCCTCCCCGCCGACGACCGGCACCTCGCCCAGGCGGCGATCTTCGCGCTCGGCCAGATGGGCCCCGCCGCGAGCGGGGCGGTCCCGCATCTCGTGGATCTCATGGAGACGACCGGCGACCCGACCGAGACGTGGATGGCGATCGTCGCGCTCGGCGAGATCGGGCCCGCCGCCGAGCCCGCGGTCCCGTCGATCGTCGCCCTCGGCCGCCGCGGGAGACCGGGCCCGGAGCTCTACAGCCCCTCCGTCGAGGCGCTCGGAAAGATCGGCCCCGCGGGCCACGCCGCTCTCGTGAAGCTCATCCGGGAGGAGCGGGGCGTGAACCGGCAGCTGCCGATCCACGCCCTCGCCCGCCTGGGCCTCAACCCGCCCGGCTTCAAGGAGGCGCTCGAGGAGGTCGTGAAGGACGCCGACGTGCAGACGCGCGAAATCGCGCTCATGGCGATCCGCGGGCTCGGGCCCGAGTCGAAGCCGGGGGTCGGCTCGCTCGTGGCCGTGCTGAAGTCGGGGACCCTCGACACGCGGTCGCGCGACGGCGTGGTCCAGGGCCTTGCCGACGCGGCCTCGGTCGCGGAGCTCCTCGACCTCGCGCGCGACAAGGACGCGCGCGTCTCCGCGGGCGCCTGGCTCGCCCTCTCGCGGAAGGATCCCGCCAAGGTGACCGAGGCGGAGCGCGACCGCGCCTACCCGCTCCTGCTCGGGGCGCTCGGGGACGAACGCCCCGACGTCGCGCTCTCCGCCGGGGCGGCGCTCAAGTGCGTGCCTCTCCGCGCGCCCGAGGCGCGGGCGCTCCTGCTGCTCGGCCGGCACGGGGACGCGCGGACCGTGATCGCGGAGGCCATCCACGCGCTCGGGCCGAAGGCGATCCCGGCCCTCGCGAAGGCCCTCGGTGCCGGGGACCGCGACGTGCGAGTGGGCGCGGCGCTCGCGCTCGCCCGGTTCGGCCCGGACGCGCGCCCGGCGGTCCCCGCCCTCCGGGAGGCGGCCCTCCGCGAGACCGGCAACGCCACCCCCTTCCTCCGGGCGATCCTCTCGACGAAGGACCTCGACGTCGTCGCGGCGATGTTCCGCGACGCGCCGCCCTTCCGGCGCACCTTCGGCGACGCGCTCGCGAAGGCCGGCGCGGACGCGATCCCGCACGTGGACCGCCTCCGCAGGGACGACGACCCCGCGGTGCGCCGCGAGGCGCTGCTCCTTGCGGCAAAGCTCGGCGAGGCGGCGATCCCGTGGCTCGTCGATGCGGCCGAGGACGCCGCGCCGGCGGTCGCCGACGCGGCCATCTCCGGGCTCGGGACCGACCTCGTGCCGCTCATGCAGGCGATCCCCGTGCTCGCGCGCGCGTGCAAGCGGGCGGAGCTCCGCGCAGCCGCGCTCCGGGCGCTCGCGCGCCGCGGTCCCGCCGCGCTGCCGGCGATCCGGGAGTTCGTGACCGACCCGGACCCCCGCGTGCGCGCGCAGGCGCTGTCGGTGCTCCCGAGGACCGGCGAGGCCGCGGTTCCCCTGCTGGCGGCCGCGCTCGCAGACGAGGACGCGGCCGTGCGGCGGGCGGCCGCGAGCGCGCTGCGCGAACTCAAGGGGGCCGCGCTGCCGGCAATGCCCGCGCTGCGCAGGCTCCTCGGCGACCCGCAGACGGAGGTGCGCGGCGCCGCGGCGAGCGCGCTCGCCGCGATCGGCCCCGCCGCGGTGAAGCCGCTCGCGGAGGCGATGAGGAGCAGCGATCCGAGGATCCGCGAGGGCGCGGTCCACGCGCTCCGCGAGATGGGAGCCGCCGCTGCCGACGCGATTCCCGCGCTCGTGGAGGCGCGGAACGACGCCGATCCCGCCGTGCGGCGCGCGACGGCGCTCGCGCTCGGCGCGCTCGGCGCGAAGGCGCTCGATCCCCTCGTGGCCATGTGCAAGGACACGGACGCCACCGTGCGCGCGGCGGCGGCGGGCGCCCTGAGACACCTGCCCGGGGAGGCGGCCACGACGCTGCCCGCCCTCCGCACGCTGCTCAAGGACGCGGACGAGTGGGTGCGGATCGCCGCCGCGAGGACGGTGGGCCTGCTCGGGAAGGACGCGGAGCCCGCGATCCCTGAGCTCGCGGATATGCTGCGGCGCGGCAGCGACGGCCACCGCTCCGGCGCCGCGGAGGCGCTGGTCCTGATCGGCCCCGCGGCGGCGCCCGCGCTCGCGCACGCCGCTCTCGACCCCGAGAAGGCGACGCGCGACGCGGCGCTGAACGCGCTCGCGAAGCTCGGCGCGGCGGCGGTGCCCGCGGTCGTCGCGGTCGCCGATCCCAAGGACCGAGAGGCCCTGCGCGAGGCGTCGGCGGCGCTCGCGCGCATCGGAGCGCCCGCGGTGCCCGCGCTCGTCGGGCTCCTCGGCCACGAGAGCGCGGCCGTGCGCCGGGACGCCGCGTGGGCCCTCGGCACGATCGGCGTCGCCGCCCGCGAGGCGGTCCAGGCCCTCGTCGCGGCGCTCGACGACAAGGACCGGATGGTCCCTCCGCAGGCCGCGTGGTCGCTCGGCCAGATCGGGCCCGCCGCAGCCGACGCGCTCCCGGCGCTCGAGAAGATGTACAAGGCGAACCGGAACAAGACCATCGTCGCGGACGCGATCCGGAGGATCCGCGGATCGTGACCCCCGACCGCGCCGCTCGAAGCGTGTCGGCCTCCTTACAATTGGCCGCATGCAGACCCGCATCGAAAAGGACTCCATGGGCGAGATGCGCGTGCCCGCCGACGCGCTCTGGGGTGCGAGCACGCAGCGCGCGGTCGAGAACTTCCCGATCAGCGGCCGCGGACTGCGCCGCCCGTTCCTCAGGGCGCTCGGCCTCATCAAGGAGGCCGCCGCCGCCACGAACGTCGAGCTCAAGGACCTCGATCCGAACCTCGCCGCCGTCATCGGCAAGGCCGCGGCCGAGGTCGCCGAGGGCAAGCTCGACAGGCACTTCGTGGTGGACGTCTACCAGACGGGTTCCGGCACCTCCACCAACATGAACGCGAACGAGGTCATCGCGAACCGCGCCGCCCAGCTGATGGGGAAGCCGATCGGCGGCCGCGACGCCGTCCACCCGAACGACCACGTGAACCGCGGGCAGTCGAGCAACGACGTCATCCCGACCGCGCTCCACGTCTCGTGCGCCGAGGAGGTCGCGCGCCGGCTGCTGCCCGCGCTCGACCACCTCCACCAGGCGCTCGCGGAGAAGGCGAAGGCCTTCGACCACGTCGTGAAGATCGGGCGCACGCACCTCCAGGACGCGACGCCCGTCCGCCTCGGCCAGGTCTTCAGCGGCTTCGCGCAGCAGGTGCAGAACGGCGCGGTGCGGCTCCAGGAGAGCATGCCGCACATCTGTGAGCTCGCGCTCGGTGGCACCGCGGTCGGCACCGGCATCAACTGCCCGCCGGGCTTCGCGAGAAAGACCATCGCCCGGCTCGCGGAGATGACCGGCATCCACTTCGTCGAGGCGCCGAACCACTTCGAGGCGCAGGCGGCGCGCGACGCGGCCGTCGAGCTCAGCGGCGCGTTGAAGACGGTCGCGGTATCGCTCTGGCACGTCGCGAACAACATCCGCTTCCTCTCCTGCGGCCCGCGCTGCGGCATCGGCGAGATCGTCCTCCCGGCGACCCAGCCCGGCTCGTCGATCATGCCGGGCAAGGTGAACCCGGTGATGTCCGAGATGCTCATGCAGGTCGCGATGCGCGCGATCGGGAACGACGCGACGGTCACCGCCGCCGGCACGACGGGGCTCGGCGAGCTGAACGTCGCGATCCCCGTGATGGCCGACGCGCTCCTCGAGTCGATCGAGCTCCTCGCGAACGGCGCGCGCGCGTTCGCCGACAAGTGCGTGAAGGGGATCGAGGCCGACGAGGAGCGCTGCGGCGATCTCATCGAGAAGAGCCTCATGCTCTGCACCGCGCTCGCGCCGAAGATCGGCTACGACAAGGCCGCCGCGCTCGCGAAGAAGGCGCACGAGCAGAGGAAGACCGTGCGGCAGGTCGCGGAGGAGATGGGGATTGTGGACCTGGACAAGCTGCTCGACGTCCGGTCCATGACCTAGGAATGGGGGGGCTCCGGGGGACCGTGAGGATCCTCGTGCTCCTCGCGGGCGCGTACCTCGCCGTCGTCGCGCTCGTCTACCTGTTCCAGAGGAAAATACAGTACTTCCCGGCCCCCGAAGCCCCCCCTCCTCCCGAGGGCGCCGAGGACGTGCGCCTCGAGGCGGCCGACGGGACCGTGCTCCGCGCGTGGCACTGGCCGGGGCCGTTCACCGTGCTCGTGCTGCACGGCAACGCGGGACATCGCGGCCACCGGCTGCACATCGCGCAGGGGCTCGTCGCGAAGGGGTATGGCGTCTTCCTGCTCGACTACCGGGGGTACGGGGGCTCGCCGGGCAGCCCGACGGAAAAGGGGTTCCTGCTCGACGCGGAGGCCGCGGTGCGGTGGCTGCGCGCGCGCGGGGTCCAAAAGATCGCCTACTACGGGGAGTCGCTCGGCTGCGGGGTCGCGGCGCTGCTCGCGGCGAGGGAGCCGCCCGCGGCGATCGTGTTCCAGAGCGGCGCGGACTCGCTCGTCGAGGTGGGGCGGAAGGTGTACCCGTGGCTCCCGATCGGGCTCCTGATGAAAGACCGGTACGACGCGGCGGCGGCGATGCACGAGGTGCGCTGCCCGGTGCTCTCGGTGCACGGGGAGGACGACGACCTGATCCCGTGGGCGCGCGGCCGCGCGCTCTTCGACGCGGCGCACGGGCCGAAGGAGTGGTGGCTCGTCGAGGGCGCGGGCCACAACGACGTGATCGACGTCGTTGGCCCGGCCGCCTACTTCTCCCGCCTCGACGCCTTCCTTCACGGTACGGTGCCAGGCACGAATCGATGAACATCTCCGGGCCCGGCGCCGTGCCCGGGTGAGACGCAGGCACTCGAACACCTTCTTCGTGCTCTGCTACTTCACGATCGTCGCGCGCTTGATGTAGTCGAGTTTCGGGAACTCGGACTTCAGGTACGCGTTGCCCTCGTAGAGGATGCGGCCCTGCCCCGGGCCCGGGCCGTGCGGCGCGCCGTCGCCGTAGTCCGCGTAGAGGGCGTCCACCACGTCCATGCCCCGGCCCACGACCTGGCCGAAGGGCGCGAACTGCCGGTCGAGGTAGGTGTTGTCGACGCGGTTCACGAAGACCTGAGTCGAACGCTTCTCGACCGAGCCGCCCGCCTGCGCGAAGCTCACGAACCCGCGGCGGTTCGACTGCCTCGGCGGGTCGGCGGGCAGGAACGCCTCGTGCCATGCGAGGTTCACCGCCTTGTCGCCCGTGAGCCCGAACTGCGCGAACTGCGGCGTCACCCGGAAGAACGCGCAGTCGTTGTAGTACCCGATCCGCACGAGGTTCCAGAAGCGGTCCACGCCGCGCGGCGCCCAGTCGCGGTAGACGTCGACGAGGAAGTCGCCCTTCGTCGTCACGAATTGCACGCGGAAGGTCGCGGGCGCGTTCCCGGTCGCGAGCTTCGGGTCGAGGAGCGCCTTCCGGTCGATGCCCTTGTCGCAGCCGAGGAGGAGCGCGAGGAGCAGGAGCAGCCGCCGCATCACTTGCCCTCGACGATCGCCGCGCGGGAGATCGCGTCCAGCCTCGGGAACTCGCGCTTCAGGTACCCGTCGCCGAGCGCCTGGATCGCGCGCGGGTCCGGCCCCTTCCCGAAGGGCGCCATGTCGCCGTAGCCCGCGTAGAGCTTCTCGACGGCCTCCATCCCCTCGACGACCCGCCCGAACGGGACGAACCCCTGCCGGTCGAGCCCCGTGTTGTCCGTGCGGTTGATGAATACCTGCGTCGTCCGCGAGTCCGGCGCGGCCGTCTTCGCGAAGGAGATCGTGCCCTTCCGGTTCGACTCCTTCGGCGGGTCGTCCTTGATCGTCGCGCCCGACCACGCCCCGTTGACGCGGCTCTCGCCCGACAGCCCGAACTGCGCGTACTGCTCGATCACGCGGAAGAACGACGCCCCGTCGAAAAACCCGATCCGCGCGAGGTTCCAGAACCGGTCGGCGCCATGCGGCGCCCACGCGCGCTCGACCTCGACGACGAAGTCGCCGCAGGTCGTCTCGAACTTCACGCGGAAGCGCTCCGGCGCCTCGCCGGTCGCGAGCCTCGGGTCGAGGAGCGCGGGGTCGAGGGTCCGAGAGGCCCCCCCGACCTCGATCCGCGCGAGCGCCTCGGCCGCGGCGGAGCGGAGCGCCTCGCTCCCCTCCGCGCGCATCTCCTTGAGCGCCGGGATCGCCTCCTTCGCCGCGGGGCCGATCCGCCCGAGGACGCTCGCGGCCGCCCAGCGGATCGGTTCGTCGGCGAAGCGCAGCCGATCGACGATCTCCGGGACGTAGTCCTCGGCCCAGGGCCCGCACCGGCGGAGCGCCTCGCCGGCGAGCTTCGCCGTCCCGGCGTCCTCGCTCTTCAAGAGGTCGAGAAGCAGGGGGGCTCCGGGGGCAGCGTGGCGGCCCATGAGGCCGACCGCCACGAGCGCCGCGCGGCGCGCGCGATCGTCCTTCCCGTCGAGCAGCTTCAGGAGCGGCGGCATCGCGGGCGCGCCGAGGCCCGCGAGCGCCTCGGCGACGAGCTGCGCCGTGTCGGGGTCGGCGGGCCCGAGGCGCTCGACGAGCGCGGGCATCTCGTCCTCCGTGATCCCGATCTCGACGAGCGCGCGGCCCGCCTCGAGCCGCACGAAGGCGTTCTCGTCCTTCAGCGCGTGGGCGAGCGCCCCGAGGGCGGGCCTCGCGGCGGGGCCGAGCTTCCGGAGGCCGCGGGCGGCCTCGTAGCGCTCAGGCGGCTGCCCGTCGCGGAGCCGGCCCATGAGATCGAGGGCGCCGTCCTCCGCGTGCGCGAGGGCCGTGAGGAGCAGGAGGGCAACGCATCGCACCGTCGCATGATAGCGGCTGCGGTCTCCCAGGTTCCGGGAGAAGGAACCCGGCACGGTATTCCGGCTATCCGACGGCACTCTGCCAGCCGATGACGTACCCCTCCTCGTCGAAGTAGATGTCGGTGTAGAGGTACGACCAGCAGGTCGCGGACCTCCGCTTGTAGGTCGTCTTGCTCGTGCGGTTCGGCTTCCCCATCGCCCGCCGCACCTCGTCCCTGACCATGCCCATCCGCACCTCGCCGCGCGCGATCGCCTCTTCCACGTTCTGCTGCTGCTCGGGCGTCCGTTCCGGCGGCTTCGACGGCGTGACGGTGCTGCACGCGGCGAAGAGGAGGAGGGGGAGGACCCGTCTCATGCGGAGAAGCATACGGGAGGGTGTCACGGATCCGCCACCGCGCGGGTGCCTTAGAATGAGGGCATGCGACGCCCCGCCGGGTGCGCGCTCCTCCTCCTCGCCGCCTGCGGCAGCACGCCGGTCGGAGAGCCCGCCCCTCCTCCCTCCCCCGCGCCCCCTTCCTCCTCCCCGGAGCTCGACGAGGCGCAGTGGCGCGCGGAGGCGGAGCAGGTCCTCTTCGAGCGGCACATGAGGACGGCGAGGCTCTACCGCGACGGGCTCGACCTCGAGAAGGCGCTCGAGCAGGTCGACCGGGCGCTCGCGCTCAGGCCCGCGTCGGAGCAGGCGCGGCAGCTCCGCGCCGAGCTGCAGCGGCTCTCGGGCGTGCGCGCCGGCGAGGTCTCGACGATCCTCGACGACGCGTGGGAGGCGGAGCTCGTGCGCGAGGAGCAGCGGCAGGTCACGGTGCGGCGGCTGCTGAACGAGGCGCGCGCGGCGGAGGAGGCGGGCGACCTCGACCGCGCGAAGCTCGCGTACCAGCGCGCGATCTTCCTGACGCGGGAGAAGTAGGCCCGCCCCGCTCGCCGCGGCGCGACGGGCTACATCCCGTACATATTTCCGGTATGGACCGGCTTGCCCTGCAGCTTCAGGTAGTAGAAGAGCTGCGCCTTGTGGGTGGAGAGGTGCCCGAGCATGTTCAGGAACTGCTCCCCGAGGGCCCGCTCCGTCGGGTCCCACGGCGCCGCGACCTTCTTCGAGCCGAGGTCCTTCTCGCCGACCTCGACGACCATCTGGAGCGCGGTCTTCTTGTCGGCGGCGAGCGCCTTCCTGGTCTCCGCCACGCTCTTCGTCGCGGGCATCCTGTCCGCCGACGGCGCCATGTCCTCGCCGGCGATGCTCCAGTCGCCGGTGACGAACCCCTTGCAGCAGGCGCCGCACGCGGTCTCGATGTGCTTCAGCAGCTGTCCGGTCGTCATCCAGTTCGAGCCGGTGACGGGCTTCCATGAGAGCGACTTGTCGTCGACGAGGGCAACGAGCCCCTCGGTCGCGCGGTAGACGTCCTCGATCCGGCCCTTGAGCAGTTCGGTCCAGTTCATGGTTCCTCTCCCGTGTTCGTGGCCGAGCCGGCATTGTAGCCGCGGCGGCGCGCGCGTGGGGGGGGCGGCGGGGGCCCGCCGCTATCTCTGTTCGAGTTCCCCGGAGAGGCGCCGGATGATCTCGTGGGTCCGCTGCGCCTGCACGTAGTCGTGGACGGCGTAGCCGAGCATCGCGAGGGCCCAGATCTTGTTCAGCATGTTCCCGAGAAGGACCATCAGGACGGCGGCGGCGGCCATGGCGCAGACCGCCACGTGCTTCCGCCGGCGGAGGCGGGTCGTGATGGCTTCGTACTCGCCCTTTTTCTGTAGCTGCCGGTCCGCGTAGAGGAGATCGCCCCGGTGCCGCTCGAGCTCGGAGTCGGCGAGCCGCCGGTAGGCGTCCTTCTGTGCCATGCCCCAAATCCTAGCCGGGGGGGCGGGGGCGTCCCGTCGCGGGACGGGAGCATGGTGCCGAGGACAGGATTCGAACCTGCACGAGGTTTAACCCCCACTAGGTCCTGAGCCTAGCGCGTCTGCCAGTTCCGCCACCTCGGCGTGGGTGAGACGCCGCAGTCTATCGGGGTTTATAGGGGGGTCAACTCCGGGGGGCTTCCTGCCGATGAGCCCCCGGCGCCCCCTCGGGAGGTGCCGTTAGGAGGGGTCCCTTGAGGAACCTTGTCACGACCATTCTCGCGGCGGCGGTCTCCGCCGCCGTCGCCGGCTGCGCCGCTCCCGCCGCGGCGGGCGGCGCGCGCTCCTACGAGCCGCACACCATGAACGTCCTCGTCGGCGCGAGCCTCAACCGGCCCGAGACCGGGGTGGCCGTCGGCGCCAACTACGAGTACCGGAAGGACGACAAGCTCGGCTTCGGCGGCTTCGCCGACGTCGCGTTCGGGGAGGACACCTCGACCGTCCTCGGCGGCGCGGTGTTCTTCCATCCCGACGACCACCTGGCCCTGTTCGGCGGACCCGGCGTGAACTTCACGTCCGGCGACGCCGAGGTGGTCGCCCGTCTCGGCGGCTTCTACGCGTTCGAGTGGAAGAAGTACACGATCGCGCCGACCGCGTGGGTCGACCTCGGCGACGATGTCGCGGTCTTCCTCGGCGTCGGCCTCCTCTTCCACTTCTAGCGCGCGTCCCATCGCAAGCATCGGGCCCGCCGGCACGTCGGCGGGCCCGCTTCGTTTGCGCGTGCTATCGTCGAGGTCCGGCGAAAGGAGGCGCGGATGCGCATCTGCCGGAAGCCCCTCGTGCTCCTGTCCCTCCTGCTCCTGGGCCTCGCGCGGGGCGAGGATAGCGCCGAGGAGGCGCACGCGCGGAAGGTGCGGGAGCTGCTCGATCTCGGCGGGGAGCTCGGCCATGTCATGGGGGGCACGTTCGCCCGCGGGGGCGCCTCGGCGAGGCGGCACCTGCTGCTGTCCCCCAGGCCGGGCGAGGCGTACCTCGACGTCCTCGCGCCCATCTACGGGAGGCACCTCGACGGCGAGACGCTGGACGCGGCCCTCGCGTTCTTCCGCTCACCCGCGGGACGGAAGTACATGGCCGCGCTGCACGACGCCTTCAAGGAGTGGGCGCTCGCCGAGTCCAAGCCGGACAGCGAGGTGAGCCGGAAGCTCGATCACGCGGCCGCCGCCTCGCAGTGCAGGATGTACTTCGACTGCGTCATGACGTGGAAGGCCATGCGCAACCGGCTCCCGGCCAGGCTCGAGGACCTTGCCGAGCCGATGCTGCCCGGGACCGACATCCCCTTCGCGACGATCCACCCCGACCCGTGGGGGCGCGCGCCCGTGCTCCGTCTCGAGGACGGGAAGCCGCGGGTCGTCTGCCTCGGCCCCGACGGCGCCGAGGGCACCGAGGACGACATCTCCTACCCGAAGCGGTAGCCCCCTCCCCCGGAGCCCCCTCCCTCGGTCCTGCTCCTTGCAGTGTCGCCGCGCGCGGTTCCAATACGGCCCATGCGTCGTCTCGCCCTCGCGCTCCTCCTCGCCGGCTGCGCCGGCATCGAGAGCGACATCGAGCGCGCGGAGATCGGCTTCTTCTTCGAGAACTTCGTCAAGGGGAAGGACAGGGGCCTCTACCAGTACGCGAAGCTGATCGAGGAGCACTCGACGAAGGTGCAGGGCGGCCGCTACCAGTACGTCGCGCCCGCGCACGTCTCGAACTTCTACATCGAGCGCGCCGTCCGCGGGCTCGGCGGCACGAAGATCCCGAACTCGGACTACCTCGCCGCGGTCGTCGACAAGCTGCTCTACGTGCTCGCCTTCGACCCGACCGGCGCGATGCGCTCGACGACGTGCGAGCAGCTCGGCCGCGTCCTCCTCCCGCTGCCCGAGTCGCCGCCGACGCCGACGCCGGACGGCAATTCGGACATCCGCATCAACCAGATCGCGGACGACCTGCAGCGACTCGCCGCCGAGGCGAAGAAGGGCAACAAGGTGCCCGTCGCGGACGTCCTCGAGCGGATGCGCGCCCTCACGCAGGAGTGCCCGCGGAGCACGATCGTCGCCCGGCAGATCGTGCGCGTGCTCGCGGCGGAGCCCGTCGCGGGCGCGGTCTCCGGGCCGATCCGGGACGCCGCCGAGGAGATCGGCCCGCCGATCGTCCGCGACGCCATCCTCGTCGCGCTCCGGAACGCCGCGGTCGGCATCGGCGAGGAGGAGCCGGACGAGTCGCCGCTCGTGCGGCGGACCGCGATCGACGTGATCGCGCGCGTCGGCGCGCCGCTCGCGAGCGAGGGCGCGATCGCGCGCCTCGCCGGCGGGATCGACCCGCCCGAGTCGGACCCCGATGTCCGCTGCGCGCTCGTCGCCTACCTCGGAGGCGTGGGGGGTCCGGGGGCGTTCGATGCCTGCCTCGAGCGGCTCGACGACCTCGACGTGGGCGTCCGCTTCGCGGCGCAGGCCGCGCTCCAGCAGCTCACCGGGGCGCGCGTCGAGCCGACGCCCGCGGCGTGGCGCGCGTGGGCGGAGGCGGCGAAGGAGCCGGCGAAGGCCGCGAGGTGAGGCGCGTCCTCGGCCCCGCGGCCGGCCTCGTCCTCGTCGCCTTCGCGCTCTGGATCGTCGGGCTCGACGACCAGGTCGTCGACGCCTCCGGCGCGACGCATCGCGGGAGGCTCCTCGAGTCGGCGGGGCCCGCGATCGTCCTCAAGACCGCCGAGGGCGAGCGCAGGTTCGACCCGGGCGGGATCCGCTCGGTCCGCGCGGGGCTCCTCTCCGCCTTCCGCCCGCTCGCGCGGAACCCCGCCGCCGCGGTCCTCGGGATCCTCGCGCACCTCCTCGCGATCGTCGCCGTCCACCTGCGCTGGGGGATGCTCCTGCGCGCGGCGGGGCTCGGGACGCCGCTCTTCGCCGTCTTGCGGCTGGGCTGGATCGGGCAGTTCGCGGCGTCGGTCCTGCCGGGCGGCATCGCGACCGGCGACGTCGTGAAGGCGCTCTACGTCGCCAAGGGGACGAGCGGCCGGCGCGCCCACGCGGTGACGACCGTCGCGTTCGACAGGTTGCTCGGACTCATCGTCCTCTGCGGGATCGCGCTCTCGGGCGCGCTCCTCGCGCCCGGGGCGACGAGGGTCGGCGCGACCCGCGCGATCCTCGCCGCGATGCTCCTCGGCGCGCTTCTCCTCCTCGCGCTCCTCCTCTTCCCCCGGCTGCGGGCGGCGACGGGCCTCTCCCGGCTGGTCCCGCGGCGCTTCTCGGCGCTCGCGCGGGAGGCCTCGGAGGCGTTCGCGCTCTACGCCGGGAAGGGGCGCGCGCTCGCGGCGGCGGCGCTCGTCGCGCTCGTCGCGCAGGCGCTCGTCCTCCTCGCGATCTTCCTCTACGGCAAGGCGCTCGGCGTCACGCTGTCGCTCTTCGCGGCCGTCGCCGCCGTGCCCGTGGCCCAGATGGTCTCCGCGGTGCCCGGGCTCCCCGGCGGCTTCGGCGTCGGGGATCTCGCGTACGTCGCGCTCCTGCCCGACGCCCATGTCCCCGCCGGAACGGCGCTCGCGCTCTCGTTCACCTACAAGGTCGTCCACATGCTGCTCGCGCTGCCGGCCGGTCTCTGGCTTCGCCGGTACCGCCCGTAGTACCCTCTCGCCATGTCGCTCCTCGTGGTCGGCGCGCTCGCCTACGACACCGTCGAGACCCCCTCCGGGCGCGTCGACGACATCCTCGGCGGCGCCGCCACCTACTTCGCGGTCGGCGCGTCGTTCTTCGGGCCCGTGCGGCTCGTCGGCGTCGTCGGCGAGGACTTCAAGCACGAGCACAGGAAGCTCCTGCTCGACCAGGGGATCCTCCTCGACGGCCTCGAGGTCCGGAAGGGGAAGACCTTCCGCTGGTCCGGGCGCTACGCGGGCGACATGAACGTCGCGGAGACGATGGCCACGCACCTGAACGTGCTCGACGGCTACGAGCCGACGGTGCCCGAGGCCTTCCGGGACAGCCGGTTCCTCTTCCTCGCGAACGCGCCGCCGAGGACGCAGGCGCACGTCCTCGACAAGGTGCCGGGCGCCTTCACCGTGCTCGACACGATGAACTACTGGATCCAGGAGACGTGGGACGACCTGAACGAGATCCTGAAGCGCGTGGACATGCTCGTCTGCAACGACCAGGAGGCGCGCGCGCTCGCCGAGGACCACTCCCTCATCCGCGCCGGCCGGAAGCTCCTCAAGAAGGGGCCCAAGGTCGTCGTCGTGAAGAAGGGCGAGCACGGGGCGTTCCTCTGGGGCGAGGACTTCTTCCACGCGATCCCCGCCTATCCGCTCGAGCACGTCGTCGATCCGACGGGCGCGGGCGACAGCTTCGCGGGCGGCCTCGTCGGGTCGCTCGCGGCCTCGGGGTCGACGGACGAGCGCTCGCTCCGCCGCGCGATGATCATGGGGGCAGTCGTCGCGAGCTTCACGGTCGAGGACTTCTCGCTCCGGCGCCTCCGCGCGATCACCCGCGCGCAGGTCGACGCCCGCTACGAGGAGTTCCTCGGGTTCACGGCGCACCCGTGAGGGCGTTCCTCGCGATCCCGCTGCCGGCAAAGCTCTGCGAGGAGCTCGCGGCGGTGGGGCGGGGGATCCTTGGGCTCCGGTCGCAGAAGGCCGGGACGATCCACCTGACGCTCCGGTTCCTCGGCGAGGTCCTTGACCCGGAGCCCGTTGCCGCCGCGGCGGCGGAGGTGGCGGCCCGCCATGCCCCCTTCGACGTGTCGCTCGTGGGGGTCGGCGCTTTTCCCGATCAAAGGCGGCCGAGGGTGGTGTGGGTGGGGCTCGGGGAGGGAGCGGGGGCCGCGGCATCTCTCGCGAAGGACCTCGACGACGCGGTCGCGGCCCTCGGGTTCCCCCGGGAGGAGCGGCCCTGGACGGCCCATATCACCCTCGGGAGGTTCCGGGACCGGCCCCCGAAGCCCCCCCAGTTCGACCCGCGGCGGGAGCTCGGCCGCGCCCGGGCCGACCGGATCATTCTTTTCCGGTCCGTTTTGACCCCGGAAGGCGCTCTCCATGAGGCTTTCCGGGAGATGTCCCTCCTCGGTGGTACGTAACCGGGTCGCGACTAATAAGAGGCGGCCCTTTTTCCCCGCCCGCGAGGAGTGACCCATGGTTGGCCGGAACAATCTGCCTGCGCCGAAGGACGAATCGAAGAAGCGCGCGGAGGCGTTGAACTTCGCCCTCTCCCAGATCGAGAAGCAGTACGGGAAGGGGTCGATCATGCGGCTCGGCGACGGCCGCGCGATGGGCGTCGAGGGGATCTCGACGGGCGCGCTCTCGCTCGACATCGCGCTCGGGGGCTGGGGGGCGCCGCGCGGGCGCATCATGGAGATCTTCGGGCCGGAGTCGTCGGGCAAGACGACGCTCTGCAGCCACATCGTGGCCGAGGCGCAGAAGCGGGGCGGCGTGGCCGCGTTCATCGACGCGGAGAACGCCTACGACCCGGTCTACGCGAGCAAGATCGGCGTGAAGCTCGAGGACCTGCTCATCTCGCAGCCGGACTCGGGCGAGCAGGCATTGGAGATCGCGGAGACGCTCGTGCGGTCGTCCGCGGTCGACGTGATCGTCGTCGACTCGGTCGCGGCGCTCGTCCCGAAGGCGGAGCTCGAAGGCGAGATGGGGGACCAGCACGTCGGCCTCCAGGCGCGGCTCATGAGCAAGGCGCTGCGGAAGCTCACGGGGGTGGTCCGGAACTCGAAGACCTGCTTCATCTTCACGAACCAGCTCCGCGAGAAGATCGGGGTGATGTTCGGCAGCCCGGAGACGACGCCGGGCGGCCGCGCGCTCAAGTACCACGCGTCGGTCCGGATCGACCTCAGGCGGATCGGCTCGATCAAGGAGGGCGAGACCGTCATCGGCAACCGCGTCCGCGCGAAGGTCGTGAAGAACAAGATCGCGCCGCCCTTCCGGCAGACGGAGTTCGACATCTTCTTCAACCGCGGGATCTGCCGCGAGGGCGATCTCATCGATCTCGGCGTCAACAGCGGCGTGATCACGAAGCAGGGGACGTGGCTCAGCCACGGCAAGCTCCGGCTCGGCCAGGGCCGCGACCGCGCGCGCGCGTTCCTGCAGGAGAACCCCGACGTCGTGAAGGCGCTGACCGCGGAGGTGAACGCCGCGATCGGTGTCAGCGCCGCCGCGACGACCTCGCTCAGCGGCGCCGACGAGGCCGAGACCGCCGAGGCGCGCGCGGAGTAGCGGCGAAACGCATGCCCGGCACTTCCCGGAAGGAGTGCCGGGCGGGCCCATGCGGTACAAGGGAGGCATTACGTCCACACCGGAATCGCTCGCGGGCACGGGCCCGTCGCCGCGCGCGGCGACGCCTGACAGCCATGCGTGACGGCGGGATCCAGCGCGGGGCGTTGAACATCGCCGACGCCCACGGCTGCCACACGGTCATCCTCTACGGCTCGAGGGCCCGCGGCGACGCCACGGAGGGGAGCGACGTCGATCTCGTGTGCATCCGCGAGGACGGTCCCGCGCTCCGGGACGCACGCCTCGTCGACGGCCTCTACTTCGACGCGTTCATCTACCCGGAGGGAGCGCTCGCACCGCCCGAGCCCTCGATGCTGCGGGTCCTTCCGGGAGTCGTCCTTCGGGAGCGCGACGGATTCGCCCAGGATCTCCTGACGCGGCTCAAGGAGATCCGCGACCGGGGCCCGGCGCCGCTCGCCGAGGACGAGCGCACGGCGCGCGTCCTCTGGGCGCACAAGATGATCGAACGCATCCGAGGCAAGGCCGGCCCCGACGCGGACTACCGGAGGATGTCCCTCCTCACGACCTCGCTTGAGGACTACTTCGCGCTCCGCGGCGCGTGGTTCCGGGGCTCGAAGGCGGCGTTCGCGTGGCTGCTCGACCACGACCCGGCGGCCCATGCCATCTTCGAGAGGGCCATGCGCCCGGGAGCGGGCGACGCAGCGATCGCCGACCTCGTTCTCGCCGTCTACGGACGTCCGGCACTCGGGAGCGCAGGGCGGCCGGAGTAGCGGGTCTCGCGGGCCGCCCCCGGACCCCCCATCCTTCGCCCCGCGCGCGGCGCGGACTTATACTCCTCGCGATGAGAGCCGACGAGCTGCGCGAGGCCTACCTCTCGTTCTTCGAGGGGAAAGGGCACACCCGCTACCCGAGCGACTCCCTCGTGCCGGCGAACGACCCGACGCTCCTCTTCACGGGCGCCGGCATGAACCAGTTCAAGGAGATGTTCCTCGGCGTCGGCAACCTGCCGTTCAAGCGCGCGACCACGTCCCAGAAGTGCTTCCGCACGGGCGACCTCGACAACGTCGGCAAGACCTACTACCACCACACGTTCTTCGAGATGCTCGGGAACTTCAGCTTCGGCGACTACTTCAAGCGCGAAGGCATCCTCTGGCAGTGGGAGTTCCTGACGAAGGTCCTCCGCATCCCGGTCGATCGCCTCTGGGTCTCCGTCTACAAGGACGACGAGGAGGCGTTCTCGGTCTGGGAGAAGGAGGTGAGGATCGGACGCGAGCGGATCTGGCGCATGGGGGCGAAGGACAACTTCTGGCCGGCGAACGCGCCCGAGGAGGGCCCGAACGGCCCCTGCGGCCCCTGCTCGGAGATCTTCTTCGACTTCGGATCGCCCGGCAAGGAGGGCGATCCCGAGGCGAAGCGCTACTGCGAGATCGGGAACATCGTCTTCACGCAGTTCAACCGCGTCGGGAGGAACGACCTCCAGCCGCTGAAACAGAGGAACATCGACACCGGGATGGGCTTCGAGCGGATCCTCGCGGTCCTCTGCGGCCAGCGGAGCAACTTCGAGACGGAGCTCTTCCGGCCGATCATCGACGAGGTCGCGCGGATCGCGGGGAAGACGTACGCCTACGAGGACCCGCTCGGCCCGCAGTTCCGCCGGATCGCGGACCACGTCCGCGCCGGCGTCTTCCTCGTCGCCGACGGCGTGAAGCCGTCGAACGAGGGCCGCGGCTACGTCGCGCGCCGCGTCCTCCGCCGCGCGATCCGCGACGGGATCGCGCTCGGGATCAATAGGCCGTTCCTCGAGAAGCTCGTCCCGACGATCGTCGGCATCATGGGCCGCGCGTACCCGGAGGTGAAGTCGGCGGAGCAGGCGGCGACCGCGTTCCTGCGCGCCGAGGACGAGAAGTTCCGGGAGACCTACCACACGGGGATCGAGCTCCTCGAACGCGAACTGAGGGGGCTCCGGGGGCAGACGCTCAAGGGCGAGACCGCCTTCGTCCTCTACGACTCCCACGGGTTCCCCTACGAGCTCTGCGAGGAGATCTGCGCCGAGAAGGGCATCAAGGTCGACCGCGCCGGGTTCGACCGCGAGATGGAGAAGCAGCGCGCCCGGAGCCGCGAGGGCTCCACGATGGGCGGCGAGGTGTTCGTCGCGACCGCGCTCACCGCGCTCAAGAAGAGCGTCGCGGAGACGGAGTTCACGGGCTACGAGCGCGAGGAGGCGGAGTCGACGGCCGAGGCGGTCATCCGCGGCGAGACGCCCGTCGACGAGATCGCGGCGAAGGACGGCGACACGCGCATCCTCGCGAAGGCCACGCCCTTCTACTCCGAGTCCGGGGGGCAGGTGGGGGACCAGGGCGAGATCAAGGGGCCGCGCGGCAGGTTCCGCGTCACCGACACGAAGAGGATCGAGGGCTACGTCTTCCACTACGGAAGGGTCGAGGAGGGATCGATCCGCCGCGGGGACAGGCTCGAGCTGCGCGTCGACCGGCGCCGCCGCTCCGGGATCCGCCGCAACCATTCGGCCACGCACCTCCTTCACGCGGCATTGCGGACGATCCTCGGCAAGCACGTCACGCAGGCGGGCTCGCTCGTCGCGCCCGACCGGCTCCGCTTCGACTTCACCCACCCGAAGGCCGTCACGCAAGAGGAGCTCCTTGCGATCGAGGATTGGGTGCAGGAGGAGATCCTCCTGAACTCCGAGGTCACGACCGAGCGCATGGAGACCACGAAGGCGAAGGCGATGGGCGCGATGGCGCTCTTCGGCGAGAAGTACGGCGACGTCGTCCGCGTCGTCCGGATCGGCGACCACTCCCTCGAGCTCTGCGGCGGCACGCACGTCGGAAGGAGCGCGGAGATCGGGACCGCGCTCGTCACCTCGGAGGGAGGGGTCGCTGCCGGCGTCCGCCGGATCGAGATGATCTCCGGCGGCGGGGCGTTCGCCCTCGCCCGGGCTCAGCGCGGGACCCTCCGGGATCTCGCGGCGGCGCTCAAGACGCAGCCCGAGTCGCTCGACCAGCGCGTCGAGGCGCTCCAGCGGGAGCTGAAGGAGCTCCGGAAACGCGACATGGAGCAGGCGAAGTCGAGCGGGCTCGCGGCCCTTGAGGGGCTCGTCAAGGGCGCCGTCGCCGCGAAGGGCGTCAAGGTCGTCGCGGGCGTCGTCGACGGCGACGACCCCGGGGCGCTCCGGACGCTCTCGGACGCGATCCGGCAGCAGGTGGGGGAGTCGGTCCTCCTTCTCGCGGGCCGCGGCAAGGAGCGGTCGTCGCTCCTCGCGACCGCGTCCGACGGCGCCGTGAAGCGCGGCGTCAAGGCGGGCGACGTCCTCCGGGGCCTCGCGGAGCGGGTCGGCGGCAAGGGAGGCGGGAAGCCGCAGATGGCGCAGGGCCAGGCGCCCGCCGCGGCGGCCCTCGAGGCGGCGCTCGACGCCGCCCGCGACGAGGTCGTCGCGCTCCTCTCGCGGTAGCGGTGGCGGTACGGGTCCCTGCCGGGCGGCCGGGGCTCTTCCGCGGAGCCCGGGCGGCGGGCCTTCCTGCCCCCGGAGCCCCCTCGTTTCTGCCACGGAGGGCGGCCGATGGCGCCCCTGCCCTGCCGAAATGAGCCCGGTACCGTCCGCGAGTTTGACAGCCCTCCCTCCCGCGGATAACGTGCGGGGCTTCCCCGCCATGTCAGTCCCCAAGAGGAAGAAATCCAAGGCGCGGACGCGCTCGCGAAGGGCCCACCAGGCGCTCGTGATGCCGCAGCTGCGCCCCTGCCCGCGCTGCGGCTACAAGCGGCTCCCGCACCGGATCTGCACCCAGTGCGGCTACTACAACGAGAAGGTCCAGCTCGAGACCGAGGAGTGACCGGAGCCTTGGGAGCGGCAGCGCCTTCCCTCGAGCGCTCGACGAGGATCGCCCTCCTGTGCCCCGGCCAAGGCGCGCAGAGCGTCGGCATGGGCGTACCGTGGGCGCAGCGCTCCGCGAGCGCCCGGAAGGTGTTCGCCCGCGCCTCCGAGATCCTCGGCTTCGACCTCCTGCGGCTCTGCGCGGAGGGTCCCGCCTCCGAGCTCACGAGGACCGACGTCTGCCAGCCGGCGATCCTCGCCACCTCCGCCGCGTGCCTCGCGGCGCTCGAGGAGGAGGGGCGGATCGACCCCGGAGAGGTGCACGTCGCGCTCGGGCTCTCGCTCGGCGAGTACACGGCGCTCCACGCGGCCGGGGTCCTCGGGCTCGAGGACGCGGTGAAGCTCGTCCGCCTCCGCGGCGTCGCGATGCAGGAGGCGAGCGACAAGGTCGCGTCCGGGATGACGAGCGTCATCGGCATCTCGCCCGAGGAGGCGGCGGAGGTCTCCGCCGCGGCCACGAAGGACGGCGGCGTCTGCGTCGTCGCGAACCTCAACTCGCCGGGGCAGGTCGTCCTCTCCGGCGACAAGGAGGCGCTCGCGCGCGCCGAGGCGATCGCCGCCGAGCGGGGGTTCCGGCGCTCCGTGCGGCTCGACGTCGCGGGCGCGTTCCACTCCCCGCTCATGGAGCCGGCCCGCCGGAAGCTCGAGGAGGCGATCGCGTCGACCGAGTTCCGGAAGCCGCGGTTCCCCGTCATCGGCAACGTCGACGGCAAACCCGCGACGGACCCCGCGGTCCTGCGGAAGAACCTCGTGCGCCAGCTCACGTCGCCGGTGCTCTTCGAGGCCTCGCTCCGCCGCGCGATCGCGGACGGCGCCTCGAAGTTCGTGGAGCTCTCGCCCGGCCGTGTCCTCTGCGGCCTCGTGAAGAAGATCGACCGGACGCTCCCGCGCGAGGCGTCCGACGGAGGCGAGTCATGAGCGAGCTCTCCGGCAAGGTGGCGCTCGTCACCGGAGGATCCCGCGGCATCGGCCGCGCGATCGTGAAGACGCTCCTCGACGGGGGCGCGAAGGTGGCGCTCACCGCGACGACCGCGGAGCGGGCCGCGGGGGCCGCCGGGTCGTTCGAGTCCCCTGGGGTCCGGGGGTACGCGGGCACGGCGAAGGAGGTGGCGGAGGGGGTCCTCAAGGACTTCGGCCGCTGCGATATCGCCGTCCTGAACGCCGGGGTCACGCGGGACCAGCTCGCCTTGGGGATGCCCGAGGAGGACTGGGACCTCGTCCTCGACACGAACCTGAAGGCCGCCTTCCAGATGGTGCAGGCCCTCTACCGCTCCTTCATGAAGCAGCGGGGGGGCCGTATCATCGCGATCTCGTCGGTCGTGGGGCTCACCGGGAACGCCGGGCAGACCAACTATGCGGCGAGCAAGGGGGGCCTTGTCTCTCTGATGCGCTCGTTCGCGAAGGAGCTCGGCTCGAGGAACGTCACGGCCAACGTCGTGGCGCCCGGCTTCATCGCGACGGACATGACGAGAAACCTCGGGGACGAAGTGGCCCAGCTGGCCGCCAAGGCGACGCCGCTCAAGCGGATCGGCACCCCCGAGGACGTGGCTGCCGTCGTGCGCTTCCTCGCGTCCGACGCGGCCTCGTACGTGACGGGCCAGGTGATCGCGGTCGACGGGGGGATGACCCTCGGCGGAGGCTGGTAGGAAGGAAGGGGCCGGGATATCCTGTCGCGGCGTTTCCGCGGCTCCATCATTCGGGAGATAGGCATGGCGGAGGAACTGAAGAACATCGACGAGCGTGTCAAGGAGATCGTCTGCGAGCAGATGGGCGCGGCCCGTGACAAGATCACGGACGAGACGTCGTTCATCCAGGACCTCGGGGCGGACTCCCTCGACACGGTCGAGCTCGTGATGGAGTTCGAGGACGAGTTCGACTTGAACATCCCCGACGAGGACGCGGAGAAGATCCAGACCGTCGGCGACGCGATCAAGTACATCAAGTCGCACGTGAAGTAGGCCGCCCGATGTCCCGGCGCCGCGTCGTCGTCACCGGCCTGGGCGCCATCTGCGGCCTGGGCAACGACGCCCCCGCCGTCTGGGCGGGGGCGAAGGCCGGGCGTTCGAGCGCGCGGGCGCTCACCCGCATCGATCCCGCGGACCTCGGGAGCAGGATCGCCTGCGAGGTGCGGGACTTCGACGCGGAGGCGCTCCTCGGCCACGGCGCGAGAAAGCTCGACCTCTTCTGCCAGTACGGCGTCGTCGCCGCGGACGAGGCGCTGCGCGACAGCGGCCTCGACCCTGCCCGCGAGGACCTCGACCGCTGCGCGGTGATCACGGGATCGGGTATCGGCGGCCTCAACGAGCTCGAGACGCAGCACACGGTGCTCGTCGAGCGGGGGGCGCGCCGCGTCTCCCCGTTCTTCATCCCGCGGCTCATGATCAACGCGCTCTCGGGCAACATCTCGATCCGCAACGGCTTCCGCGGGCCGAACTACATCACGGCGTCGGCGTGCGCCTCGTCGTCCCATGCCATCGGCCTCGCCTTCCGTGCCGTGCGCGACGGCGACTGCGACATCTGCATGACGGGCGGCGCGGAGGCGACGATCACGCGGCTCGCGATGGCCGGCTTCTCGAACATGAAGGCGATGTCGGTCCGGAACGACGACCCGGAGCGCGCCTCGCGTCCCTTCGACCGGGACCGCGACGGGTTCGTCATGGGCGAGGGCGCGGGGATGCTCCTCCTCGAGGAGCTCGGGCACGCGAAGAAGCGCGGCGCGCGGATCTACGCCGAGGTGAAGGGGTTCGGCATGACCGCCGACGCCCACCACATCACCGCGCCGACGCCCGAGGGCAAGGGGCCTGCCGACGCGATGCGCCTCGCGCTCCGCGACGGCGGCGTCGATCCCGAGCGCGTCAACTACATCAACGCGCACGGCACCTCCACGCCGCTGAACGACGCGGCCGAGACGCGCGCGATCCGCACCGTGTTCGCCGGCCACGCGGCCCGGCTCTCCGTGTCGTCGACCAAGTCGATGGCCGGGCACCTGCTCGGCGCCTCCGGAGGCCTCGAGCTCGTCCTCACCTCGCTCATGGCGCGCGAGGGCGTCGTGCACCCGACCATCAACTACGAGAACGGCGACCCCGAGTGCGACCTCGACTACGTCCCCAACGAGGCGCGCCCGCTGCGGATCGACCACGCCCTCTCCAACTCGCTCGGCTTCGGAGGCCACAACGTCTCCATCCTCGTCGCCCGGTTCGACGGATGAGGGTCGACCGAGGGCTCCGGACGCGCCTTCTGAACGCGGGCCAGGAGTTCCTCGCCGAGCACGTCGAGGCGCTCGAGCCCGCGAAGCAGGAAGTCCTCCTGCCGCAGATCGAGGCGCTCGACCTCGAGGGGATCGCCGCGCTGCGCCGGGGGGAGGGCCTCGCGGTTCCCTCCCCGGAACCGTGGGAGACCATGCCCTGCGTCGCCGCGGGCGCGCGCGGGCCGAGGACCGAGGCAGCGGTGCGCGGCCGGATGGAGCTCGCGGGCGGGAAGGTCGCCTTCGTGATGATCGCGGGGGGACAGGCGTCCCGCCTCCGGTGGGACGGGCCCAAGGGCACGTTCCCGATCGGCCCGAAGACCGAGCGGAGCCTCTTCCGGGTACTCGTCGAGCATCTGGTCCGCGCCGCCCGGGACTTCGGCGCGGTCCCGCCGCTCGCGGTCACGACCTCGCCGACGACCGACGCGGCCATCCGGGCGTTCTTCGAGCTCAACGACTGCTTCGGCTTCGACCGCTCGGTGCTCTCGTTCGTCTGCCAGTCGTCGCTGCCCGCCTTCGACGAGGCGGGCCGGCTCATCCTCGCCGCCCCCGACCGGCTCTTCCTCTCGCCCGACGGCCATGGCGGCGCCATCCAGTCCCTCGAGTCGAGGGGGACCCTCAAGGCATGGGAGCAGCAGGGCATCGCGACCGTGTGCACCTTCCAGGTGGACAACCCCCTGCTCAGGGTCGTCGACCCCGACTTCATCGGGCGCATCTGGACCGAAGGGACGCCGATCGCCACGAAGGTCGTCCTCAAGGACGCCCCCGGGCAGAGGCTCGGCATCGTCGTCCGGCGGAGCGGCCGGCCCGCGATCGTCGAGTACTCCGAGGCCCCCGAGGAACGCGCCGCGGCGCGCGACGCCTCCGGCGCGCTCGTCTACCGCCAGGGCTCCATCGCGGCCCACGCCTTCCGCCTCGACTTCCTCCGCCGGGCGCTCGCGACGGGCCTCCCGCTCCACGCCGCGAAAAAGGAGATCCCGTGCCTCGACGCCTCCGGGCAGGAGACGCGCGTCAAGGGGATCAAGTACGAGCGGTTCCTCTTCGACGTGTTCCCGCACGCGAGGGACCTGACGGTCGTCGAGGTGGAGCGCGACCGCGAGTACGCCCCGGTCAAGAACGCCGACGGGGACGAGTCGCCCGAGACCTCGCGCCGCACGCTCGAGGCGGAGTACCGGCGCTGGTACCGCGACGCGGGCAGGGAGCCCCCGGAGGGCGTCCTCGAGCTCTCCCCGCTCGACGCGCTCGGCCCCGACGACCTGCGCCCTTCCCACGCGCGCGGCGGCAGGTAGACTCATGGCGCGGAAGAGAGCCGGGCCGCGGAGCGTCGCATGAGGACCGTGGCCGTCGTGATGGGCGGGATGTCGAGCGAGCACGAGGTCTCGCTGTCGTCCGGCCGCGAAGCAATCCGGGCGCTCGACCGGCGCCGGTACCGTCCCGTCGAGATCGTCATCGGGCGCGACGGCAGCTGGCTCGTGGACGGCATCCGCCGGGACGGCGCGCTCGAAGGGGCGGAGGCGCTCCGGGGTCTCGGCTGCGAGATCGCGCTCCTCATGCTCCACGGGCAGCGGGGCGAGGACGGCGCGATCCAGGGATTCCTCGAGACCGCGGGCATCCGCTACACGGGCAGCGGCGTCGGCGGCTCGGCGCTCGCGTGGGACAAGATCGCCGCGAAACGCCTCGCGGCGACCCTGGGCATCGCCGTCCCGGGAGACCTCGTCCTGCCCCCCGCGACCGCGGACGACGTCGAGCGGGAGCTCGGCTTCCCCGTCTTCGTGAAGGACCCGTGCGGCGGGTCGAGTCTCGAGGTGCGTCCCGCGCGCGACGCGGGGGAGCTCCGCCGCGCGGTCTCGGACCTCGGCGCGCGCCGCCTCCTCGTCGAGAAGGCCGTCGAGGGCCGCGAGATCACCGTCCCGATCCTCGACGACGAGGACGGCGTCCCGCGGCCGCTCCCGGTCGTGGAGATCCGCGCGAAGGGCGGATTCTTCGACTACGAGAACAAGTACACGAAGGGCGTCGCCGAGGAGATCGTCCCGGCCCCCCTGCCCCCCCCGATCGCGCGCCGCGCCGCGGAGGCCGCGCTCGCGGTGCACCGCCTGCTCGGCCTCCGCGCGATGTCGCGGAGCGACTTCATCCTCCGGGACGACGGCACGCCGGTCTTCCTCGAGGTGAACACGATCCCCGGGATGACGCCGAACTCGCTCCTCCCGAAGGCCGCGGCAGCCGCCGGGATCGCCTTCCCCGAGGTCCTCGCACGGCTCCTCGAAAGCGCGGGCAAGGGCGCTACCATGGGCCGCACATGGAACGTGTCGTCCGGAAGGAGTGGGGGGAGGAGCACTGGATCGTCAACCGCTCCTACTGCGGAAAGAAGCTCCTCCTGAAGCGGGGGTTCCGCTGCTCGGTCCACCGGCACCCGGTGAAGGACGAGACGTTCCACGTCGAGAAGGGGCTCGTCTGGCTCGAGCTCGACGGTCTTGGCCGCTTCCTCCGGCCCGGCGACACGGTCCACATCCCTCCGAGGACGCCCCACCGGTTCAGCGGCCTCGAGGAGAGCGTGATCCTCGAGTTCTCGACGCACCACGAGGACGACGACTGCATCCGCGACGAGCCGTCCGGGCCGGTCCCGGAGGACGTCCTCGCGGACCTGCTCCTCCGCGCGGGGAAATAGGGGGGGTCCGGGGGCAGCCGAAACCACGCCCGCGAGCGTATCCAAGGGGGTTGAGGCGAAGGGGTACCATGGGTGTTTCCGCATGGAGAGAAGACTCCTCCTCGTCCTCGGCGTCCTCGGCGCGGTCTGCGGCATCGCGCTGATCCTCGCGCTGTCCGGCGCGGAGCCGCCCCGGACCCGGCCGCCGGTCGAGGCCGCGCCCCCGCACTCGATCGCGCCTCCCCCGGAGACGGAGCCCGGCGCGAAGAAGGAGAGCGGCACGCTCAAGGGGCGCGTCTTGAGCGGGAAGACGGGCGAGGGGATCAAGGGGGCGAAGGTCGTCGCGCTCTCGCCGCACCTCGAGCCGGCGAGGAGCCCCGACGAGATCCCGACGTGGGGGGGGCTGATCCCGCGCAAGACGGTGTACACGGGCGAGAACGGGTACTTCTCCCTCGAGGCGCTGCCGCCGGACTACTGGAGCCTCTGGGTCGAGAAGCGGGGGTACGCGTGGACGACGGTGCCGCGCGCGAAGTTCCTGGAGGAGCACGTGATCGAGCTCTTCCCCGCGTGCAGCGTGAGGGGCCAGGTGGTCTACCCGGACGGGTTCCCGGCGCCCGGCGTCCGGATCGAGTACCACGTGCAGGGCACGCACTCCGAGGTCTTCTCGCGCTACCAGCTCGAGAAGTACTACACGACCACGAGGGAGGACGGCACGTTCCAGTACGAGGACCTGCCGCCCGGGAAGTTCACGGTCGAGGTCTACCCGCCGGACCACCTGCCCTTCCCGTGGCGGTTCGAGCCGCCGCTCGAGCCGGGCGAGAACAGGGACCTCGGCGTCCACAAGCTCGACGACGGGTTCTCGATCACGGCGAAGGTCGTCTGGCGGGAGACGAACGAGCCCGTCCCGGACATCGAGGTGGCGGTGCGCCCGATCGCGGACCCGATGCCGCGCACGAACATCGGCCAGCGCCGTCGCACGGACGCGAACGGCATCGCGCGCTTCAAGGGGCTCGGCGGCCAGTTCGCCGAGCGCCCGCAGTTCCTCGTCGCCGCGAACCTCGCGAACGGCCCCGTGCTCCCGGACGAAGGCGGCACGCACCCGCCCGGCTCGACGGTCACGATCTACCTCCGGAAGGAGGGGTCGGTGAAGGGGTTCGTCGAGCGCCCGAACGGGGATCCGCTCGACCAGTTCGCCGTGGACCTCGAGGCCACGGGCCACATCGCGCGCCAGCTCCGCGACTTCGGGGAGAACGGCAAGTTCCACGTCTTCCAGGTGCCGGGCGGCCGTTACAAGCTCCACATCCGCCACGGCAACCTCGTCGACAAGGAGATCGACATCGACGTCGAGGGCGGCGAGGAGCTCGACGTCGGGAAGATCCGCCTCGAGGAGGGCGCGCAGATCACGGGCGCGGTCCGCCGCTCGAACGGCAGGGAGCTCGAGGGCGTCGTGCGCGTGAACCTCGGCATCCGCGTGAAGAACCCGGCGGGGGTCGAGGGGTGGCGCGAGGCGGGACGGAGCTACGTGCAGCAGGACGGGACCTTCCTCTTCAAGGGGGTCGCGCCGGGCACGTACGGGCTCTGGCCGGAGTCGATCGAGAACCCGACCGCGACCACGGAGCCCGTGGACATCGTCGTGCGCCCGGGCGACACGGCCCTGCAGAAGGACCTCGTCCTCTGGAGCGAGGGGATCCTCGACCTGCGCTTCCTCGACCAGGTCGAGGGGAGCATGCGCCAGGTCGTGCAGCCGCCCACGTACCTCGTCGAGACGGCGACCGGGAAGGAGGTCCGCTGGTTCGGCATCGGCACCCGCCTGCGGCCGGGCTCCTACACGGTCTACGTGGAGATCCCGGACGCCCAGGGCGTCCCGAGACGGTACAAGGCGCGCGAGGTAGAAGTCACCGAGCGCCCACCGCGAGGTCAAGAGGGGACGGGGCAGGACCCGATAGAGATACGTCTCTTCGAGGTCCGGGATGGCAGCTAAGCGGGACGACGCAACAACGGAGCAGGACCAGCGCACGGGGGAGGACCGCCGGACCGGCGAGGAACGCCGGTCGGACGGAGACCGCCGGGCCGAGAACATGGGCCACGACCCCGAGCGCCGCTCCGGCGAGGAACGCCGGAAGCGCGGCCCCGAGGCGGAGCGCCGGAAGGTCGAGCGGCGGATCAACGAGTACCGGCTGAAGCCCGAGGTGCTCGAGTTCATCAACGCCGTGAACGAGTTCAAGTCGGTCCGCCAGAAGCCGTTCCCGACGTGGTCGGAGATCTACGACATCTTCGTCGGGCTCGGATACCGCCGCGCCGCGAAGAAGGAGTAGCCGCGCCGCGGCGGCCCGCCGCGAAGGCGGGTCCCCGGGGGGGGCGCGGGGGGGGCGGCTACCCCCGACCGCCCGGAAGCCTTAGAATCTCGCCCCTGATGCGATTCCAGGCCTCCCCCGCGCCGTCCCCTTCCCGCCGCGGCGCGTTCGTCCTCTTCCGCGGCGACGCCGACCGCTCGCTCCCCCCGTCCCTCGACCGGGCGCTCCGGGACGCCGCGGCCGCGGCCCTGCGGGCGAAGGAGTTCACGGGGCGGAAGGGGGAGACGCTCCTGCTCCACGGCGGCGGATCCCGGCTGCTCCTCGTGGGCCTCGGCGACAAGAAGGCATCCGGGCCCGACGCGCTCCGGGGCGCGGCGGGGGTGGCGGCGAGGCAGCTCGAGGCGCGCGGGATCCAGGAGGCCACCTTCCTCGTGCCCGGCGCGAAGGACGAGGCCGCGCTCGCGCGCGCCGTGACCGAGGGGGCCGGGCTCGCGGCGTACCGTTTCGACGCGTGCAAGAGCAGGCGGGAGAAGGCGCGCTTCGGAAAGGCCGCGGTCGCGCCGGAGTCGGGAGGCGCGCGTCTCGCCGCGGCCGTCTCCGAGGGGCAGGCGATCGTCGAGGCCGTGTCGTTCGCCCGCGACCTCGGGAACCTCCCGCCCAACACGAAGAACGCCGTCTACCTCGCGTCCGAGGCGAGGAAGCTCGCGGGCGGCCGCCTCTCGGTGCGCGTCCACGACCGGCGCGCGATCGAGCGGATGCGGATGGGTGCCTTCGCCGCCGTCGCGCGGGCGTCCGCGAACGAGCCGCGGCTGATCGAGATGCGCTACAAGGGCGCGCCGCGCGGCCCCGTGGTCGCGCTCGTCGGCAAGGGGGTGACCTTCGACACGGGCGGCATCTCGATCAAGCCCGCGGAGAAGATGGAGGAGATGAAGTTCGACATGTGCGGCGGCGCCGCCGTGCTCGGGCTCATGCACCTCCTCGGGAGCCAAAAGCCGCGCGTCAACGTGCTCGCCCTCGTGCCCGCGACCGACAACATGCCGGGCGGCGACGCCTGCCGGCCGGGCGACATCGTGAAGGCGAGGAACGGCAAGACGATCGAGATCATCTCGACCGACGCGGAGGGAAGGATGCTCCTCTGCGACGCGCTCTCCTACGCGGCGGAGAGCAAGCCCGCGTGCATGATCGACCTCGCGACGCTCACCGGCGCGTGCGTCGTCGCCCTCGGCGACGCGGCCGCGGGCCTCTTCACGAGCGACGACGGGCTGCGCGGGGAGATCGAGGAGGCGTCGAAGGCATCGGGCGAGCGCGTCTGGCCGATGCCGCTCTTCCCGCGCTACAGCGAGATGATGAAGAGCAGCTACGCGGATCTGAAGAACGCGGGCGGCCGCTACGGCGGGGCGTGCACCGCGGCGGCCTTCCTGAAGGAGTTCGTCGGCGCGGTGCCCTGGGCGCATCTCGACATCGCGGGCACGGCGTGGACGGACAAGGACCAGGAGTGGAACCGCGTCGGCGCGACGGGCTACGGCGTCCGCCTCCTCTGGGAGTTCCTGAAGGCGCGGGCATGAGCGCGTCCTCCCCCCCGGCCCCCCTCGCCCCGAAGGCCAACGGCAACGGCCGGGACAAGCGGCTGCTCCAGCTCCTCGTCGCCGTGCGCGGGCGGAAGACCTCGCTCATCCAGGTCCACAACAACCCCGACCCGGACGCGCTCGGCGCCGCGATGGGCATGCGCGAGCTCTACCGCCGCTACCTGGACCTCCGGTCGCGGATCGTCTTCGGCGGGATCGTGGGGCGCGCGGAGAACCGCACGATGCTCCGGCTGCTCCAGCTCGAGATCGTCCCCGCGAGCAAGGTCGACTTCGGCTGCTGCGACCTCCACACGCTCGTGGACGCGCAGCCGGGCTTCGGCCACGCGCCGCTGCCGGAGGGGCGGTATCCGGACGTCGTGATCGACCACCACCCGATGCGCGAGAGCCGGCCGCAGTCGGTCGCGTACTGGGACGTGGCGCGCCCGGTCGGGGCGACGTCGACGCTCGTCGCGCTGCTGTTCCTGCGCAACCACGTCCCGATCCCGGGCGACGTCGCTACCGCACTTATGTACGGTATCAAGTCGGACACCCACGACCTCTCGGAGCACGCGACGGACGAGGACCGGGAGGCGTACCACGGGCTCTTCCCCTTCGCGGACACCGCGACGATCGCGCAGATCCAGAACGCGCGCGTGCCGCAGTCCTACTTCGCGATGTTCTCCCGCGCCATCGAGAACGCGCAGGTGTACGACTTCGCGTGCGTCGCCCACCTCGGCCGCATCGACAACCCCGACATGGTGGCCGAGATGGCGGACTTCCTGCTGCGCTGCGAGGACCTGCGCTGGACGATGGTCACGGGCCTCTACGAGCAGACGCTCCACTTCAGCCTCCGCTCCACGGACCGGAACGCCCGCGCGGGCTCGCTGGCGCGGCGCGTCGTGGGCGTGATGGGCTCGGCGGGCGGCCACGGGCAGATGGCCGGCGGGCAGGTGCCGCTGAGCGACGCCGACAAGCGCACGCGCGACCGCGTCGTGAAGGCCGTGACGGACCGCTTCCTCTCCGACGTGAAGGCGAAGCGCTCGCTCCGCCGCTCGCTCCTCGCGGACCCGATGGACGAGACCGACACGAAGGAGTTCGACGCGGGGGGGCCGGGGGGGCCGCCGTGAACCGCCCGTTCGGCGAGGAAGGCGTCCCGCCCGGGAAGGCGCGCTTCGTCCTCGTGCCCGTGCCGTACGAGAGGACGACCACGTACCGGCGGGGCACGGCGGGGGGGCCCGCGGCGCTCCTCGCGGCCGGGACGCAGGTCGAGCTCTACGACGAGGAGACCGGCACGAAGCCGCTCGACGCGGGCGTCGCGGTGCTTCCGCCGATCTCGAGCCAGGGGATGCCGGACGAGCTCGCGGACGATCTCCGGAAGGTCGTCCGCCCGCACGTCGCGGCGGGGAGGGTCGTCGGCTGCCTCGGCGGCGAGCACTCGATCAGCCTCGGGCCGATCCAGGCCGCGGCCCGCGTGCGGAAGGGGATCGGGATCCTCCACGTGGACGCGCACCCCGATCTCCGCGACGAGTACGAGGGCACCCGCTTCGGCCACGGCTGCGTGATGCGGCGCGTGCTCGAGGAGAAGGGCGTGGCGAAGCTCGTGCAGGTCGGGCTTCGCGCCGTGTCCTCGGACGACGACGCGGTGATCCGGGGCGACCGCCGCGTCCGCCCGTTCTACGCCTACGACCTCGCGCACCGGGAGCCCGCGGAGTGGATCGGCGCGGTGCTCGCCGAGCTGCCGGGGAGGATCTACGTCTCGTTCGACGTCGACGGGCTCGACCCGTCGGTCGTGCCGGGCACGGGCACGCCGGAGCCCGGCGGCCTCTCCTGGTGGGGGGCGCTCGCGCTCCTCAGGGCCGCGCTCGCGCAGAAGGAGCTCGTCGGCTTCGACATCGTGGAGCTCCTCCCCGTGCCCCACTCGCAGGTGTCCGACTTCGCCGCGGCGAAGCTGCTCTTCAAGATGCTCGCGTACGCGGTGGCCCGGAAGTGACGGGCCCCCCCTCGGTGCGGTTCGAGGCGACGGGCATCGAGGTCGCGAACGGCCTCCTCTGGCTCGACGCGCGGAAGAGGCGCCCGCTCGGCCTCGTGACCCACGCGCACCTCGACCACGTGGCGCGCCACGAGACCGTGCTCTCCACCCCGGAGACGGCGGCGCTCATGCGGCGGCGGCGCGGGGCGGGCCTCCGGTACATCGAGCGCCGCTACGGCGAGCGGACGCTCGTGGGGGACGTCGCGGTCACGCTCCTCTCCGCGGGCCACATCCTCGGCTCGGCCATGGCGCTCCTCGAGGGGCCCCACGGCCGGCTCCTCTACACGGGTGACGTGCGGCCCGAGGGTGGGCTCACGTGCCCCCCCGCCGAGCCCCGGAACGCCGACGTCCTGATCATGGAGGCGACCTTCGGGCGGCCGGAGCACCGCTTCCCGCCCGCGGAGGAGGTGCGGCGGCAGATGGTCCGGTTCGCCCGGGAGACGCTCGCCGAGGGGGCGACCCCGGTGTTTCTCGCGTATGCGCTCGGCAAGGCCCAGGAGGTGATGACCGCGCTCGGGCGGGAGGGGATCCCGGTCGCGGCCCATCCGTCGGTCTGGGCCATGTGCGACGTCTACCGGGGGTTCGGGCTCGTGTTCCCCGGCTCCCGCCGTCTTGCCGGCAGGGGCCGCCCGGACGCGGCGGTCGTCGTGCCGCCGCAGAGCCGGAGGGAGATCCGCGTGTCCGGCGTCCTCCGGGTGGCGGCGGTGACCGGCTGGGGCGACCGCGCGAAGGCGCCGGACGTCGAGAGGGTGTTCCGGCTCTCGGACCACGCCGACTACGACGGCCTCCTCGGGCTCGCGAAGGCGGTGAATCCCTCGAGGATCCACGTCGTGCACGGCTACGCTCCGGAGTTCGCGGCGGACCTTAGGGCGAGGGGCTTCAAGGCCGAGGCCGTGGAGGGCCACCGCGGCCCGGACGTGGACGAGCGACCGGGGCAGTTCTGAGGCGCATCGCGCGGACGTAACCGGGACGGCGAGGCACAGGAAGGCGATGGCGCCCGGCCGCGCCAGCGTCCTCGCCGCACGTCGGCTGCCGCCCGGGACGACGAACGACGGGAAACGAGGGCGCGCCGCACGTCGACGGGAAACCAAGGCGCTCAGCCGCGACAGCGTCCTCGCCGCACGTCGGCTGCCGCCCCGGACGACGAACGACGGGAGACCAGGGCGCGCCGCACGTCGATGGGAAACCAAGGCGCTCAGCCGCGACAGCGTCCTCGCCGCACGTCGGCTGCCGCCCCGGACGACGAACGACGGGAGACGAGGGCGCGCCGCACGTCGACGGGAAACCAAGGCGCTCAGCCGCGACAGCGTCCTCGCCGCACGTCGGCTGCCGCCCGGGACGACGAACGACGGGAGACGAGGGCGCGCCGCACGTCGACGTGAAACCAAGGCGCTCAGCCGCGAGCAGCGTCCTTTCGCTGCTCGTCGGCTGCAGCGCCCCACGAACACACCATAAGCGCAGTTATCAGACGTGGATGGGGGGACCGGAAGGGGGTTCGGGGCGGGCCCCGGAAGAAAAGGCGGGGCCCGCGACGCGCGGGCCCCTTGGAGGAGAGAACTGGAAGTCTCTGCCGCGGCTCTGGCACCGCGGGACGCGAAGGGACGTCTCCTTCGGACGTCCCGCGCCTCCGCGTGGCCACGGCCCGGCGTCGCACTTCCGCCGCAGTCGGTTGCCCCTCGACTGCGCAGCGCCTGTCGGGAGATCCGCGGAGGGACCCCATTCTCGAAGCCCTCCGCACGGCGCCGGATCCGAGTCTAAGAATGCGCTGCGCGCGGCGCAACCGCAAAAGCGCGGCGCGCGCGCAAGCCGCGGCGCCCGTGTCGATCGCCGTCGACGTTCCCGCCCGCGACCTCGGCCCTTGGTACGCTCTTCCCATGGACGGAAGCGAATCGTTCGAGGGCCTCGCGTCGCGCATCGAGGGCGACTTCCGGCAGCAGGGCCGCATCCGCTCGTTCTGGGAGTACCTCGCGGAGGTGCGGGAGACGCCCCGGCGGCTGCTCCGCTCCGCGCCCCAGTACCTGCGCGACATGATCGAGCACTATGGCTCCGAGGAGACCGCGATCCTCGGCGTCCCCACGACGCGCCACAAGCTCTGCGACGGGATCGAGGGCGACCCCGAGCGGCAGCGCGTCGTCGGGCAGGAGCTGGCGGTCGACGCGCTCTACCGCGCGGTCCGCAACTTCGCCGAGACCGGCCGCGCGGACAAGATCGTCATGATGCACGGGCCGAACGGCTCGGCGAAGACGACGATCGCGGACCTCCTCTTCAAGGGCCTCGAGGCCTACTCCGCGACGCCGGAGGGCGCGATCTACCGGTTCGCGTGGGTCTTCCCGCGCACCGAGGTCGAGGGGGCGGGCCTCGGCTTCGGCGGCCGCCACCCGAAGGCGGAGGACCTGGACACCTTCGCCTACCTGGAACCCGACGCGATCGCCTCCACCATCGCGTCGGACATGAAGACGAACCCGTTCTACCTCGTCCCGCGCGAGAACCGGAAGGCGCTCCTCGAGGAGTTCTGCGGCGGGACACCCTCGTTCCCGCACGTCCACGTGCTGCGCGCCGACATGGGCACGAAGAGCCGCGCGATCTTCGACTCGCTCATGACCGCCTACAAGGGCGACTGGAAGAAGGTCATGCGCTTCGTGCGCGTCGAGCGCTTCTACATCAGCCGCCGCTACCGCCGCGCCGCCGTGACGATCGAGCCGCAGGGCACCGTCGACGCGGAGTCGCGGCAGGTCACGGCCGACATGAACCTCGCGAACCTGCCCACGGCACTCCACAACCTCCGCCTGTTCGAGGTCACCGGCGACCTCGTCGACGCGAACCGCGGGCTGCTCGAGTTCAGCGACTTCCTGAAGCGGCCGCTGGAGCTCAACAAGTACCTCCTGACGACCACGGAGAAGGGGACGATCCGGCTCCCCAACGCGCTCGCCTACCTCGACTTCGTGATCATCGGCTCCACGAACGAGAAGCACCTGGACGCCTTCAAGACCGACCCGAACTTCACCTCGTTCAAGGCGCGGATGGAGCTCGTCACGGTGCCCTACCTGCTCGAGTACGAGAAGGAGGTCGAGATCTACCGCGACCAGATGGAGTCGATCGCGAAGCGCCTCCAGGTCGCCCCCCACGCGTCGCGCGCGGCCGCCCTCTGGGCGGTGCTCACGCGCCTCTGGCGCCCCGACCCCGCCCACTACGAGGAGCCGCTGCGCTCGGCGATCGGCCGGCTGACGCCGCTCGCGAAGGCGCTCGTCTACGAGGGCAAGGACCCGGGCGACCTCGAGGACCTCGCCGCCGAGGACGTGAAGCTCTTCCGGGACCACCTCGCCGCGATCGCGGGCGAGTGGCGCGACGGCGTCGTCTTCGAGGGGCGCTTCGGGGCGTCGCCGCGCGAGATGAAGACGATCCTCCTCGACGCCTCCTTCCGGACGAAGACGAAGTGCTTCACCCCGGTCGCGGTGCTCGCCGAGCTCCGGAACCTCGTCCGCGACAAGAGCGTCTACGACTTCCTGAAGCTCGAGCCGAAGGGCCTCTACAACAACGCCGCGCGGTTCGTCGAGGACGTGGAGCGCGCCGTCGTCCGCCTCGTCCTCCGCGAGCTGCAGGACTCGATGGCGCTCGTGGACGAGGAGGAGTACGACCGCCGCTTCGAGGAGTACTTCCGCCACGTCACCGCCTACATCCGCGGCACGCGCGTCACCGACCCACGCACGGGCGAGGAGAGAAAGCCCGACCCGAGCGTCCTCCGCGGCGTCGAGCGGCTGCTCCCGACGGGCGACGACATCGACCTCTTCCGCCAGAAGCTCATCGGGAAGGTCGCGGCCTCGTCGCTCGCCCGCCCGGGCACGCGGCTCAGCTACCGCACCCTCTTCCCCGAGATCCTCCGCGCGCTCAAGAGCGACTTCTACGCCACGCGGCAGGTCGCGACCAGCCAGGTCGAGGACGACCTCCTCCTCGTCGGGACCCCCGGATGGGACAGCGTCCCGAGGGACCGCCGCGACCAGGTGGAGACCACGCTCGCGAACATGGGGTCCCGCCACGGCTACCCGCGGGAGTGCGCGCTGGAGATGATCGGCTACGCGCTCAGGCGGTCGCGGGCGCAGAAGAAGAGCGACGCCTGACGACGGCCCAGAAGCCGAGGAGCGAGAGGACGCCCGCCGCCGCGAGCCAGCGCGCGCGCCCCGCCCGCGCGTGGAGCCGGTCGCGCAGCGCCGCCTCCGCGCCCCAGAACGCCTCGGCCTCCCGCCAGCCGTGCCCCCGCGCGACCTCGGCCGCCTCCCGGAATCGGAAGAGCCGCTTCAGCAGCCCGATCTCGGCCTCGAGGCGGTGCTTCGCGGGCACCGCCGCCCCCCGGATCCCCCGGAGCCCCCTCTCCTCCTCGCCCCCCCACAGGCAGCAGTCGGCGTACTCCTTCACGATCACCGGGTGGTCGAGCCGCGGCTCGAGGAACTCGATCGCCTTCCCGTACCCCTGCGCGCGGCGGATCTCCCGCGCCTCCGCGCAGACGGCCTTCGCGCGCTCGTAGTCCTGCGCGGACGCCGCCGCGGCGAGGGCGAGGAGGACCGCGACGGCCCTCACTCGCGGAGCTCCAGGTCGCGCGCGGTGATCGCCTCGACGGGACAGTAGTCGTCGGTGAGCACGATGCCCTCGCCCGGCACGTGGCGCGCGAAGGAATCGTACGCGCCGAGCTGGATGTGGGAGGGGGGCGCGGGGGGAGGGCCGCCGCGCGCGGCGATGAGAAGGACGTTCGCGAGATCCTCGAGCGGCGCGAGCGCGACGTCGCTGCCGAACCCGGCCGCCGCGGTGTCCGCGAGCGTCTTCACGAGCGCCCCGCCGGGGCGGAGCGCGCCGATGTTGCAGACGAGCAGCCCGCCCTCGCGGAGCCGGCTCCTCGCGAGCGCGAAGAACTCCCGCGTCGCGAGCGCGGGCGGGATCGAGACCTGCCGCGCGTACGCGTCGAGGAAGATCGCGTCGTAGCTCCCTTCCGGGCAGGCGCGCAGGAAGGCGCGCCCGTCGCCGTGCACGATCCGCCGGTGATCCTCGTCGCGGAGCCCCATCGTCGCGCGCGAGACCTCCGTGACCTCGGGGTCGATCTCCACGCCGTCGGTCTCGATCGTGCGGCCGCCCGCGTGGATCTGCAGGAAGCGGCTCATCGTGCCTGCCGCGTTGCCGACGATGAGGACGCGCAGGGGTCCGTCGCCCGGCAGCCAGTCCGGGAGCACGGCGAATGCGTCGTAGTACGCGCCGGTCCAGCCCCGGTCGTCGATCCGCATCGAGTGGTACGTGCCGAGCCCCTCGTCGAACGCGAGCCAGCGCTGGCCGCCGTCCCTCGCCGGCCGGTCCACGACCCGCACGAGCTGGTACGGCGACTCGCGGAACGCGACGAGCCGCGCGCCCTCGGGCGGCAGCGCGTCCCACGGCGGCCGGACGCCCGCCGGCGCGAGCGCGAGAGGCAGGAGGACCGCGACGGCCGCCCTCTTGCGGCGCGCGGCGAGCAGGCCAAGGGCCCCGAGGAGCACGAGCACGCACGAGGCGAGGGTGATCGTCGCGCGGACCCCCCACCAGTCGACGAAGAGGAAGGTCGTCGCGTAGATGCCCGTGATCGATCCCATGGTCCCGACGGCGAAGATGACGCCCGCGGCCCGCCCCACCGGCCACTCCGAGGACGCGCGCTGGACGAGAAGCGGCGTCGCCATCCCGAGCGCCATGAGCGGCGGGCCGAAGAGGAAGAGGCTCGCGGCGAGCGACTCGGCCACGAACGCCCGGATCGCGGTGTCCTGCGTGTACTCCTCCGGCCCCGCGAGCCAGCCGCAGAACGCGGGGCCCGCCCACCCGACGGCGAGGCCGTACGTGCCCGCGAACGCGAGGACGACCGCGAGCGGCACGAGCGTGGTCGTCCGGTCCGCGAGCCGCCCTCCCGCCGCGTACCCGAGCGAGAGCGCGAAGAGGATCACGCCGATCACGTTCGCCCAGACGTAGATCGTCTGGCCGAACCAGCCGCGGAAGAGGCTCGGCGCGGCGAACTCGTAGACGGTCACGGCCGCGCCGGTGACGAACGCGAGCGCGGGAAACCCCCACCTCCTCACGGAACCTGCTCCCGGCTCAACGGGAGGGCGTCCCGGGAAGGCCCCGCATCGCGGGGTGACGCGAAGGCGCAGGGACGCAGGGGCTCGCGGCGAAGGCGGCCGTGCGTGCGCGCGCCCTTGCGCCTCCGCCTCCTTGCGTCCATCCGCGCGTGGGTCGCGGCCGCAAACGGATCTCTCAGCGGCCGGCGGCCTTCTTCTCTGCGTCGGCGTCGGCCGGCGTGCCCTCGGCGGGCTTCGCGTCGTCCGCGGGCTTCGCCTCCCCCGCAGCCCCCTCCGCCGGCTTCGCCTCCGGCGCAGCGAACTGCGGCTTCAGCGGGAAGGTGATGGCGACCGTGCCGAGCATCGGCAGCATGAAGAAGCGTCCCGGCAGCACGCGATCGAAGAACAGCGTCCAGTCGCGCTCGAACTTCTCCGCCGCGACCGGCGGGGTGGTCGGGGCGCCGTTGACCGTGATCGTCAACGGGAGGTCGAGGTTGATCAGCGGGTCGCTGAGCGCGAGCGTCAGCCCCTCCGCCTCCGTGACCTGGAGGTCGATCCGGTTGATGTCGTTCCCGTCGACGTTCTCGCGGCGCACCTGGAAGACGAGCCGCCCCGCCTTCTCCGCGAGCGGCGCCTTCTTCGCGGCGTCGTTCACGTCGAAGTTGAAGTTCGCGTCGAGACCGAGCAGCGGGAACGGCTGGATCTGCTCCGCCTGGGCGAACCGCCAGGTGAAGCTCTCGCGCACCTTGGGGCGCGCGTGCGCCGCCAGGAACGCCTTGATCTTGTCCTCGCCGCCGCGCAGGGCCTCGTCCACATCGCGGGTCGCCTGGATCACGACTAGGTTCTCAGGCTTACCCGACGCCTTGTAGGCCGCTTCGAGCGCGGCGGCCGTGGGCTTGCCGACCGCGTCCCAGTTCGCGGCGTCGGCGATGTAGAGGAACGGGATGCCGTTCAGGTTCTCGAGGAGGAAGAACTCCTCCGGCGCGAGGAGCGGCGCCTTCCGGTCGTCGACGCGGTCCCGGAGGATGATCCCCGCGAAGACCAGCGACTGCTCGTACGCCACGCGGATCGCCTTGCCGTGCACCTCGAGGAAGATGCGGTCCCAGTCGCCGCGGTACTCGGTGAGCGCCTCGATGAGCGTCCGGTAGAGCGCCTGGAGGTCCTCGAAGTGGTTGTCCGTGAACTGGAAACCGTCCGGGTTCGTCGTCGGCGCGACGACGAGCACGTCGTTGGCCGCGGGGGTCTTGAACCAGTTGTTCCAGACCGCGTAGCGGCTGCGCTGCTCGAACGGGGCGCTCCGGAACGCGGGGTGGCGCGGGTTGATCACGCGGCCGTGGAGGCTCACGACCACCGGGATCCGGCTCTTCGCCGGGTCGTAGGTCGGGGGCACGAGGATGGCGTACTCGTGCCGCTTCATCCCCTTCGCGTCCCCCACCTTCACGTACTCGAGCGAGCCCTTCCGGTACTTCGTCTCGAGGTACTTGATCCGGGCCCGGTCGAGCATGTCGATCACGACGTCGGGCTGCGGCCGGAGGTCGCCGAGCGGCGTCTGGCCCGTGGCCGCGAGCCACTTCAGGAACTCCTCCTGGCCCGCCGCCTGCTCCCTCGCGAGGGCGGGCTTGCTGCTCTTCTTCTGCTCCGCCTCGTTCTTGAAGTACCTGTCCAGGGCCTTGAAGCCCTTGTCGAGCTCCTTCTTCTTGGACCCGTCCTGGAGAAGTTCGTCCAGCGTCGGGGCCGCGACCGCGGCGCCCGCGAGGGCGAGAGGGAGGAGCAGGGCCGGAATGGATCTTCTCATCAGGGACTCCCGGGCAGGCGCGGCGGTGCGCCCGTTCGGATTGTCGCACAGCTTTGCCGCCTCATCTATCCTCCGAACCCCCCGGGGGCCCAGAGGAGCCGGTCCGCGAACCATTGCCACCGGACCTCGGGCCCGTTCACGGCGCGCGCCGCATCGAGGCCCTTCCGCGCGTACTCCCGCGCGGCAACGACGTCGCCGCGCTCCCACGCGTCGGTAAGGAGGTTCTCGAGCGCGTCGAGGTTCCGGGGCTCCGCCGCGAGCACCTTCTCCCAGCACGCGCGGGCGCCGGCGCGGTCGCCGAGGCCGTCGAGGAGGATCCCGTAGTCCGTGAGCGCCGTCGGGTCGTCGGGCGAGGCCTCGAGCATCGCCTCGTACGCGGCGCGCGCCTCGTCGTAGCGGCCGAGACGCCGCGCAGCCATCGCGAAGTCGACCGCGGCGGCGGCATCCGAGGGGTCGCGCGCGTGGAGGTCCTTCATCACGTCGTAGACGCCCTGCACGTTCCCGTTCGCCCACCAGTAGCCCGCGACGTAGCGCAGGCGCTCCCACGCGCCGCGGTTCGACGGATCGGCGTCGAGGATCTCGCGGGAGAGTGCGGTCGCCTCGTCGAGCATCGCCTTGTCCTGCATGCGGTAGCCGCGCTGGACCAGGGCGAAGCCCAGCTGGTCCTTCGCGGGGAGCGCATCCGGCCTCTTCGCGAGGAAGAGGCGGAGATCCTCGATCGCCTCCGGGAACATCGACAGCTGCGCCCGCACGAAGCCGCGGTAGTAGCGCGCATTCAGGTCCTCCGGGTCCGACGCGAGCCGCGCGTCGAGCCACGCGAGGAGCCTTCCCCCGCGGCCGGCGGCGAAGGCCGCCCCGTAGGCCGCGTCGAGGTTGCCGTCCGCGAGCGCCGCCTCGAGCGCCACCGCGTAGGCCTCCCGCGCCTCGTCCGCGCGGCCGAGGAGCTTCAGGCACTCCGCGGCCCGCACGGCCACGGCCGTGTCCATCGCCTTCCGGAAGAGCGCGAGCGCCGCCTCGTAGTCCTCGCGCTGGTACTCGATCTCGCCGAGGAGCGCGTCGTCGCCCGCGCGCGCCGCGAGCCGCTTCGCGTCCTCGAGGTAGAGACGCCCGTACATCCCCGCGGCGCTCCGCAGGCACGCGGTGGCCGCATCCCGCGCGAGCTCCTTGTCCGCGGGACGCCTCTCCGACGCGCGAACGAGCGGCTCGACGGCCGCCTCGGGCTCCCCGAGCCGGAGATAGGAGCGGCCGAGCACGGCCCAGGCGCGCGGGTCCGCGTCGCTTCCGTCCGCGAGGTCGCCGAGCTTCTCGAGCGCCTGCTCCGGATGCCCCTCGGCAAGCGCCTTCTCGGCCGCATCGAGGTCCCCGGCGAGGACGAGGAGCAGGAGGAGGCCCGTCACCGACGCCTCCCGCTTCGAAGGGGAGGGGCTCCGGGGAACCTACTCAATCGGCACCGCCTTCTCCTCGACGAGCGTGCCCTGCTCCACGGGCACGTAGGGCGAGAGGTTGTAGTAGAGCCGCAGGATCGCCTTGCCGCCCTTCGCCGCTTCGGGGATCGCGATCGAGCTCTCGCGCCAGTTGTCCTTGCCGAGCGTGCCCTCGGGGTCGATCTGCGTCGGCTCCTTCTGCTCCTGGCGGTAGAAGAGCCGGATCAGGTCGAGCAGCGCCTCGCGCTCGAGATTGCCCGTATGCGGGTCGAGGACGGGCACGGGCTGGCCGTAGGCGTCGAGGAACGCGATCTTCAGGCGGATCGCGCGGTGGCGCGCGTCCGTCGGGATCCGGTGGCCTGCGCCCCGGTTCACGACGCGCGCGACGATCCGCTCCTTCTGCTGCGACGCGACGATCGTCATCGCCTTCCGGAGCATCTCCGGCGAGTGCGCGCCGGGGAACCGGTGCGTCCTGCGCGCCCTCGGCGGCCCGCCGGTCACGACGGGGGACACGACCTCCTCCGCCATGTGGCAGGAGAGGCAGGTCATCCCGTCGCGGTAGTAGCGGCTGCCCATGAACTCGAGGTGCGTGCCGTGGAGGTTGTGGCAGACGCCGCAGAAGTTGATCGTGGCCTCGCGCATGTCGGGACGGTCGTCCGGGAACGCGGGATCGTGCACGGGCCCGCAGGGCGCCCCCTCCGGCCCGCCCGCGGAGGCGGGAGTCCCCGACGTGACGACGTGCCGGCCGCGCTGGTGGCAGGAGAGGCAGTTGACCCCCGACTCGCGGAAGTCCTGCCGGGCCTCCGCCGGCGAGTCGAGCCCGGTCTCGAGGATCGGCCGCGGCGCGTGGCACGAGAAGCACGAGGTGTCCGTGTGGTTCTTCGACTGCTCGGTGTACAGCGGGCCGACCCAGGCTTGCGAGTGCCGGTCCTCCGACCACTCGCGCCAGATCTCCTCGTGGCACCGCTTGCAGCTCTCGTGCGAGTCGAGGATCCCCGGCTCCGCCGGCCTCGCCGCGGGGACCGCGACCGCCCCGCCGTCGCGCGGGGGCTCCGTCGGGGGCTCCGACGGTTCCGGCCACGCGAGCGCGAGCGCGAAGAGCACCGCGCCGACGACGAGGACCAGGGCGAGCGCGATGCGTGCCCCGCCGCTCATGCGTCCTCCCGGAGCGCGCTCCGCGGCGTCTCGGGGCCCGCGAGCGACACCGCGTCGCCCGCGCGGAGCGGAGCGTCCGAGAGAGCCGCGACCTCCTCGTCGCCGACGCGCACGCGGCAGCGCCACGGACCGCCCGCGAACTCGCACGCGACGACGGTCCCGCGCACGGGCCCCGCGCCGATCCGCACCTCGTCGGGCCGCACGCTCACGCGCACGCGGCCGCGCGCCGGCTCGCGGAGGCGCAGCACCCCGAGGGCGGTCTCGACGGTCCCGTCCCCGCGTGCCTCTCCGGAGAGGATCGCGGCGTCGGTCAGGAACTCGGCCGCGAACACGCTCTGGGGGTCGAGGTGCAGCCGGTCGGGCGCGCCGAGGGCGACGATCCGCCCCCCGCGCATCACGCCGATGCGGTCGGCGAGGAGGTGCGCGTCCGTGCGGTCGTGCGTGATGAGCAGCGTCGTCATGCCGTGCCCGTCGTGGAGCCTCCGCACGAGGCGCGCGGTCTCGCGCCGGAGCCGCGCGTCCAGGTCGCTGAAGGGCTCGTCCAGGAGCAGGAGCCGGGGCCGCCGCGCGAGCGCGCGGGCGAGAGCCACGCGCTGCCGCTCCCCGCCGGAGAGGAGCGAAGGCTTCGTGTCGAGGAAGCGGTCGATGCCGAGCTCCTTCGCCACCTGCTCCACGCGAGCGCGGCGATCGCCGGCCTCGGGCACGAGGCGGTCGAGTCCGAGCGCGATGTTCCCTCGCACGGTCAGGTGAGGCCAGAGCGCGAGCCCCTGGAACACGACGCCGACGTCGCGGAGATGCGGCGGCAGCGGCAGCGCGTCCCTGCCGAAGAGCGTCACGCGCCCGGTGTCGGGCCGAACGAGACCCGCGAGGATCCGGAGGAGCGTCGTCTTGCCGCTTCCGGAGGGGCCCACGAGCACGAGAAGCTCCCGCTCCCCCAGCGAAAGCTCCCCGACCTCGAGGACCGGACGGCCCCCGTAGGACTTGCGGACTCCTGCCACCTCGACGGCCGTCATCACACCGTCCTACGGAAGTTCCGGGCCAACCGCCGGGCGGCGCGGGAAGTATCGCACGAAAGACACCCGTGGCACCGCACCGTAACACCTGTCACTTCCGGGGGAACTCCCCCACCGCCCCGGAGCGGGCCTCCTCGGGGGCGAGCGGATCCGCCTTCCAGCCGGGCTCGAGTCGCCGGAGCTCCTCGTGCGCCGCCTGCCGGTCGAGCTGCTCGCCGGCGACGAAGATCCGAAGCAGTCGCGGCACCTGCCCCTCATCGCCGAGCCTCGACAGCGCGCACGCGAGGAGCACGATCGCGCCGGGGGCCGTCTCCTTCGCGAGCGCCGCCGAGAGCGCCTCGCGATGGCTCGCCTCGCCGAGAACGCCAACGAGCCTCGCGGCAGAGCCGCGCACCTCGGGATCGGCGTCCCCGAGACGCTCGACCGCGAGCGGGACAGCCTCCCGGTCCCCGAGGAGCCGGAGGGCATCGAGCGCCCGCGCCCGCGCCTTCGGGTCCTCGAGCCCGAGCGCCTTCCGCAGCGCAGGGGCGGCGGCGGGATCGCCGATGTTGCCGAGCACGAACGCGGCCTCGCGCTGGAGGCTCGGCACGCCCTTGAGCATCGCCTCCGCGAGCATCGGCACGACCGGCGGACCGAGGCGCACGAACACCTTCTCGGCGATGTAGCGGTCGTTCACGGCCTGGCCGCCCAGCCACCCGATCATGTCCGAGCAGCGCGCGCGGAAGCGGGCGTTCGCGGCGTCGAAGGGGCGCGCGCGCACCCGTTCGGCGCGCGTCTCCTTGAGCCGCTTCGCCCACGCGTCGGCGTCCGCGTCGCGGTCGGCGTAGCCGCCGTTGTAGCGGAAGGGGAGGTCGAGACCCGTGTGGCGCCGCAGCACCGCATGCGCGTCGATGAGCACGCGCACCATGTCGCGACGCCGCATCTGCAGGACGAGCTCGTCCTCGACGGTCCAGAGCCCCATCCCGAGCAGCGCGTCGCAGATCTGGGCATCCACGGTGTAGTACTCCGAGTTCGCGCCCTCGGCCGCGAGCGCCGCGACGTTGTCGTTCGGGTTCACGGTCGAGAGCTGGAGGACGAGATCGACCGCCGTCCCCGGGTCGTTCAGGAGCGTCAGCCCCGCGGCCGCGTAGAGCCGCATCGCGCCCTGCACGCGCGGCTCGGGCGTCGGCGCGGCGAGGAGGGCGAGGAGCCGGTCCCGCGCCTCCGCGCCGCCGATCTTGCCGAGCGCGAGGCAGGCGAGGCGCCGGATCCGCTCCGGCTTCCCCTCCGCGGTGGCATCGACGAGCGGCCCCGCGGCACCGAGCTCGACGACGCGCGCGAACGCGTCCTCATCCTCGAGCCGGGCAACGAGGGCCGCCGCCTCCCGAGCCCGCGCCTCGCGCTCCCGCGCGGCGTGCTCCGCCTGCGCCCCGCACGCGGCGAGGACGCACGCGAGAAGCGCCAGCGCCCTCACGACGCCCCCCCGCCGTAGCGGGCCCGGACGAAGGCGCGTGCCTCCTCCGCGTCCCGCACGGAACCTTCGAGCTGGGCGTCCACGATCGCCTCGAGCATCACCTTGAAGGCGGGCCCCGGCGCGAATCCCATGCCGATGAGGTCATGGCCCGTGAGCAGCGGCTTCACGGGAGGGGGCTCCTCCTCGAGCCTTCTCCGCTCCTCGAGCGCGTAGGCGTGGACGGAGAGGTCGCCGTGGCACGCGCCGCAATCGAGCCGGTGGAGCTCCATGTGGAGCGGGAGGTCCTCGCGGAGGAGGAGCCGCCGGCGCTTCGCCTCGCGCATCTGCTTCAGCTGCGGCCAGTCCATGTGCCGGTCGACGAGGTCCACGACCTGCTCGATCATGCGGTTCGGATACCGGAGCCTCCGGAGGATCCCCTCGGCCATCCCCGCCCCCACCTGCGCGTGGCGCGGGAACGCTGGCCGCCCCTCCTTCATCTCGAGGGTCGGCACCTTGCCCACGTCGTGGAGGAGCGCCGCGAGCGCGACCTCCTCCCCCCCGCCGCGGACGCCGTCGAGGAGCATCCGCGTGTGCGTGAGGACGTCGCCCTCCGGATGGAACCGCGCCGGCTGCGGGACGCCGTCGAGCGCCGCGACCTCGGGGAGGATCGCCTCGAGGAGCCCGGTATCGAAAAGGAGCCCGAGGCCCCGCCCGCCGCGCCCCGACCGGAGGATCTTCGTGAGCTCGTCGCGCACCCGCTCGGCGCTCACGTCCGCGATCCATGCCGCCTGCTCGCGCACCGCCCGGAGCGTCTCGCGCTCGATCCGGAAGTCGAGGACCACGGCGAACCGGACGGCGCGGAGCATGCGCAGCCGGTCCTCGCGGAACCGGAGGGCCGGGTCGCCGATCGCCCGCACCGTGCGCGCGCGGAGGTCCTCCCGCCCGCCCACGAAGTCGATCACCTCGCCCGACTCGGGATCCTCGAACATCCCGTTCACGGTGAAGTCGCGCCGGAGCGCATCCCGGCGCGCGTCGGAGAACCGCACGCCCTTCGGGTGGCGGCCGTCGGCGATGCCGAGATCCTCGCGGAACGTCGCGACCTCGACCTGCTCCTCCCCCTCGATCACGAGCACGACGCCGAACGCCGCGCCGACCGGGAGCGTCCTCGCGAAGAGAGCGGAGACCTCCTCCGGCCGCGCGGACGTCGCGATGTCATAGTCCTTCGGGGGGGAATCGCGCAGGCGGTCGCGGACGCACCCGCCCGCGAAGAGCGCCTCGTGGCCGGCCGCGCGCAGGCGCCGGGCGATCGAAACCGCGGTCTCCCTCGAAGGCACGGGAGAAGCGTATCAGGGGCCGTACCGGCGCCGCTCGAACTCCTCGGTGATCCCTGCGCCCGCCGCGAAGAGCTCCGGCGGCAGCTTCGCGAGGAACTCCCGCGGGGTCTCGACCCTCGTCCGGACGAAACCCTTCGCGGCGCACGCGCGGAGCCACTGCGCGTAGAACGCAAGGGTCGAGCACTTCCCGCCTTTCGGCGCAGTCACACCGAGGGGGCTCCGGGGGCGGCGCCGGATCGCGGCGACGAGCGGCGGCCCCGCGAGGAGCAGCAGGAGCGCGGCCGCCGCGACCGCGAACGGCCATCCGACGACGTGCTCCTCGACCCAGTCGAAGACGCGCTCCTGGTCCTCGGGCCCGTACGCGAAGGGGTCGCGCCAGTCGAGGAGCGACGGCTCCTCCCCCCCGGGCCCCCCCGCCTCCTCCCCGGAGCCCTCTTCCTCGGGCTTCCCGGGAGCCTTCGCGGCACTGTCCGGCGGCGTGAAATCGAGCGGCACGAACCCGACGCCCCGGCAGGGCACCTCGACCCACGCGTGCGCGTTCGAGAGGCGCGCGAGGTACTTGCCGGGGCCGAGCTTCTCGGCGACGCGGAGCCCGCCGGCGACGCGCGCCGGCACGCCCATCAGCCGGAGCATCAGGCACGCGGTCGTCGCGTACATCTCGCAGTCGCCCTCCCGGCACTCGACGAACGCGGCGAGCGGGTCGGGCGCGGCCTCGATCTCGGGCGGGATCTCGAGCACGTACCCGAAGCCGTTGCCCGCGAAGTACTCCGCGACCGCGACGACGGCGCCGCGCAGGCCCTGGCGCGGGAGGTCCGGGATCTCCGGCCGGAGCACGCGCGCCGCGGCGTCGGGCACCTGCAGGAGCTCGCGGTTGCGCGCCTCCGGGACGAGCGTCTCGAGGTCGCCCGGGCGCACGGGCCACGCGGACGCCACGGAGTACTGGAAGACGGGCACGGACGAGGTCATCGTGCCCGTCCGGTCGATCGTGAGGGCGCCGCCTGCGGCGCGGACCCGACGCGCGCGCTGCGGGAGGAAGATCGTCTTCCCGTCGTAGCCGAGCACGTCGATGGTCCAGTCGAGCTCGGTGTCCCCCGCCTCGATCACGCCGCTCGAGGGGATCGGGTCGCGCCGCGTGCGCGGGAGCTCCCAGCTCCGGGCCGCGGGAACGAAGCGCTCCCACGCGCGCGCCCTGAGCAGGAGCATCGTCCGCTCGCCCTCGTCCGGGTCGTAAGGCCGGCCGTGCGCGCGGATCTCGACCTGGAGCGCCGGGAGCGTGCGGCGCTTCAGCCTGCCGAGGTCGCCGAGCCGGATCTCGCGCGGGAAGTCGGGGCGCTCCGCCGAGGTCCGGCTTCCGCCGTCCCGCCGCTCCGTGGCGGAGAACAGCCGCCCCCCCCCGCCGCGGTCGTCGTCGAGGGGCGTGCCGGGCCGGGGGGCGACGAGGTAGAAGAGCGTGCCGAGCAGGAGCCCGCCGAGAGCGAGGTGGTGGGACGCGAGCGCGGGGGCCGCCGCCCACCAGCCGACGGGCCGCTCCAGCCGTAACCTCACGTCGCCCGCGTGCCCGCCGCGAGCCGTGGCGAGCACGCGCAGCGCCTGGCAGCCGACGAGGACGTAGATCGCGGTGATGAGGACGGGGAGCGCGCCCGGCGCGAGCGCCGCGCTGCCGACGACGAGCAGCAGCGAGAGGAGGATGACGAGGAAGTCGTTGAACTCCGTCTCCTCGTGGAGCGAGCGCAGGACGATCAGGGGCGCCGCGGCGACGAGCAGGAGCGTGAGGAAGTCGACCGGCGGCTCGCGGAGCAGCGCGAGGTAGCCGAACGGGACGGCAAGGAGGATCTGCAGCGCGAGGAGGGCCGAGGCCCGGGGCCTCCACCCGCGCGGCGCGAGCCATGCCGCATCCACGAGGATCACGAGGAGGCACGAGAGGGGCACGAGCGGCGGCGCCGCCCCCGACAGGAAGAGGCCGACGCATGCGGCGGCGCCGAGATGCGAGGCGATCGCCCGGCGCTTCCTCATCGCTTCGCGAAACGCCGCGGGAACGCGGGATCCTCGATGTCCCACACGCGCACGGCGACGCCTTTCGCCGCCGCGAGCCGCCGGCACTCCTCGGCCGGGCCCGCCAGCGAGAGCAGGAGCACGGCGGCGCCGCGCGGCAGCCGCGCCGCGGTGACCACGCCATCGACCGGCGATGCCGCCGCCCCGAGGCCGGCGAGCGCCTCGAGCGCGGGGAGCAGCCCCGCGCGCGTCCCGCCGTGGCCCGCGGATCCCCCCTCGAAGTGGATCGTGGCCTTCCGGCCGCCGCCTGCCGCGTGCGCGAGGAGCGTCGCGGCGCACGAGATCGCCCGCTCGAGGTTCCGGCGGCGCCGCTCCGCGTCGAACCCGCCCGTCCACGTGTCGAGGAAGACGTGGAGGTCGCCGGAGTCCTCCTCGCGGAGCACGCGGCGCACGAGCGTCCTCGCCCGCGCGCTGGTCCGCCAGTGGATGTGCCGCGGGTTGTCGCCCGGCCGGTACTCGCGCAGGCTCTCGAACTCCTCCGCACCCGGGCGGGAGCGGCGGAGATCCCTCGGCGCCGCGATCCTCCGCGCGAGGTCCTTCCGCGTCGCGCGGCCGAGCCGACCGAGGGCGGGCAGGACGACGAGCCGCGCAGGGCTCTGCGTCAGGACGCGGCGCTCGAAGATGCCGAACGGGAACCGCGTCCGCGCGAGCGTGTTCACGACCGTGTAGACGCCGCGGCGGTGGATGCGGCGCGGGTAGGAGACGACGACCGCGGCGCCGGGGGGCAGCACGGGAACCACGGGCCCGCGCACGAGGGACCGCGCATCGGCGACCTGGAGCGCGTCGAGGAAGCCGAGCGCGAGCGCCGGCCGCCAGCGCGACACGTTCCGCACGCGCAGGGAGACGTCGAACGACGCGCCCGCGAAGACGCGCCGCGGGAGCGACCGGTCGATCGTGAGCCGCCCGACGCTCAGGTAGGTGAGAATCGCGGAGAGAAGGACCGTCGCGGTGATGGCGCTCGCGACGAAGAGGACCTGGTTGTTCCGGAGGAGGACGGCGAAGCAGCACGCGACGACGAGGAACGTGAGGACCATCCGCCCCCCGAGCGTCGGCTCCGGGACGGACCGCAGCCACCCGGGAACCGCCCACCCGCCGCGTGCCCGCGCCATCCCTAGAAGCATAACGCGGCGAGACGCGGAGGGTTCGGGGTACCCTCTTCCCGTGCGCTCCCTCCTCGTGATCGGCGTCTCGGCCGCCGTCTTCTTCCTCTACCTCGCCCGGAACGCGCGGGAGGCGCAGGCGCTCGTCCGGGAGGAGGACCGGGCGGTCGAGCGCATCCTCGCGCTCGTGGGCAGCCCCCCCGGCCCCCCCCGGGTCGAGGACGGATACCGTTTCGCATGGGCCACCGGCGGCGACCTTCCGTCGGTCCTTCTCGCCTTCCCGGACGATGCGGGGGTCTCCCTCTTCGCGGCCGTGCCCGGCGCCGTCTACGCCTACGAGCTCTTCGACGACCCCCCGCCGGACGTGACGCCCGTGCGCATCCACGTGGCCAGGGGCGCCGAGGGAGCGCCTCCCGGCTGGCGGAAGGTCCGGTAGCCGCCCCTTACAATCGGGCCATGATCGGCGTCGTCCTCGTCGGGGCCACGGGCAGCATCGGCCGCTCCACCCTGGACGTGGTCCGCTCGCTCGGCGCCGAGGCCCGCCTCGTCGGGGCGTTCTCGGGGAGCAACGCGGACGGGCTCGCGGCGATCACCCGGGAGTTCGGACCGCGCTACTGCGCGGCCATCGGCCTTCGCGAAGGCTCCGCCGGACAGGTCGGGGGGGGCGCGGGGGGGGTGCTCGAGGCGGCGATCGCGGACCCGGAGACGACGGTCGTCGTGTCGGCGGCGTCGGGCGCGGCGGGGCTCCCGGCCTCGCTCCTCGCGGTCCGCCACGGCAGGCGCCTCGCGCTCGCGAACAAGGAGTCGATGGTCATGGCGGGGCCGCTCCTCCTGCGCGAGGCCGCGCGGACCGGCGCCGCGATCGTGCCCGTCGACTCCGAGCACAGCGCGATCTTCCAGGCCCTCCGCGCCGGCCGGCGCGAGGAGGTCCGGAAGGTGATCCTGACCGCGTCCGGGGGCCCCTTTCGCACGTGGCCCGCGGAGCGGATCGCGGAGGCGACGCCGGAGGAGGCGCTCCGCCACCCGACCTGGTCCATGGGCAGGAAGATCACGATCGACTCCGCCACGCTCATGAACAAGGCGCTCGAGCTCATCGAGGCGCACGGGCTCTTCGGCCTCGCGCCCGGCGAGATCGAGGTGGTCGTGCACCCGCAGTCGATCGTCCACGGGATGGTCGAGTTCGTGGACGGGTCGGTGGTGGCGCAGATGGGGAAGCCGGACATGCGCCTGCCCATCCAGTACGCGCTCTCCTGTCCGGAGCGGAAGGGATCCTCCTTCTCGCGGTTCGACGTGAGGGACTTCGCGTCGCTCACGTTCGAGGCCCCGGATCCTTTGCGCTTCCCGGCGCTCGCGCTCGGGGAGGAGGCCGTGCGCATCGGCGGCACCGCTGGCGCGGTGCTCAACGCCGCGAACGAGGTGGCGGTCGAGCGGTTCCTCGCGGGGGAGATCCCGTTCCCGGCCATCTGGAAGACCGCCGAGGCGGTCCTCCGGAGCGCGACCTTCGTGTCCGACCCCGATCTGGACGATATCCATGCGGCGGACCGCGCCGCGAGAGAGGAAGCAAGGAAGTGGCCCACGTGATGCTCGCCGCGTTCGATCCGCTCGGGGTGCTGATGACCGTCGTCGGTCTCGGCGGCCTCATCTTCTTCCACGAGCTCGGGCACTTCCTCGCGTGCCGCCTCACCGGCACGCGCGTCGAGGCCTTCAGCGTCGGCTTCGGCAGGGAGATCTTCGGCTGGACCCGCAAGGGGACGCGCTACCGGATCGGCATGGTCCCGCTCGGGGGCTACGTGAAGATGGCGGCCGAGAACCCGGGAGAGAAGGGCACCGGCGCCCCGGACGAGTTCCCGAACAAGCCCTTCTCCGCGCGCCTCTTCATCATGAGCGCGGGCGTCCTCTTCAACCTGATCCTCGCCTTCGCGCTCTTCGTGTGGGCGTTCGGGGCCGGCGTGCCGCTCCAGTCGACCCGGGTCGGCTTCGTCCAGCCCGGCAGCCCCGCGTGGAAGGCCGGTCTCAAGCCGGGAGACCTCGTCACCCACGTGGACGGGCGCGAGGTCCTCGATTACATGGACCTCGCGAGCAGCGAGCTCTCGGCGACCGTGATGCTCACGGTCGAGCGTGACGGGACGCGCCTCGAGATCCCGGTCGAGCCCGGCCAGGCCGGCGTGGACCTCCCGCTCGGCATCGGCCCGGAGCTCAGGGCCGAGGCGAAGGACGTCCAGGAGGACTCCCCGGCCGCGAAGGCGGGCGGCAGGCCCGGCGACGTCGTCGTCGCGATCGACGGCAACGCGGTGGCGGCGCCCCACGACATCGAGGAGATCCTCTCCGCGACGGCGATCGCGGCCGGGGAAGTCGCGGAGATCGAGGTCACCGTGCGCGTCCGCCGGGAGGGCGGCGACGAGGCGGATCTCCGCATGCGGGTGCCGCTCACGCCGATGATCGGCATCACCCCGTTCGAGGGGCCGAAGAGCGCGCGGGTCGTTCCGCAGCCCGACAGCCCGGCGGCCCGCGCGGGGATCGAGAAGGGCGACACGATCGTCTCCGTCGCGGGCGTGCCCGTCACCTCCTGGGAGGACATGACGAAGGCGATCCGCGCGAGCGGCATGAAGCCCCTCGATCTCGAGGTCCGGCGCGGCGAGGAGACCATCGCCCTTCGGCTGACGCCCGCCCCGCGCACCGAGCTGGGCTACGCGCGCGAGGTCGTGCAGACGGTGCGCCGCGAGCGGAACGTCTTCCGCGCGGCGGCCCTCGGCTGGAAGCGCACGACACGGTTCATCGAGATGGTCGTCCTCACGGTGAAGGGCCTCGTCACGCGGCGGGTCTCCACCGAGGCGATCGGCGGGCCCATCGCGCTCGTCACCGCGACCTACAGCATGTTCGACCAGGGATGGGGGCTCTACCTCCAGCTCCTCGGGCTCATCTCGGTCAACCTCGCGATCCTGAACCTCCTGCCGATCCCGATCCTCGACGGCGGGCAGATCGTGCTCCTCTGCGCCGAGAAGCTCCGCGGCAAGCCGCTGCCCGAGCGGGTCGTCGGCTGGCTGCAGATGGCCGGCCTCGTGCTCATCCTCGGGCTTCTCGTGCTGGCGTTCCGGAACGACATCGCGCGACTGCTGCAGTAGTCCGCCGCGTCCCGAGACCTCCGGATGGCGCCCGAAAGGGCGGCGCCCCGCCGAATCGGCGGGGGAGACCCTGTAGGATGGTCCCTTTGGCTCTCCCGCCGCTCCTCCGTCTCGCGCGCCCGGCGCTGGCGCCGACCGCCGCCGCCGACGTGATCGCGGGGGCCGCGTTCGCGGGCGGGGCGCCGCCCGGCAAGGTCGCGGCCGCCGCGGGCGCGGCGATCTGCCTCTACATGGGCGGGATGGTCCTGAACGACCTCTGCGACCGGCCGATCGACCTCAAGCGCGAGCCCTCCCGGCCCCTCGTGGCGGATCCCGCGCTCGTGCCGCGCGCGCGCCTCCTCGCGGCGGCGCTCTTCCTTCTGGGCCTCGTCCTCGGCGCGGCCGCGGGCCTCTTCCTCCACGCGCTCGTGGTCGCGACGCTCGCCGCCGCCTACGACCTCGGGCTGAAGCGCACGTTCCCGGTCGACGCGCTCGCGATCGGCGGCGCGCGCGCGGCGAACCTCTCGATGGGCCTCGCCGCGGGCGGCTACGGCGCCGCGACCCCCGCGCTCCTCTACGCGCTCGGCTACCTCGTGTACATCGCGTCGGTGAGCGGCGCGAGCCGCGCGGAGGACCTCGAGCCCCGGGAGACGCGGCGGCTCGCGCTCTGCTTCGCCGGGCTCGCGCTCCTGCCGGCCTACGGGGCGCTCGCGCTCGCCGCGGGCCCGCTCGCCCTCCTCCCCGCGCCCCTCCACCTCCTCGCGCTGATCGCGGCCTTCCGCGCCGGGACGCGCCCCGCGGCGAAGAAGCTCGTCTTCCGCTCGCTGCTCCTGATCTACGGCGTCCACGGCGCCGTGCTCGCCGGCACGGGCCGGACGGGCGCCCTCGCGGCGCTCGCCGCGTGCGCCGCGGCGACCTGCTTCATTTTGGCGCCTGGAAGGGCCGGCCCTTCTGCATCTTCCCCTTCTTCCGCTCCGGGTACTTCTCCTGGAGGTGGCGCAGGAGCTCCTGGTACCTCGGCTCCCCGCGAATGAAGGAGAGGTCGCCGTCCTCCTCCATCCACTTCCAGTCGCCGTAGCCGTACTGCTCGATCGAGAGCGCCAGGTACCCGAGGGCTTCCTCCTTGAGCTGCTCCCGCCAGCGCTCGCTGCGCGTCTCGGCGGCGCGCTGGGAGAAGCTGCAGGCGAGGTTGTAGGCCGCGACGGCCTTGCTCGGCGAGGCGTCGAGGTAGAGCGTGTAGTAGCCGACGCCCTCGTCGTGCCGCCCGATCCGGATGCACGCGTAGCCGAGGTTCCACATCGCTTCCAGCTCGTCCGACCACGAGTCGTGGCGCCGGTACTTCAGCTCGCGGATGTAGCGCTCCGCGGGCGCGGTCACCCCGAGGTCGTGGAGGCTGAAGGCGATCGAGGGGGCGAGATCCTCGCGCTCGAAGCGGAGATCCGTGTCCTTCGAGCTGTCGAACTGCCGGTGGATCCTGAGCAGCAGGGAGATCGTCGCGACATCGTCCTTCTCGACGACCTCGCCGAGGCCGTAGGCCGTCATGCTGCGCAGCTCCTGCGGGTCGAACGCGACCATGCCGGGGTGGATGCTCCTGTAGGGCCCCGCGGCGCCCTCGCCGGGCAGGGACGAAGCGCGATCCGTCAGGATGTCGAGAAGGATCGGGATCACGCGCGGCCCGAGCTTCCTCATCTCCCGGAACTGCCCGGCGTAGTGCCCGGTCGGCCCGGTCGGCGACTTCAACCGCACGAGCTCGGCCTCGACCCGATACCGGAAGCGTACCTCGTCGAGCGCCTTCGCGCGCGCGGCCGAGAGACCCCCTGGATCGGGGGCGAAGAGCGATGCCTCGCCGCCCTCCGCGAGCCCGTCGAGCAGCGCGCGGAAGACCTCCTCCTCGGCGGTCGCGGCATGCGCGAGCGCGACCTCGGCGGCGTGTCGCGTGCCCGCCGCGCCGAGCGCGCGCACGAGGAGCCGGCGTCCTTCGAGATCGAGGTCTTTCCAGAGAGCCGCGACGCCGGCGGGGTCCGTCCTCGCGATCTCTCTCGCGCGCTGCGCGGCGCCCTCCCGGGCCCCTCGGCCGGGGGACAGGAGCCCCTCCCGGACCGCGTCGAAGGCGGGTTCCGGCGTCTCCGCGAGGGCGGTCCCGGCGGGCAACGCGAGGAGAATCGGGGTCCAGAAGGCGCGCACGACCGTGCCTAGTCTACGGCAGCGGGGCCGCCCGGCCGGACGGCCTACCTAAAGTCTTGCCCTCGGAAAGGTCGACGGGACGGGCGGAAGCCATGAGCTCCCTTTTCGACAAGATCGGTGCCGAGCTGAGGCGGGGCCTCGTCCAGATCGTCGCCCTGTCGCTCCTCCGGGAACGGCTCTACGGCTACCAGATCGTGAAGATCCTCGCGGCCAGCGGCCTCGAGACGGAGGAGGGCACCCTCTATCCGCTGCTGCGCCGTCTCGAGTCGCAGGGTCTCCTGCTGTCGGAGTGGGACACGCACGGCAGCCGCCCGCGCAAGTACTACGAGCTCTCCCCCGAGGGGCGCGCGGCGCTCCCGAAGCTCGAGGAGGTCTGGCGCGACATCACCGGCGCCGTCGGCAGGATCCTCGAAAGCGATTCCCCCGCGGAGCTCGCGGAGGCGGAGGCGAAATGACTGAGGGCCTCGAGCAGAAGGTGCAGCGCTGGCTCGACGAGGCGGCGACGGCCATGGGCGGCAGGCCCGAGGGCCGGCGCGACGCCCTTCTGGAGCTCGAGGCCACGATCCTCGACCGCGTCGAGGAGCGGACGAGCGCCGGCCAGGTGCCCGACGAGGCGGTGAAGGACGTCCTCGACGCGCTCGGGGATCCGGCCGAGGTCGGCAGCTCCTTCCTCCCCCCGGCCCCCCTCCTTCCCCCCGCGCAGGCGAGGCCCTATCTCCTCCACACCGCGATGATGTTCGTCGCGCACTTCCTCGTGACCGTCGGCGCGACCGTCGCGGAGCATCCCTTCTCGCTCGGCCCGATCCACATCGAACCGATCGCGAACCCGCGGAACGTCATCGACCTGCTCGTGCGCGCGACCGGCACGCTCCTGTTCGACGCGGGCGCCGTCCTCTGCGCGCACGTCCTCCTGTCGCGCATCGGGCGCCTCTCGCTCCTCCGGCGGATGACGCTCGCGGTCCGGCCGGACGCGCGACGCTGCACGATGAACGCCTGCTTCCTCGGCCTCGTGCTCGTCGTCGCGAACTTCTTCCGCGACAACCTGCTCGCGCTCTACCTGCCGACGCCCGACGGCGTGACGCAGATCCCCTTCGCGGGGCCCGGCATCATCGCCAACCTCCCGCTGCTGAACATCTGGCTCGCGACGGCCATCGTGCGCGAGCTCATGTACGCGCAGCGCGGCGAGCGCCGGTTCACGCTCGTGCTCGATCTCGTCTCCAACCTCTTCGGGCTCTTCGCGCTGCTCCGGATCGTGGCCACGGGGCGCCTCGTGGACCTCACCCTCGCGCAGGAGGTCCTCGGCGTGAACGCCGACACCGTCAGCGCGCTCCTCAACACGGTCTTCGTGCTGCTCGCGCTGGTCGCCTCCGCGACGCTCGCGAGCCGCGTCGTCCGCCGCTCGTGGCGGCTGAAGCTCGTGCGGCCGTAGCTATCCCGTCCGCAGGCGCGCGAACTTCCGCTTCCCGGCCTTGAGCACCTGGCCGTCGCGGACCGCGACCGGCGCGAGCGGATCGTCCAGCCGCGCCCCGTCGAGCGTGACCGCCCCCTGCTCCACGAGCCGGCGCGCCTCGGCCCCGGAGCCGCCGAACGCCGCGCGCACGAGCGCGGCAGCCGTATGGGATGCCTTCGGGTCGATCGCGACGTCCGGGATCTCGTCGGGGAGCTCGCGATCCCGGAACACGCGCTCGAACGCCTCCCGCTCGGCGCGCGCGACGGCCTCGCCGTAGTGGCGGGCGACGACCGCCTCGGCCATCGCCTTCTTCGCGGACCAGATGTCGCCCTTGAGAAGGCGCCCGATCTCCGCGTCGGCGACATCGGTCGCGAGACGGAGGTACTTCCCGACGATCGCGTCGGGCACGCGCGTCGCGAGGCCGAACATGTCCTTCGGCGGCGTCTCGATGCCGATCGCGTTCCCGAGGCTCTTCGACATCTTCGCGGAGCCGTCCACCCCCTCGAGAAGCGGGTTGATGACGCACACCTGCGACGGAAGCCCCGCGTGCTTCTGCACCGTGCGGCCGATGTTGATGTTGAAGGTCTGGTCCGTGCCGCCGAGCTCGACGTCCGACCGCACGGCCACCGAATCGTAGCCCTGGAAGAGGCAGTAGAGGAACTCGTGCAGGTGGATCGGGGTTCCCTCGGCGTGCCGCTTCGCGAAGCTGTCGCGCTCGAGCATCTGCGCGACGGTCAGCTGGCCCGCGAGCCGGACGATCTCCGCCGGGCCGAGCCGGCCGAGCCACTCGCTGTTCCGCCGCACCTCCGCCTTCGACACGTCGAACACGTTGCCGATCTGCGCGAGCCACGTCTCGCCGTTGCGCGCGACGTCCTCGGCCGTGAGGATGGGCCGCGTCTTGTCGCGGCCGGAGGGGTCGCCCACGAGCGCCGTGAAGTCCCCGAGGATGAGCACCGCCTTGTGCCCGAGCTCCTGGAAGCGCCCGAGGATGCGGAGCGGGATCTCGTTCCCGATCGTCACCGTGGTCGAGGTGAGGTCGAGGCCGAGCTTCACGCGGAGGGGCCGCTTCGCCGCGAAGAGCCTGTCCAGGTCCTTCTCCGTGGGGAAGACGCTCTCCACGGTCCGCGCCAGGTGCCCGAACGTGTCCCGCCACGCCATGGGGGGCGATTCTACGCGGGAAGTCGAGGGGGCTCGGGGGCCGTGGCTCGCCGCGGTCCCGGGAATGAGGGTTCCGCCCCCCCCGCCTTCCTTGCGGGGCGGCTTCCCGCTGTCTACGATCCCGCCGGGTAATCAAGGGACCACACGGAGGATCCATGCGGACCATCACTCTCCTGCTCGTCGCCGGCCTCGTGGGCTGCGGGAGCACCAGGCCGGACTCGGACTCGGACGCGAAAGCGCTCAACTCGGAGTGCGAGGCCGCGATCAAGAACTTCAAGGCGGCCGACTCGTCGATCGCCAAGTCGTTCTCCGACGCGCACGCCTACGCCATCTTCCCGTCGATCGGCAAGGGCGCGATCGGCATCGGCGGCGCGTACGGCCGCGGCCAGGTCTACGAGGAGGGCAGGCACATCGGCTTCACGACGATCAAGCAGGGCACGATCGGCCTCCAGCTCGGCGGCCAGTCGTTCTCCGAGGTGATCTTCTTCAAGGACAAGACCGCGCTCGCCGCGTTCACGGAGGGCAGCTACGAGCTCACGGCGCAGGCTTCGGCGGTCGCCGTGAAGGAGGGCGCGGGCGCCGCGTCGGAGTACAGCGGCGGCGTCAAGGTCTTCGTGCTGGTCAAGGGCGGCCTCATGGCCGAGGCGGCCGTCGGCGGCCAGAAGTTCGCGTACGAGGCCAAGTAGCACGTTCCCTTGCCGGTCGCGGGGCCGGGGTCTACGATCCCCGGCCCCGCGGTGTGCGGGATACGGAGGAGATTCCATGCGTCTATTCGCGATTGCGCTGTTCGCCGCGGCCGTCGGCTGCGGCAGCACGAAGCCCGAGTCGCAGGCGGCGGCCGACACGCTCGACGCCGACTGCCAGGCGACCATCACGCGCGGCAAGGGCCACGGCGTCGGCTCGTGGTTCGACACCGCCTACGGCTACGTCGTCTTCCCCGAGGTGGGCAAGGCCGGCTTCATCGTCGGCGGCGCGCACGGGAAGGGGCAGGTCTACGAGCAGGGCAAGCACGTCGGCTTCGCCACGATCAAGCAGGGCACGGTCGGCCTGCAGATCGGGGCCCAGACGTTCTCGGAGCTCATCTTCTTCAAGGACAAGGTCGCGTTCGACGCGTTCAAGGGGGGCAACTACGAGCTCGGCGCCGAGGCCACGGCGGTCGCGCTGAAGCAGGGCGCCTCCGCGCAGGCCGACTACAGCAAGGGCGTCGCCGTCTTCGTCTTCGGCGAGGGCGGACTGATGGCCGGCGCCGCGGTCGGCGGCCAGAAGTTCACCTACGA
>WYBS01000127.1 GCA_011525755.1 Planctomycetaceae bacterium
AGCATCCTCACGGGGGCGTCGTGGGGCACGGGCGACCGGAGGAGGACCGCGCGCTACGCGTACGAGCGCCGGGACGGCAAGTGCGTGCTCGCGGGCAGCGAGACCCGTTCGGCCGACGGGGCCCTCGTGTGCAAGGCCGAGGTCCGCTACGAATCCGCGAAGGGGCATCTCTTTCCCGCGTCGATGCGGGTCGTCCACCCCGCTGCGCCCACCGAGGAGGTCTCGGAGATCCGTTTCACCGACTGGAAGCTCGACGGGTAGCGGCGAGCCGCCCGTGCTTTCCCGCGGAACGGTCCCCCGGCCTGCCCGCCGTGGCCTTCCCTGCGGCGGGAGGCCCCGCCCGTCCCGAAGCGACGGCAGGTGCTATCCTCTCTCCCCCGGCCGCCGGGCCGGTCGAGGACGCCTTGCCGCGTGGAAAGAAGGTGTGGGTCGCCATCGAGATCCGGGGAGGAGCCGGGAGCGCGCTCTTCCGCGGCTCGATCGCGGCGCGCGACCTCGCGGCGCTCCTCCGGGGGACGTTCCGCCGTCCTTTCGTGGGGCTCGACGACGTCCATTGGGCGGACACGGTGTCGGGCAGGACCGAGGTCACCGCGTACGGGCGCGACGGCCTGTGGCGTTGGCACACGGGAGTCATGCACGTGCGGCCGGAGAACGTGCTCACGATCGCGGAGCTCGCGGACGGCTCCGCCCTCTCGGGGCCCCGGCGGGGGGCAGGCCGCCGCAGGCTATAATCGGCGCCCCTTTCACAATGGAGATCACGGGCGACTTCGACGGGTCCACCATCCGCGCCGCCGTGGTGGTCGCGCGTTGGAACGCCGTCGTCACCGACCGGCTCGAGGCCGGCGCGCTCGATGCGCTCCGCCGCCACGGCGTCCCGGACGACCGGATCACGATCGTCCGCGTGCCCGGCGCATTCGAGGTGCCCGCCGCCGCGCGCCTGCTCCTCGCGCACGGGAAGGCGGACGGCGTCGTCGGCATCGCCTGCGTCATCCGCGGCGAGACCTCGCACTACGACTACATCTGCGACGCCGCGATCGGCGGCCTCGCGGCGATCGGCCGCGAGACGGGCGCGCCCGTCACCTGCGGCGTCGTCACCGCCGAGAGCCTCGAGCAGGCGCTCCAGCGCGCCGGCGGGAAGCACGGCAACAAGGGCTTCGAGGCGGCGACCGCGCTCCTCGAGTGCCACTCGCTCGCGCGGAGGATCGGCCGGTGAGGAAGCGCACGCGGGGCCGCGAGCTCGCCCTCCAGCTCCTCTACATGGTCGATGCGCGCGGCGACGAGGCGCTCCTCGGCGTGGACGACTTCCTGAAGGACGAGGCGCCGGACGAGGCGGAGGCGCACGAGTTCGCGCGGCAGCTCCTCTCGGGCACGCTCGACCACCAGGAGGAGATCGACAAGGCGATCTCCGGCGCGGCGCAGAACTGGCACCTCCGGCGGATGGCGCTCGTCGACCGGAACATCCTCCGCATGGCCGTCTACGAGATGCTCTTCCTGAAGGACATCCCCGCGAAGGTCTCGATCAACGAGGCGATCGAGATGGGCAAGCGATTCTCGACCCAGCAGTCGGGCGCCTTCATCAACGGCATCCTCGACCGGATCCGGCGCGAGCGGGACCTCTAGCGGGGGGGCTCCGGGGGCCATGGGACTCTTCGACCGCCTCAAGGAGGGGCTCCGGAAGACGCGCGACGCGCTCGGCGGCGCGCTCGTACGCATCGTCAAGGGGCGAAAGCTCGACGAGGAGCTGCTCGAGGAGATCGAGGAGACGCTCCTCCGCGCGGACGTCGGCGTCGCCACGAGCGCGCGGCTCATCGACGAGCTTCGCGAGGCGGGCAAGCGCGGCGAGGTCCGCGAGGGCGAGCAGGTGCTCCCGTTCCTCAAGAGCCACCTCGCGGAACGGCTCGCCGCGGGGAGGATCGTCTTCGCGCCGGAGAAGCCGACCGTGATCCTGATCGTCGGCGTCAACGGCTCCGGCAAGACGACGTCGATCGCGAAGCTCGCGGGGTGGCTCAGGGAGCGCGGGAAGACCGTCGTCCTCGGCGCCGGGGACACGTTCCGCGCCGCCGCGGTCGAGCAGTTGACGATCTGGAGCAAGAGGCTCGGGATCGAGATCGTCAAACAGGACACGGGCGCCGACCCCGCGGCCGTCGCGTTCGACGCGGCCGATGCCGCGGTCTCCCGCGGGGCGGACGTGCTGATCGTGGACACGGCGGGCCGTCTGCACACCCAGGAGCACCTGATGCGCGAGCTGGAGAAGATCCGGCGCGTGCTCGGCAAGCGCATCCCCGGCGCGCCGCACGAGACGCTCCTCGTGCTCGACGCGACGACGGGCCAGAACGCGGTGCAGCAGGCCCGCCGGTTCCACGAGGCGACGCCGGTCACGGGCATCATCCTCGCGAAGCTCGACGGGACAGCGCGCGGCGGCGCCGTGCTCTCGATCAAGGACGAGCTCGATCTGCCGGTGAAGTTCGTCGGCGTGGGCGAGAAGCTCCCTGACATCGAGGTCTTCGACCCGGTCGCGTACGTCGAAGCGCTCTTCTCCTGAGGGGGCTCCGGGGGCCGTGACCCGCTGGGCCTTCCTCCTGCTGCCGGTCGCGGGGATCCTCGCGTTTGACCCCTCGGGCGGCCTCGACGGGTTCGCGCCGAAGACGTTCGCCCTCGCGCTCATGGCCTTCGCGTGCGTCGCGTGCTCGCTCGAGGCGCGCCGGATCGCGTGGTCGAGGGTCTCGTTCGCGCTCTGGGCCTTCGTGCTCGTCCGCGGCGTGATGCTCCTCCGGTCCCCCGTGCCCCCCCATTCCCTGCGCGCGTGGATGCTGCTCGCTGCCCTCGCGCTCGCGCACCACGCGGCGTGCGCGGCGGTCCCGCGGGGATTCCTCAGGAGCCGCGCGCCCCTCGTCCTCGGCGGCCTCGGCGCGGCGCTCGGGCTCTACGCGCTCGGGCAGCGGATCACGGGAACGCCGCAGGCGTATGCGACTTTCGCGAACAGCAGCTTCGCGGGCGCGGGGCTCGCGATGCTCCTCCCGTGGGCGCTCGCGGCGCGCGGCAGGTGGCGCTACGCGCTCGCGGGGGCGTGCCTGCTCGGCCTTCTTGTCACGAAGAGCCGCGGCGGCGCGCTCGCGGCGGCGGCGGCGGTCGCCGTGCTCGTCTCGTACCGCGTGCCCCGCGCGCGGTGGGCGATCCTCGCGGGAATCCCGGCGGCGGTCGTCGTCCTGGCGCTCCTCCTCGGGAAGTCGGAGACGGTCGAGGTGCGGCTCACGTGGTACCGCGCGGCGCTCGCGATGGGCCTCGACCATCCGGCGCTCGGCCTCGGCGCGGACGGGTTCGCGCGGGAGTACCCGCCGGTGCGGCAAGAGCGCGAGTGGGAGCTCCACCAGGGCCGCGCGGTCCACTCGGCGCACGACGACTACCTCGAGTCGTTCGCGGAGGGGGGCTTGCTGGGCCTCGGCGCGCACCTCTTCCTGCTGGCGGCGGCCGCGTGGGCGCTCCGGCGGCAGCGGGCGCCGCTCGCGTCGCTCGCCGCGTTCGCGGCCGCGTCGCTCGTGGACCTCCCGCTCCGGGACCCGTCGCTCCTCGCGCTCGCGCTCCTCCCGCTCGCGTTCGCGGGGCGGCGGAGCGTGCGGAGGGGCGTGCTCCCGACGACGCTCGCGGCGCTGCTCGCGATCGGGTACTCGATCCCGGTCGCGCTCGACCACTGGCGCGCGGACCGTGCGGTCGGACAGTACCTCGCGACGCGCGACCGCTCGCACCTCGACCGCGCGCTCGAGCTGGAGCCGAGGAACCCCGACGCGCTGATCTCGCGGTCGCGGCCCGGGGACCTCGACGTGCTGCTCGGCATGGAGCCGCACCACGCGGGCGCGCACTACAACCGGGCGATCCGCCTGCCGCCGGAGCAGGCGCTCCCGGCGCTCGAGGAGATCCTTCTGCGCCACGACCCCCACCACCGGCTCACGCGCAAGCGGATCGGGCAACTGCGCGACGAGGAGGCCGACCGCCGCGCGCGCGAGATCGAGCCGCTGATCGGGACGGACCCGCTGAAGGCGCTCTCGCAGCTCGAGGCGGTCGTGCGCGACAGGCCGGGGTCCCCGGGCCCCTACCTGATCCTCGCGCGGCTCCACCGCCGCTCGGGCAACGCGGACGCGGTCGACCGGTGGCTGCGCGAGGCGGAGGCGCGCGGTCCCTCCGACGAGATCGCGGGCGAGCGCCTGTCGTTCGAGCACGAGGAGCTCGGGAAGGGCCGCGCGAACCTGCCGGGAATCCGGCGCGCGGCGGCGATGCTCTCCGCGGAGGCGCTGCGCGCGCGGATCGACGCGCGGTTCGCGGCCGCGCGGGCGATCGAGGAGGCGGAGCCGCCCCCGGAGGTGAAGCGGGAGGAGCTCGAGGAACCCGCGGAGTACGCGAAGCGGCTGATGGAGGCGCGGGTGCTCTGGCGCGCGGGGCTGCAGAAGCGGACGCGCGCGGACTACGTGGTGGCGCGCGTGCTCGCGGAGGAGCTCACGGAGCGGGAGCCGTCGGCGCCGCACATGCATCTCCTCGCGCGGGCGGTGCGGGGGCAGGGCGAGCTCGACCGCGCGGCGCAGCTCGAGGCGGTGGCGCTCTTCCTCGAGACGCTCGAGGCGCTGGCGCAGGGCGACGAGGCGACGGCGCGCCGCCGGTACGAGCGGGCGCTGCGCGCCTACCCGGGGCTCGCGGACGAGCGGACGGTGAAGGAGGCGCTGCGGCTCTTCATCGAGGGGAACGACGAGCGCCGCCAGCGCGCGGAGGCGCTCGGGCTCCTGAAGTGAGGCTCGTCTCGCGCGGGGCGAAGGCGGGGGGCTCCCGGGGACCGCGCCGCGCGATCAGCCGCTTATGTCGAAAGTGACATATCATCGATCCCATTGAGCCCAAGCGACAAGCCCTTGGCGTGGCTTCACGGCGAGATCAGGACGCCGCCCTTCTCCGCGAAGGCGCGCGTCGAAGCCGGGTTCCTGCTCCGGAGGCTTCAGCGAGGCGAGACATTGGCGATGCCCCATTCCCGTCCCATGCCGGCGATCGGACCGCGGTGCCACGAACTCCGCGTCGTGGATGTCGATGCTTCGTGGCGCATCGTCTACCTGCACCGGTCCGGATGCGATCGTCATCGCGGAGGTCTTCCGCAAGACGACGCGGGCGACGCCCAAGCAGGTGATCGAGAACTGTCGCAGGCGGCTCAGGGAGTACGACGATGCGTGAAGACAAGCGGAAGCGGCTCGTTGCCAAGGGCTGGAAGGTCGGCACGGCACAGGAGTTCCTCGCCCTTTCCCCCGAGGAGGCCGCCTTCATCGAGATGAAGCTCCAGCTCGCCCAGGCGCTCAGGGAGCGGCGGCTGCGACGCCGCCTCACGCAGGCCCAGCTGGCGACGCTGGTCCGTTCGAGCCAGTCGCGGGTCGCGAAGATGGAGGCGGCGGAGCCATCGGTTTCGGCCGACCTCCTCCTGCGCTCCCTCCTGGCCATCGGCGCGTCGTCGGAGGATGTGGCAAGGATCATCTCCGGGAGCAAGCCGACGCATGGGCGGAGCCGCCGCAGGGCCGGGCGGACGTCTGCCCGCAGAGGGTCCGGATCCGGCGCTTCCCGGTAGGCCGGCCCCGCGAGGCGGCAGGCACCTCGGCTGATACGATCCTCGCCATGTCGTTCCAGGCGCTGCCCGGTTTCCGCGACTTCTATCCGGAGGAGATGGCGCTCCGCCGCCACGTCGAGGCGGCGTGGCACGCGGCGGCGAAGGCCGCCGGGTTCGAGGAGGTCGAGGGGCCGCCGCTCGAGTCCCTCGAGCTCCTGAAGGCGAAGTCCGGCGAGGCGATCGTCGAGGAGCTCTACGCGTTCACCGACAAGGGGGGCCGGGAGGTCGCGCTCCGCGCCGAGCTCACCCCCACCGTCGGCCGCATGATCGCCGCCCGCGCCGCCGCGCTGAGGAAGCCGGTCAAGTGGTACGCGACACCGCAGCTCTTCCGCTACCAGCGGCAGCAGCGCGGACGGCTGCGCGAGCACATCCAGTGGAACGTCGACATCTTCGGCGCCTCCGAGATCGGCTCCGACGCGGAGCTCCTCGCGGTCGCCCTCGACGCGCTCCGCCGCCTCGGCCTCACCGAGAAGGAGGTGAAGGTCCGCGTGAGCCACCGGGGCGTGATGGCCGAGCGCGTGCGGACGCGCTTCGGCGCGGACGCAGTCGAATCCACGCTCCGCCTCATCGACAAGGGCGAGCTCACCCCCGCGCAGGCGGCCGAGCTTCTCGTGGCGTTCGACGTCGCCGCGATCCCCGAGCTCGACGGGCTCTACGCGGCGTGCGAGGACCTGGGCGTCGAGGGGTTCCTCGAGTTCGACCCGCGGATCGTGCGCGGGCTCGCGTACTACACGGGACTTGTCTGGGAGATCTTCGACCGAGGCGAGAAGCTCCGCGCGGTCGCGGGCGGCGGGCGGTACGACATGCTGATCGAGCGTCTCGGCGGCCCGCAAATGCCCGCGCTCGGGTTCGGCATGGGCGACGTCGTGCTCACGGAGCTCCTGAGGGACACGGGCAAGCTGCCCCCCGGCCCCCCCAAGATCGACGTCCTCGTCGTGCCGATCGGCGAGGAGATGCTCGCCCCCGCGCGGCAGGTGGTGCGGAGGCTGCGCCTCGCCGGCGAGCGGGCCGAGGCCCCCTACTCGCCGATGAAGGTCGGCAAGGCGTTCCAGCTGGCGGAGTCGTCCGGCGCGCGGCGCGTCGTGCTCGTCGGGCCCGACGAGTGGCGCCTCGGCAAGGTGAAGGTGAAGGACCTGAGGAGCCGGGAGGAGTCGGTCCGCGAGGTCGACAAGCTGTGAACGCCCCGCCGCGCGTCCCCCTCGCGAGGCTGCCGACGCCGCTCGAGCCGCTCGACCGGCTGTCGGACCACTGGGGCGGGCCGCGGATCCTCGTGAAGCGCGACGACCTCACGGGCTCGACGCTCACCGGGAACAAGGTCAGGAAGCTCGAGTTCTGCCTCGGCGAAGCGATGGCTCTGGGCGCGAAGCGCGTGGCGACGTGCGGGGGGATCCAGTCGAACCACTGCCGCGCGACGGCGATCGCGTGCGCGCAGCTCGGCCTTTCGTGCACGCTGTTCCTCAGAAGCGAGGGGGCTCCGGGGGCCGCCGACGGCAATCACTTGCTCGACATGCTCGTGGGCGCGGAGGTCCGGTTCGTGACGCCGGAGGAGTACCGGACGCTCGTGCCGCCCGACGACGCCTACTGGATCCCCGAGGGCGCGAGCAACGAGGTCGGGATGTGGGGGTACCTCGCGGCGTGCGAGGAGCTGAAGGGGCGCAAGTTCGCGGCGCTCGTCCACGCGGTGGGCTCGGGCGGCACGACGGCGGGGCTCATCGCGGGGAAGGCGCTCTTTGACGTCGAGGCGCCGCTCGTCGGCGTGTGCGTGTGCGACGACGCCGCGTTCTTCCGCGGCAGGATCGACGGGATCCTCCGGGCGGCGGCGATGCGCTGGCCGAAGCTCGGGAAGCTGCCGCCTGCCCACGCGATGGTCGAGCTCGTGGACGGCTTTCAGGGCAAGGGCTACGCGAAGAACCGTCCGGAGGAATGGCACCTGCTGCGCGAGGTGGCGGAGATCGAGGGCCTGATCCTCGACCCCGTCTACACGGTTAAGGCGATGATGGCGCTCCGCCAGATGATCCGCGACGGCCGCTTCACGAAGGGCGAGGAGGTGTGCTTCCTCCACACGGGCGGCATCTTCGGCCTCTTCCCGAAGCGCGCGGAGGCGCTCGCGTGACCCTGCGCGCGGAGGGGCACGTGTTGCAGCTGTGCCCCGAGTGCAAGGCCGAGGTCCCGGACTGGGCCGAAGCGTGTCCGCGTTGCGGCCATCTGTTCGCCGAGAAGGCGGTGCCCACGTTCTGCGCCGCGTGCAGGGGGGATGTGCTCCCGGTATGGCGCGGCGGGAACACGACGATGCGGTACTGCCCCCGCTGCCAGAGGCCGATGACGATCCTCGAGGCGCCCGAGGTGGGCCTCCGGGGCACGATCCTCCTCTTCCTCACGGTCGTCGCCTTCGTCGTCGCCGCCATCGCGCGGCTGCTGTCCCGCTGAGGGTCCGGCGCGGCCCGCTGCGGCCCCCCCGTTTCGCGTGTCGGAACCCGGTGTCACCGTGACACCTGCTCCCGACACGCTCCGGCGCGCGGATTTCCCCGCGCGCGTCTCCCTCCCGTGCTACGAAGGCACCCCGCATGCAGACCGTCGAGCAGCTGCTCCGCACGCTCCGGAAGGTGCAGTCCCTCCGTGCCCGCGCCGGTACGCCCGGCGAGGAGCGCGCCGCGGCCGAGGCGGAGGAGCGCATCCTCGCGCGCCTGCGCGCGATCGCGGGCGGCCGCTTCGCGGAGCACCGGCAGCCGCCGCCGGAGGAGCGTGCGATCCTCCACCGCTTCTCGATCAGGGACCCGTGGACGAGGAAGCTCTTCTTCGCGCTCCTCGAGCGCGACGGGTTCGATCCGCTCTTCTACCCCCGGCAGCACGCGCACACGGTCCGCGTCCGCGCGCCCGAGGCGGCGATGGAGAGGCTCTGGCGCGAGTTCCGCGGCCTCTCCGCGCGCCTCCGCCGCGAGCTCGAGGAGCTGACGGACGGCATGATCCGCACCGAGATCCTCGCGGGGGACGCGCGCGCCGCGCGGCGCCGTTGACCGCCCGGGGCCCCTCGGCTTCGCGGGCCCCCGCGGGTAGCATGTCCGCCTCGTGGACGTCCTCTACGTCGTGCTGATCGGCGTCGGCGCCGGCTGGATCGCGGGGCAGGCGACCAAGGGCCGCGGGTTCGGCTTTCTCGGGAACCTCGTCGTCGGGATCCTCGGCGCCGTGATCGGCGGCATGCTCGTCCCCTCCCTCGGGTTCAAGGCGACATCGCTCCTGGGCCAGCTCATCCAGGCGACGATCGGCGCGATCGTCCTCCTCCTCCTCCTCGGCTTCGTCTTCGGGAAGAAGCGCCGCCGGCGGAAGTAGAGCCGGCGCCGGCCACCGCATCGGAGGTCTCGCACACGCCGGGACCGACACCCTCCGTGGGTGACGAAAGGCATGGGGAACGCGCGCGTCGGCCGGAGGCGCAAACCCGTACCGCCCCCGCACCCCCCATCCTCCGCGCCGCGCGGGCTCCCGCTGGCGCGACCGTAGCCACGAGCTGCTCAGGCCGCCGGCACGAACCCCGCGGCGCCCGCCTCGACGAGCACGTAGCGGAACTCCGCCTCGAGCGAGTCGAGGAGCGCGCCCTCGCGCAGCGGCAGCACGTCCCACGTGTAGGTCTCGATCTCGAGGCATCCCGTGGCGCCAGTCCCGAGCGCGTGGCGGAGCGCGGTGGCCATGTCGGCGCGCGTCGTCTTGACGCCCGCCACTTCCTCCTTGTGCACCGGCACGTGGAAGTGGCAGCGGAGGGGGCCCGGGGGAGGGTCCTCGCCCAGATCGGCGCGCGCCTCGCCGCTCTTCGACACGACCTGGTGCAGGTAGCGCGGCTCGCGGAACCGCTCCAGATCCGCCGCCGACGCCGCTTCGAGCGCGCTCGACAGCTGGATCTTGCCGATCGGGATCCCCGCCTCGCGGTAGAGGTCGATCGCCTCCTGGCTCCCCTCCCACCGCACCGCGTGGTGGCAGGTGTCGAGGCAGACGCCGAGGTAGGCGTGCGCGAGGTCCTCGGCGCCGCGGCCGAACTTCGCGCGGCACGCGGGCAGGAGGTGGTCCCTCCAGTACGAGACCGTCTCCGCGGCGGTCTCGAGGACGCAGAGCGGCTCCGGCTCGAGCGCGAGGCGCACGCGCACGCCCGACTTCCGCTCCACGCCCTGGAGCGCCGAGACCATCTCGAGCACGCGCCCGGTGACGGCGTTCACCGACGGCCGCCACGCCTTCCACGAGAGCGGCACGGTCGAGACGGAGGCCTCGGACCTCCTCGGCGCGAACGCGGCGAGCACGACCGCGGCGCGCAGCGTGTAGATGGCGCGCCGCGACTCCGTCCAGTCGGGGCGGTAGACCTCCTCCTTCACGCGCTCGCCGTGGAAGTCGCCGTAGGGGAACGCGTTGACGGTGACGGGGACGAGGCCGTGGCGATCGAGGACCGCCTTCACCTCCTCCCCGCGCCCCTCCACCTCCTTCGCCGCCTGCGCCGCGAGGCGGAGCCCGACGGCGAACGGCCCCCGGACGCCCAGCCGCGCCTTGAGCGGCGCCGCCATGCGCTCGAGCGCCCCGAGGACGTCGTCGAGCGACTCGCCCGGGTGGACGTTCATCGAGTAGCAGAGCGCGACGCGCTGGCCCTCGGGACCGGCAAGGAACATGGCCGGCAATCTACCCGATCGGGCCGATGCACGCCGCCGCGACCAGGACGTCGTCGAACCAGACGCGGTTCCTCGGGCTCGGCTTCGCCACCCCGTTCTGCCGCGCGGCGTTCTCCGTCACGTAGTGGTGCCGCAGGCCTACTCGGCGCCGTTCATTGAAGTGTGTCAGGCTCCGTACAACGAGGGGGAGGCTTGAAGCCTCCCCCAAGGAGATTACGGATCGCGGGGCATCGGTCCCCGCGGGTGGAGTCTAGTTGTCCGCGAGCGCGGCGGCGATCAAGCAGCCGCGGACCACGGAGGTCATCGCGTCCTCGGCGCGGCGCACGCCCGCGATCTTCAGCGGGAACTCGACCTTCTCGAGCTCCTCCGCGAAGACCTCGACGAAGCCGCCGACGAGGCTCGTGCCGCCCGCCACCACCACCTCGACCGGGTCCTCGAACTGCGGGACGTCGCGGGCGAGCTGGAAACGCTGCTTCAGGTTCTGGAGGACGTAGCTGATCAGGTTCCGGTAGTAGAGGACCACCGCCTCCTCCTCGCGCGTGCGCGGGGAGGTGAGGTTGACGTCGCCCTCCTTGATGGCCGTGGCGCGCGTGCGCGGGATGCCCATGACCTTCGCGACGTGGCCGTCGATCCAGTCGCCGCCGCGGGCCACCGAGAACTTCACCGCCGGGATCGTCTTGTAGGCGACGCAGACGTTGAACATGCCGCCGCCGCAGGAGACGCCGATGCCCGTGAAGTCGTGGTCGGCGAGCTCGCTGTAGATGACCGCGTGCGCCTCGTTCATGGCGCGCGGCGTGTAGCCGAGCTTCTTCACGACGCCGCTCACGATGCCCTCGTGGTAGACGGTGTCGTTCTCCTTGTCGATCGAGGGCGCCGGGATGCAGAAGTAGCAGGGCTCGCCGGGCTGGGCGGGCTGGCCGAGGAGCCGCTCGATGATGAAGCGCATCATCGGGATCGCGTCCTGCTCGTTCGCCGAGAGGAAGCCGTCCTGCATCGGGCGGCGGACCTCCTTGCCGAACATGTTGGCGAGGTTGAAGGAGGCGTCGCCGAGCACGTACATGCGGTTCTGGAAGGTCACGTACGGCACGTTGAGCCGCGTGAGCATGTCCTTGTTGCTCGCGAACTCGGCGGGGATCTCGAGGAACGCGTTGCGCTCGCGCTTCACGACGATCTCGCCGGACTCGTCCTGAGCCGCGCTCAGGAGGTTGGCCGTCCCGACGTCGAGGCCCTTGCCGAGCGCGACCTCGCTCTTCGGCTGCGTCTTCGCCGCGGGCGCGTCCGCCTGCTGCGCCTGGACCGACCCGTCGGCCTGCTTGAACCGGATGGTGCTGGATTCGCCGGACATCGCTGTTCTCGCCTCCCCGGGGCCCTCGCCGGGCAACCCGATTGTTCGCACTCCTATCGGCCCCGGAGGGCCGCGAATTGACTGTTTCCCTTCGCCCCGGACCGCCTTGAGACGATCCGCGGCACGGTTGACGTGCGAAGGGGGCTAGCCCCCCTTCTTGTCCCCTTCCCCGGGCCCCTTCCCCTTCCCTCCGCGCATCGCGCGCAGGGCGGCAAGGCTGCCCCCGATCCCCCGCTTGCTCCTCTTCTGGTCGACCTCGAGCGAATCGAGGTTCGTCGACATCTGGTCCGCGGGGGTGTCGAAGATCTTGTCGACGAGCACGTCCGTCGCCTCGACCACGATGTCGATGGGCTTGGCGGTCGCCGCCTCCACCGTCTTCGTGAACTTCTCGAGCGACGCGTCGAGCGTCTGGTTGAACTTCGCCTCGAGCGACTGCGTGTCGAGGGTCTGCTTCTGCGAGAGCTGCTCGACCAGCGCCTGCACCGTCGCCTCGTTGGCACCCGCGCTCCGCTCGTCGAGGACGCGCAGGAACTGGTGCATCTGGGAGAGCTGCTCCTCGAGCTTCCGGACGTCGTCGGCCTTGCCGGCCGCCGCGCGCGCCGCCGCGAGGTCCTCGGTGAGGCGAAGGACCTCGCGGTCGCGTGCCTCGAGGGCGACGCGCTGCGTCTCGATCTTCGCCGCGAGGTCGCGCGTGACCCGGTCCGCCTCCGCGCGCCGGGCCTCCGCCTCCTTCGCCGCCGCGACCGCCTGCTGCGCGTCGCGCTCCGCCGTCTCCGCCTTCTGCTCGGCGCGGACGCGCGCGTCGCGGTCGCCCGCGGCGCGCTCCTCGACCTCGTGGAGCTTCGCGTTCGCGTCCGCGAGCGCCTGCTCCTGCCGCCCCGCCACCGCCCCCTTCTCCGCCTGGAGGCGCGCGACGAGCTCCGCCTGCTCCTTCCGGAGGCCCTCGACGCGCGCGTCGTGCTCCTCCGCCTGCCGCTGCTCGCGGTCGGCGGCACGGCGCTTCTCCTCCTCGAGCATCTGCGAGAGGCGCTCCTTCTCCTGCTCGAGCGCCTTCGCGCGGCCGGCCGCGGCCGTGTACCGCTCGTTCAGCTCGCGGAGCAGCTCCTGGTGCTCGGCGATCAGGTGCGCCTCGCGCTCGCCCTCTTCCGCGCGCAGATCCTCGATCTGCTTCCGCACGCGCTCGACCTCGGCCTGCGCCGCCTCGAGCTTGTCGCGGTACTGGCCGACGAGATCCTTCTGCTCCTGGAGCAGCGCCTCCTGGTCCGCCTGGATCTTCAGGACGCGGTCGAACTGCTGCTTCGTCTCCGTGACGATGCGGTCGCGGTCGCGCTCGGTCGCGTCGCCGACCTCGCGGTCCACGACGTCGTTCACGATCGCGGTGATGATCTGCATCACCTTCTCGCCGGAGACCACGCGTACCGTGCGCTTGCCCTGCGCCTTGAGCTGTTCGAGGGTGCGTCGCTCGGTGTTCGCCTCGATGGCGGCACGGAGGTTGTCGAGGGCCTGCCGTCTCATGCACCCCGTTTCGGCATTCCGGGGGGCAGGAAGTTAGCGGCGATCAGGGAGGGGTCCGGGGGCGGAAAACGGGCCAGCCGCGCAGGGTCCGGTTATACAGGGATCCATGACCGCCCCCTGGTATCGGGACCTCGTCCTATATGAGGTCTACGTCCGGGGGTTCTTCGACTCGAACGGGGACGGGATCGGGGATCTGCCCGGCCTCATCGAGAAGCTCCCCTACATCCGGGACCTCGGCGTGGGCGCCGTCTGGCTCCTGCCGATCTACCCGAGCCCCCTGCGCGACGACGGCTACGACATCTCGGACTACCGCGGGATCCACCCGGACCTCGGGACGCTCGACGACTTCCGGAGGCTCCTCGAGACCGCCCACGCCTGCGGGCTCAGGATCCTCGTCGATCTCGTCCTGAACCACACGAGCGACCAGCATCCGTGGTTCCAGAGCGCGCGCCTGGGCCCCGGCCACCCCTTCCACGACTACTACGTCTGGAGCGGGACCCCCGACCGCTACGCGGGCGTGCGCGGCATCTTCGAGACCGAGCCCTCCAACTGGACGCTCGACGACACCTGCGGCCTCTACTACTGGCACCGCTTCTACGCGCACCAGCCGGACCTCAACTACGAGAACCCGAGGGTCCAGGAGGAGATGCTCGACGTCGCGCGCTTCTGGCTCGACCTCGGGGTCGACGGGTTCCGCGTCGACGCCGTGCCCTATCTCTTCGAGCGCGAGGGCACCGCATGCGAGAACCTCCCGGAAACCCACGCGTTCGTGCGGCGGCTGCGGCAGCTCGTGGACGGCTGCGACCCGCCCCGCGTCCTCCTCGCCGAGGCGAACCAGCCCGCGGAGGAGCTGATCCGGTACTTCGGGCAGGGCGACGAGTTCCACATGGCGTTCCACTTCCCGCTGATGCCGAGGCTCTTCCTCGCCATCCGGAGGGAGCTCGCCGCCCCGCTCATCGAGGTCCTCGAGCGGACCTCGAAGCTCCCGGACGGCTGCCAGTGGGTGATGTTTCTCCGGAACCACGACGAGCTGACGCTCGAGATGCTCTCCGACGACGACCGCGCGTTCATGTGGGAGCAGTACGCGAGCGAGCCCGGGACGCGGGTCCACACCGGGATCCGGCGCCGGCTCTGGCCGCTCCTCCTCGGCGGGCGCCGGCAGGTCGAGCTGCTCCACGGGCTCATCCTGTCCCTGCCCGGCGGGGCGGTCCTCTACTACGGCGACGAGATCGAGATGGGCGACGACGTCCAGCTCGGGGACCGGATGGGCGTGAGGACGCCGATGCAGTGGTCCACGGGACCTAACGCGGGTTTCTCCGCCGGCGACCCCGCGAAGCTCTACGCTCCGGTCGTCACGGAGCCCGAGTACCACTACGCCGGGCACAACGTGCTGTCCCGCGACCGGAAGCCGACGTCGTTCCTCAACTGGCTGCGCCGGACGATCAAGGTCCACCGGGCCGATCCGGTCTTCCGGGGCAGCGGCATGCGCATCCTCCCGGTCGCGAACCCGCGCGTCCTCGCCTTCGTGCGCGAGAACGAGGCCGGCACGCTCCTCTGCGTCGGCAACATGTCCCGCTTCGTCCAGCCTGCGCTCGTCCCCGTCCGGGAATGGATCGGCCGGACGCCGGTCGAGATCATCGGCGGGATGCGTTTCCCGCCGATCACGCGGGAGGACTACCTCTTCACCCTGGGCCCCCATTCCCTCCTCTGGCTCCGCCTTGACCACGCCTGAGCACTGGATCCGGCTGGCGCGGCACTCCCCGCTCGGGTTGCTCGTCGACCTGGACGGGACGCTCATCCCGTTCGCCGAGAGGCCGGATCTCGCGCGTCCGCCCGAGGATCTCGTCGACTTCCTCGACGCGCTCGCCTCCTCGCCCGGGATCACGCTGGCGGTCGTGAGCGGCCGCCTCCGGTCCGAGATCGAGCAGTTCTTCGGCCGGGCGCGGTCGCTCTGGCTCGCGGCGGAGCACGGGGCGTTCCTGCGCGGGGACGGCACGTGGCGATCGATCCTCGACACCGACGGCAGCGAGATCGAGGACCTGCACGTGACCCTCGCCGGGATCGCGCTGCAGAGCCCGGGCGCGCTCGTCGAGCGGAAGTCGGCCTCGGTCGCGTTCCACTTCCGGCGGGTCCCGCGGCAGATCGCGCCGACGCTGCGGGTCGAGGTGGAGGCGGCGGTGGAGGCCTGGCTCGCGTCGCACGCCGGGTACGAGCGCATGCCGGGCGCGGAGGTGCTGGAGGTGCGCCCGGCGGCCGCGCGCAAGTCCGCGGTGGTCCCGTGGGTCCGGGAGCGGGCGGGCGCGCAGGCGCGGCTCGTGGCGCTCGGCGACGACGTCACGGACGAGGACATGTTCGAGGCGCTCGGCGCGGCGGACGAGGCGGTGCTGGTCGCCCCCTCGGTCGAGCGGCCGACGGCCGCGCGCTGGATCCTCGACGGCCCCGCCGAGACGATCGGGTTCCTCCGCTGGCTCGACGCCGCGCGCGCCGGCGCCGCCCCCGGACCCCCTTTGATTCCCCGCCCGATCCCGCGACGGGCACCCGCGGACGCCGACGCGGTCGCGTACGGGCTGCTCGCCATCTCGAACCGGCTTCCCGGCCCGTACCCGAAGGGCACGCCGGAGCTCGACCGCAAGCGCCAGGTGGGCGGCCTCGTCTCGGCGCTCGAGCCCGTGCTCGCGGCGCGCGAGGGACTCTGGCTCGGCTGGAGCGGCGAGACGAGCCCGGGCAAGGCGTTCGGGCCGGTCCGGCTCAGCGCGGGCACGAGGCCCGTGCTCGCCTCGATCGACCTCCCGTCGAAGACGCACCAGCTCTACTACGGCGGATTCTGCAACCGCACGCTCTGGCCGCTCTTCCACACGCTGCCCGGCCGCGTCCGGTTCGTGGACGCGGAGTGGGAGGCGTACGTGGAGGTCAACGGCCGCTTCGCGACCGCCGCGGCGGAGCTCGTGCCCGCCGACTGCGCCGTCTGGGTGCACGACTTCCACCTGCTGCTGGTCGCGTCGGAGCTGAGGCGCCTCGGCCACCGCGGGCCCCTGGGACTCTTCCTCCACGTGCCCTTCCCGGGGGCCGATCTGTTCCGGCTCATCCCTTGGGCCGACCGGCTGATCGAGGGGATCCTCGAGTTCGACCTCGTGGGCGTCCAGACGGACTACGACGTGCGCAACGTCATGCAGGTCGTCGGCGCGGTCACGCCCGCGACGGTGTCCGACGACGCCGTCAGGTACCGCGGACGGCGGATCGGCGTCCGCGCCTTCCCGATCGGGATCATCCCCGAGACGTTCGAAGTAGAGGCCGCCGAGGAGTCGGAGGAGACGACCGCGCTGCTCGGCTCCGTCGAGGGGAGGCGACTCATCCTGGGCGTGGACCGCCTCGACTACACGAAGGGGATCCACGAGCGCATCGAGGCGTTCGGGCGGCTGCTCGGGCTCTTCCCCGAGTGGCGCGGCAATGTCTCCTACGTGCAGATCTCCGTCCCGTCGCGGGCCGACGTGGTCGAGTACCGGGAACAGAGGACCCGGATCGAGGCCGCGGTCGGCAGGGTCAACGGCGAGTTCGGCGAGGCGCACTGGACGCCGGTCCGCTACCTCTACCGGTCGTACGGCCAGGCCGAGCTCGCGCGCTTCTACCGTGCCGCGGACGTGTGCCTCGTCACGCCGCTGCGGGACGGCATGAACCTCGTCGCGAAGGAGTTCGTCGCCGCGCAGGACATGGAGCGGCCGGGCGTCCTCGTGCTCTCGCGCTTCGCGGGCGCGGCCCTCGAGCTCACGGACGCCGTCCTCACGAACCCGTACCACACGGACGGGATGGCGAAGGACATCGACCGGGCGCTCCGGATGCCCGCCGCGGAACGCATCGAGCGCCACGCCCGGCTCGCGGCGGCGGTGCAGCGCACGACCGCGCCCTTGTGGGCCGAGGGATACGTGGCGGCGCTCGAGGCCTGCCGCGGTCCTCGCTGACGGCGCGTCGGAGCCCTACCCGCCGTACCGGTTGCGGGGCGGCTTCTGCTCGAAGGAGCGGGGCGGCTGGTTGAAGACCGCGACCGGGAAGAGCGCCGCGAGCGCCTTCACGCCCTCCTGCTGGGTCAGGACGCCGACGGGCTTCCCGCCGTCGTCCACGACGGGGACGCTCCGGTAGTTCCCCACGGTCATCTTGTGGAGCGCGTACCCGAGCGTGTCGTCCAGCGTCAGGCACTCGGGATCCGCCGACATGACCTTCCCGACGTCTGTCCGCGCGGGGTCGAGCCCCTTCGCGACCACGCGCGCGAGGAGGTCGCGCTCGGTGAAGATCCCCGCGACGCGGCCGTCCGGGCCGGCGACGAGGACGCACCCCTGGCCCGCCGCGACCATCCGCTGGACCGTCGCGGCGACCGGCGTCGCCGCCGTCACGACCACCGCGGGCGGCACGTGGAGCGAGCGCACCGGGGTCTCGAACACGCGAGCCTTCCCGCCGGGCCCCGCGGCCTCCCCATAGCGTCGCTCGTCCTCGAGATCCTCGATGCTCACCGCTTGACCGTCCAGAGCTCCCCGGAGTGGATGAGCTTCATCACGTCGCCCTTGCCCTTCTTCCTCGTCGCCTCCTCGCGCTGGCTGGCGATGCCCTTCTCGAGCGCCACGAGCCCGCCCACGCGGCGGAAGATCCCGACGGGCATCGGGAAGCGCGGGGGCTCGAGCCGCGAGAGGAGGTAGGCGAGCGACTCGTCCTTCTCGTCGTGGACGGCGAGGTCGCCTTCCGCGACCCCGCCCTCGCCGACCGTGACCACCTCGGGGTCGGAGCCGCGGATGCGGATCCCCTTGTCCTTGTTGCGGCCGAACCGGAGCGGCTTGCCGTTCTCCAGGAAGAGCGCGTTCTCCTCGCGCCGGTCGCGGCCGACGACCGGCTCCCACGAGTCCTCGTTGAACACGACGCAGTTCTGGAGGATCTGCACGAAGGCGGACCCCTCGTGAGCGGCAGCCGCGAGCATCACCTCGCGGAAGTGGTTGCCCCACGTGTCCGCGGTGCGGGCCACGAACGTCGCCTCGGAGGCGAGCGCGAGCGAGATGGGGTTCACGGGCCGGTCGAGCGAGCCGAGCGGCGTCGTCTTCGTGACCTTGCCGACCTCCGAGGTCGGCGACGTCTGCCCCTTCGTGAGGCCGTAGATCCGGTTGTCGAAGCAGAGGATCTTGATCGTCACGTTGCGGCGGAGCGCGTGGAGGAAGTGGTTGCCGCCGATCGAGAGGAGGTCGCCGTCGCCGCCCACGACCCAGACGTGGAGATCGGGCCGCGCGATCTTGAGGCCCGTCGCGATCGCGGGCGCACGGCCGTGGATCGTGTGGAACCCGTACGTGTTCACGTAGTAGGGGAAGCGGGCGGCGCAGCCGATGCCCGAGACGATCGCGATCTTCTCGCGATCGACCCCCATCTCGGCGAAGACCTTGAGCATCGAGGCGAGGATCGCGTAGTCGCCGCAGCCCGGGCACCAGCGCACCTGCTGGTCGCTCTCGAAGTGCTTCTTGTCGAGGACGGGCGCTTGCTGGCTCATCAGGCCATCTCCTGGATGCGCGTCAGCACCTCGCGGACGCGGAAGGGCTGCCCCTCGATCTTGTTCAGTCCCTGCACGTCGACGAGGTAGCGGGCGCGCAGGAGCATCCTCAGCTGCCCGGTGTTCATCTCCGGGCAGAGGACCCGGTCGTAGCGGGCGAGCACCTCCCCGAGGTTCGCGGGGAACGGGTTCAGGTGGTGGAGGTGCGCCTGCGCGACCTTCAGGCCGTCGGCCTGCGCGAGCCGCACCGCGGAGTGGATCGCCCCGAACGTGCTCCCCCACCCGATCACGAGAAGCTTGCCGCGGTCGGGGCCGTGGACCTTCAGGTCGGGAACGTCGGCGACGACCCGCTGCACCTTCTCCTGCCGCAGCTGCACCATCTTCTGGTGGTTCGCCGCGTCGTAGGAGACGTTCCCGGTCTGGTCCTGCTTCTCGAGGCCGCCGATCCGGTGCTCGAGGCCGGGCGTTCCGGGCTTCACCCACGCGCGCGCGAGCGTCGCCGCGTCGCGCCGGTAGGGCTTGAAGTCCTTCGGATCGGTGTGGAACGGGATCCGGACCTCCGGGAGGTCGCCGATCCCCTCGGGGAGCCGCCACGGCTCGCTGCCGTTCGCGAGGTAGCCGTCGGAGAGCAGGATCACGGGCACCATGTACTTGGTCGCGATCCGCACCGCCTCGAAGGCCATCGGGAAGCAGTTGGAGGGCGTGCTCGCCGCAAGGACCACGACGGGCGACTCGCCGTTCCGGCCGAAGACGGCCTGGAGGAGGTCCGCCTGCTCGGTCTTCGTCGGCATGCCCGTGCTCGGCCCCGCGCGCTGGACGTTCACGATGACCAGCGGGAGCTCGACCATCACCGCGAGCCCGATCGCCTCCCCCTTGAGCGCGATTCCGGGCCCGCTGCTCCCCGTGACGCCGATCGCGCCGCCGAAAGACGCGCCGATCGCCGAGCCGACCGCCGCGATCTCGTCCTCGGCCTGGAACGTGGTCACGTCGAAGTTCTTGTAGCCGGCGAGGTACTGGAGGATGTCGCTCGCGGGCGTGATCGGGTAGGAGCCGTAGAAGAGAGGCACCCCCGCGCGCCCCGCGGCGGCCACGAGTCCGATCGCGAGCGCCTCGTTGCCGATGATGTTCCTGTAGGTCCCGGGCTTCGTCGGCGCCGGCGGCACCTCGTACCGGACCTGGAACTCCTCGCTCGCCTCGCAGTAGGCGTAGCCGGCCTTCATCGCGACCGTGTTCGCCTCGGCGTACTGGGGCTTCTTCGCGAACCGCTGCTTCAGCGCCTCGACCGTGCTGTCCATGCTGCGGCTGAAGAGCCAGTAGGCCATCCCGAGCGCGTAGAAGTTCTTGCAGCGCCGCTTCTCCTTGACCGTGAGGTTGTCGAAGGCGGCGAGCGCGGTCTCCGTCCGGCTCGTGAGCGGCACCGCGAAGAGCCGGTAGCCGGCAAGCGATCCGTCCTCTACCGGATTGCTCTCGTACCCGGCCATCTTCAGGTTCCGCTTGTTGAACTCGTCCGCGTCGAGGATGAGGATCCCGTTCCTCGGCAGGTCCTTGAGGTTCACCTTGAGCGCCGCCGGGTTCATCGCGATGAGCACGTCCGGGGCGTCGCCGGGAGTGAAGATGTCGTCCGACGCGAAGTGGACCTGGAAGCCGGACACTCCGGGGAGCGTGCCCGCGGGCGCGCGGATCTCGGCCGGGTAGTCGGGGAAGGTCGCGAGATCGTTGCCGAGGAGCGCCGCGGTGTTCGTGAACTGCGTCCCGGTGATCTGCATGCCGTCGCCGCTGTCGCCGGCGAACCGGATGACGACGCGGTCGCGGTGTTCAAGCTGTTTCATGGTCATAGGGGCTTCGCTAGATCCTACTTTCTTCTTCAAGGGGCGAAGCGGAGGGGGTGCGGGGGCCGGGAACAGGCCCGGCGGGCGGGTTCTACGCCGCCTTCGGGTCCGGGTTCCGCACGGTGAGCACCGGGCAGGAGGCGTTCCGGACGATCCGCGCCGCGACGCTCCCGAGGAAGAGGTGCTCGAGGCCCCCGCGGCCGTGCGTGCCCATGACGATCAGCTGCGCCTGGTGCCGCTGCGCCGCGTCGAGGATGAGCGGCGCCGCCTTCCCCTCGCGCAGCTCCGTGACGAAGTTCCTCCCCGGGTACCGCAGCTTCGTCTCCTCGAGGAGGCGGAGCGCGTTCTCGCGGATCCGCATGAGGCCCTCCGTGTTCACGAAGGCGCCGAACGCGGTCTCGAAGTGGAGAGGCAGCGGCTCGAGCACGTGGAGCACGACCGTCACGCCGCCCTCCTTCGTCAGCTCCACGCCGTAGCGGAGGACCGTGTCGGTGAGCTCGGAGAAATCGACGGGGACGAGGACGCGCTCGAACCTCGGCATGCGAAAGCGGCCCAAGCATAACGCGACCGGCCGCGGGGGGCGCCGGAAAACCCGCCCCCCCCCGCCCCCCCCCTCATCGCCGCGCCGGGAAGGCGAGCACGCGCACGCCGGCCTCGACGACGGACGCCTCGCCGCACCGGTAGCCCATCCTCTCGAGCGTCGCCTGCGGAGGCGGGTCCTTCTTCCATCCGGTCTCTCGGAAGAGCACCCAGAAGCGGTCCCCCCGGACGTCCCCGATGCTCTTGACGATCACGTGCCGGTACCGGCTCCCCCACCGCTCCGTCAGATGGAGCTTCGCGACGTTCCGGAAGAACCCCTCGTCGGCATAGACGACCACGTCGCCATCGCCCCCTTCCGCGGCCTCGCGCGCGACGAGGGTCGCGAAGAGCCTGTCGTACGGCACCTTCACGCATTCGGTGCGGATCGCCACGGCCGCCGCGTACGCCGACCATGCGGCGAGCACGAGCGCGAAGGCCGTGCGCGTCGCCGGCCGCCGGAGGCGCCAGACCCCGATCGCGACGAGGAGGTGGTAGGGCACGATCGAGAAGAGGAGCTGGCGGGTCCCCCACACCGACCGGGGAAGCACGCGGCTCGCGGCGAAGGTGAGGAGCGCGGGGACGAAGGCGAGCAGGAGCAGCGGGACGAGGTGCTCCCGCCGTGCGGGGCACCCCTCCTCGCGGCCGCGGGCCGCCGCGACGCACCAGAGGAGGAGCGGCGCGCCGAACAGCGCGATCCCGGCGAGCGTGCTCCGCGGGAACTCCAGCGTGCCGTTCATCATCCCGACGAACCATACGAGGTCCCCGGCCGGGGGCCTCCCGATCCAGGCGATCTGCCCGGTCGCCGTCCCCTTCGCCCGGATCGCCTGGACGACGGTGTACGCCCAGGGCGCGTAGCAGACGAGCAGGAGGAGCGAGGCGAGCACGAAGGGGAGGGCCCGGCGCCGCGCGACCGCGAGCAGCACGAGGAACTCCGTCCCGACGAGGATCCATCCCCAGTAGTGGGCGTAGACGGCGAGCAGGTTCGCGACGAGAAGGCCGAGGAGGTCGCGGCGGCTCGCCTCCGGCCGCCCCGCCCAGCGCGCGAGGAACCAGAGGGACCAGACGGAGAGCGCCTGCAGCAGGATGAAGTCGCGCAGGTGCTGCGCGTAGTAGATGAGGAGCCCGTTCGTGGCCCAGAGGGAGAGCGTGAGAAGCGTCACGAACAGCCCGAGGCGCCGGTCGCGGCAGAGCAGGAGGAACGGCACGAGGGCGGAGGCAGAGAGGAGCGCCGGGAGGAGCCGCAGCCAGGGGAGGGACTCCCCCCCGACGAGCATCCACGCCTTGAGCACGAGGTAGAAGAGCGGCGGGTGCGAGATGTCGTCGCCGGCGGCGGCCCAGAGGCCGCCCCAGCTCTTCCGCGCCGCGAGGAGGCTGAAGGCCTCGTCGTCGTCGAGGCAGACGGCGGCGAGGTTCCAGAGCCGCAGCCCGAGGAACACCGCGACAAGGAGGCCGAGGAGCGCGAGATGGGCGACCTTCGGCGAGCGCTTGCCTGCGGGATCCGGCGTCATGGCGGGCCGCCCGGCGCGGCCGGCCTCCTATCGGACGCGCCGCCGCGGGACGAAAGCCCGCGCCCGTCCCGGGTTGCTTAGAATGCGCGACACGGATGGCCACGCTCCCCGACCGTGCCGCCGCCCCCCCGCTGGGGACGGCCCTGCCCGAGTCGATCCCGGTCCCCCCCGCCGCAGGACGGCCCCTGTTCCGCAGGGAGGCGTTCCTCCTGCTCTTCTGCGCGGCCTTCGCGTGCCTCCTCTTCGTCCTCTGGACGTGGATCGAGCGGGAGCCGCTCGCCCGCGTCCCGGACGAGTCGCGCGCCTTCCTCCGGAACCTCCAGGGGCTCCTCGCCCCCTTCCTCGCCGCGTACGTCGCCGCGCGCGTCTACAGCGCCATGGTGGCGCGCGACGAGCGGGAGCTGCAGCGCCACCGGCTGCTGCTCGCCCACATCCTCGACACGTCGATCGACGGCATCCTCACGCTCGACCCGGACGACCGCGTCTCCACGTGGAACCGCGGGGCGGAGCAGATCTTCGGCTGGAGCGAGGAGGAGATCCTCGGCAAGCACGCCTCGGTCCTCTACCCGCCCGGCTACGGCGCGCAGCGCGAGCTCGATGCGCTCCGCCGCGGCACGGACCAGCGCGGCGTGCTGCGCGCCCACTCGGGCGAGCGCATCACGCGCGACGGCCGCCACATCCGCTGCGAGATCTCCTCGACCGTGCTCCGGGACGCGCAGGGCCGCTACGCGGGACGGGCGTCGATCGTCCGCGACGTCACGGAGCGCGACCGGATCCGCGAGGAGCTCAACCGGCGCGAGAGCCTCGCGGCGATCGGCGAGATGGCGGCGGCGGTGGCGCACGAGATCAAGAACCCGCTCGCGGGCATCGGGGGCGCCGTGCAGGTCCTCGGCCGCGGGTTCAAGGCAGAGGACCCGCGCGCCGAGGTCGTGCAGGAGATCCAGCGCCAGGTGCGGCGGCTCGACGAGACGATCCGCGACCTGCTGACGTTCGCGAGACCGCCGCGCCCGCGCCCCGCGCCGCTCGACCTGAAGGAGCTCTGCGAGCGCATCCTGCGCGCGCTCGCCGAGGAACCCGACCTGAAGGGGCACCGCATCGAGCTCGTGGTCCCCCACGGCACGCTCGTGCGGGCCGACCCGCAGCTGCTCGAGAACATCCTCGTGAACCTTCTCCTGAACGCCGGGCAGGCGCTGGGCACGCGCTCGGGCCGGATCCGGGTCGGCGCGACGGACCAGGCGGACAAGACGCTCATCACGGTGGCCGACGACGGGCCCGGGATCCCCGAGGACGTCCTGCCCCGCCTCTTCAAGCCCTTCTTCACCACGCGCGCGCAGGGGACGGGACTCGGCCTCGCGGTCGTGCACAAGTTCGTGCTCGCGATGGGCGGGAGGATCGAGGTGAAGACCGGGCCCGGGCAGGGGGCGACGTTCGTGGTCGTCCTGCCGCGGCCGAAGGAGGCCCTCGAGGCGGAACGAGGGGGGGCGCGGGGGGGAACGGCATGAGCCGCGAGAACGTCCTCGTCGTCGACGACGAGAAGCTCATCCGCTTCACGCTGCGCGAGAGCCTCTCCGCCGAGGGCTACGTCGTCCACGAGGCGGCGGACGTGGCGGAGGCGAAGCGCGCCTTCGCGCGCCAGCACATGGACTGCGTGATCCTCGACCACAAGCTGCCGGATGGCGAGGGGTTCGAGCTCCTGAAGACCTTCAAGATCGAGGCGCCTGACGTGCCGGTCATCCTCATGACGGCGTACGCCAACGTGGAGAAGGCGGTCGAGGCGATGCGGCAGGGCGCCTTCACGTACCTGAACAAGCCGTTCGACACGGAGGAGATGGTCCTGAACGTCCGGACCGCCCTCGAGACGACCCGGCTCCGGCGCGAGGTGCAGACGCTTCGCCGGATGCAGGCGGCCGAGGGCGTCGCCCCGATCGTCGGCGAGAGCGCCGCCATGCGGGAGATCGTGGCGCTCGTGCGGAAGCTCGCCGCGAGCCGCGCGAACACCGTCCTGCTCCTCGGCGAGAGCGGCGTCGGCAAGGGGCTCGTCGCGCGCGCGCTGCACGACGCCTCCGACCGGCGCGGCAAGCCCTTCCTCACGATCACCTGCAGCGCGATCCCGGAGACGCTCCTCGAGAGCGAGCTCTTCGGCCACGAGCGGGGCGCCTTCACGGACGCGAAGACGATGAAGCCCGGCCTCTTCGAGGTCGCGGACGGCGGCACGGTCTTCCTCGACGAGATCGGCGACATGCCGTTCGGGCTCCAGAGCAAGCTCCTCCAGGTGCTCGAGGAGAAGACCTTCAAGCGGCTCGGCGGCGTCGCGGACATCTCGGTCGACATCCGCGTCGTCGCCGCGACGAACGCGGACCTCGACCGCGCGGTCCGCGAGAACCGGTTCCGGCTAGACCTTTACTACCGGCTGAACACCTTCCCCATTCGCATCCCGTCCCTCCGCGAGCGCCCCGAGGACATCCCGGCGCTCGTGCGCTTCTTCCTCGACAAGTTCAACCGGGACTTCAACAAGCAGGTGACCGGCATCCAGGAGGCGGCGCAGGAGGCGCTCCTCCGCCACCCCTGGCCGGGCAACGTGCGCGAGCTCCGGAACGCGGTGGAGCGGGCGATGATCCTCGGCCAGGGCCCGATGCTCACGGCCAAGGACTTCGCCTTCAGCCTCGAGGCGGACGCGCAGGGGCGGCCCGCGACCGGCCGGCTGCTCGACCTGCCCCAGGAGGGGCTCGACATCGAGGCGCTCGAGAGGGACCTCGTCCGGCAGGCGCTCGACCGGAGCGGCGGCAACCAGAGCCGGGCGGCGCAGCTCCTCGGGATGACGCGCGACCAGATCCGGTACCGGCTCGAGAAGTACGGGAGCGCTCCGTAGGACGGGCCACCCCGCCCCGGGCCCCCTACCTGTCCTCCGTCGGCGTCTCCTCGACGGCGGGCTCGGGGACCTTCCCGAACGAGAGCCTGACGATCGCCGTCTCCACCGGCGGCTCGGCCTCCGCCGCGGCCTTCTCGCGCTTCGCCTCGCCGAACACCTGCACGCGCGGGCGCGCGACCTTCGCCGGCGCGAGGTCGAGCAGCGCGAGCCAGCGGCCGAGGCGCGCGAGGTCCTCCGGCGTGCCCCGTACGTCGGCCGTCACCTGGTTCTCCGCCTGCTCGACCGCGACGGCGGTCGCGGGGCCGGCCGGCGCGGGAGGGGTTCCGAGGATCCGCTCCACGAGGTCCGCCTCCTCGCGGTCCTCGAGCCGGATCGCCGCGAGCACGGGCGGCGACCCGTCGCGCGGCTGCGGCCGGATCTCGACGGCGAACTCGTCGCCGACGACCGCGCGCACGTGCTCGAGCGCCTTCCCGGGGTCGAGCGCCACGAGCTGCCGGAGGTAGGCCTTCCGGTCCGCCGCCTCGACCTTTCGCGACTTCGCCACCTTCGCGAGCAGGTCCGCCGCCTCCTTCTTCGCCGGGGCCCCGCGGGCCGCCCCGAGCTTCGCGCCATCCTGCTTCGCGCGCTCGTCCGCGACGGGCGCGCCCTTCTTCAGGGCCGACTCGTCCTTCGCCTCCCGCCGGTCCGACGGCGCCTGCGCCTCGGCGGGGATGCCCTGGGGCGCGGGCGGCTCGTCCTTCGCCTCGAAGTGCCGCGGCGCCCCGCCGCCGCGGAGGTGGAGCGCGAGGCCGACGGCGAGGAGGACGGTCGCGGCCACCGCAAGAACCCCGAGGCGGAGGATCCTCCCGCGGCGGGGGCGCAGGGAGACGTCGAGGCGCGCCCGCAGCTCGGGCGGCGCGCCCGTCCGCGGGAGCGCGCGCACCGCGAGGACCGCACGCTCGAGCTCCGCGTACTCGCGCGACAGGTCCTTGTCCTCGCGGATCCGGCGGCGCAGCTCCTTCGCGCGCTCCTCCGGGAGCGCGCCGTCGATCAGCGCCGAGAGCTCCTCGCGCAGCGCGTCGTCGATCACGGCGTCACCCCCGCCTCGCGGAGCCGTTCGCGGACGAGGCTGCGCGCCCGGTGGAGCCGCGACCGCACCGTGCCGACCGGCACATCGAGGATCTCCGCGATCTCCTCGTAGGCGAGCCCCTCGACGTCGCGGAGGACGAGCGCCTCCCTCGCGTCGTCGGGCAGCGCGGCCACGGCGGCGGCAACGAGCGCGTGCGACTCGCGCGCGACGACCGCGTCCGCAGGCGACGCCGCGCGCGCCGGCGGATCAAGGGGCAGGTCGTCCGAGGCGCGCCCCGCCTCGAGCGGGCGCGGCCGCGTGTGCTTTACGGTCGCGCGGCGGCGCATCTCGTCGCGGCACCGGTTCACGGTCACGCGGTAGAGCCACGTCGAGAAGAGCGCCTTGCCCTCGAAGCCGTGAAGCGCCCGGTAGGCGGAGAGGAAGACCTCCTGCGCCAGGTCGAGCGCGTCGTCCGCGTTGCCGAGCATCCGGAGGGCCATGTTGAACACGCGATCCTCGTGGCGGAGGACCAGCTCGTCGAAGGCGGCGCGGTCGCCGTCGCGCGCCCGCGCGACGAGCTCCGCGTCCCTTGCCGGATCCGCCTCTGCCTTGGACGAGCTCCGCTCCCTCAAGTTCCGCGGATTGTAAGGGGTGCGGACGCCGACGGCCCCCGGGGGGATGGGGCGCGGGGAAGGGGGGGCCCTACGGCTTTCCCTTGAGGATCCCGGCGAGCCGGGAGAGGAGGCCCGCGGGCCGGGCCTCGGCGGAGCCTTCGAGCACGGAGACCTCGACGACCGTGATGTTGTCGGGGCCGCCGCGGTCGCGGGCCTCCCGCACGAGATCCTCGGCGAGCTTGCCCGGGTCCGTGACGCGACCGACCATCTCCTCGATCTCCTTCTGCCGGACGCTGCCGTGCAGGCCGTCGGTGCAGAGAAGCACGGAGTCCCCCTCGAAGAGGCTCGCGGTGGTGACGTCCACGCGGACCGTCGGCTCGGCGCCGAGCGCCTGCAGGATGATGTTCCGGCCGCCCTCGAGGTGCTCCGCATCCTCGGCCGTGATGACCTTGTCCTGGATCAGCTTGCCGATGAGCGACTGGTCCTCGGTCATCTGGTGGAGATGCCCCTCGCGGAAGATGAACCCCTTGCTGTCCCCCACCTGGAAGAAGAGGCAGCGCCCGTCGCGGAGGAGCGCGGCGGTGAGCGTCGTCCCCATCCCGCGCTGCTGAGGGTTCGAGGCCGAGGCCTCGTAGATCTTCTCGTTGGCCAGCCGGATCGCGTCGAGGACCCGGTTTCGCGCCGTCTCGTCGTCGTCCTCGGCGCGCAGGTCGTCCACCGCGCGCGCGAGGGCCTCGACGGCCATCTTCGACGCGACCTCGCCCGCGAGCGCGCCCCCCATCCCGTCCGCGACGGCGAACAGCAGGCCGCGGGCGTCCGCCTCGGTCACCCCCTCGTTCGAGGCGGGCGGCGGGATGAAGTGCCGGCCCTTGGCCACGCAGACGACGTAGGCGTCCTCGTTGTTCTGGCGAACGAGCCCGACGTCGGTCAGGGCGGCGAAGGCGACTTTCATGCGGTGAGCGAAACGCGTCGCGCCACGCTCCCGCGGCGCGGCGCGGCATCCTAGCCCGGTCTTTGCGGCGCCGCAAGCGACGCCGAACCCGGCCGGACCGTCTCCCCTTATAATCCCACCCGTGCCGACACGCCTGGGGATGGCCCTCCTCGCGATGGGGCTCGCCGCCCGGGCGGATGTCCTCGTGACCACCCTCGAGGCTGCGGATCCCGTGCGGGGAATCTCGCTCGCGGCCGACGACAAGGGCGTCACCGTCCAGACCGCGGCCGGGACGTCCGTCCAGGTCCCGACGGCGCAGGTGGTCGAGATCGCCATCGTGCCGCCCCCCTCGGCCCCCCCGCCGGCCGCCCACCCCTTCGAGCTGGAGCTGGTCGACGGAACCCGCCTGCGCGGGATCCTGCTCGAGCCCGCGGACGCGGACGCCGGGGAGAAGGTGCGGGTCAAGAGCCCCGCCCTCTTCGAGTCGACCGGCGTGCTCGACATCCCGATCGACGCGGTGCTGGCCGTCCGGCGGGCCGACGGCACGAAGGTGCCCGGCGCCTCGCGCCTCGTCCGCATGCCCGGGCAGGACGCGGCGTACCGGCTCACGGGCGCCCGCATCGAGGGGACGCTCGCCGCCTTCACGCAGGCGGGCATCGAGATGGACCGCGGCGAGCTCGGCACGGGCGAGATCACCTACAAGGAGCTCGCCGCCGTCTTCGTCGACAACGAGAAGAGCACGCTGCCGGACGACCTGCGCGTGGTCGCGCGCCTCGCGGACGGGAGCGCGATCGTCCTCGAGCGTTCGTTCCGCGTGGCGGCGGGCCAGCTCCGCGGCCAGACCCCCTCGGGCCTCGCCGTGCTCGTCCCGACCTCGAAGATCGTGGCCATCTCCTTCCTCGGCGGCAGCTTCGTCCACGTCTCCGACCTCGAGCCCGTCGGGGTGAAGCGCGAGCCCTTCTTCCCGCTGCTCGAGGGGCCGGCGGCGGACGCGACCCTCGACTTCCTCTGCCCGGTGCGCATGGACCGGAGCCCGGACGGCAACGTGATCTCGCTCAAGGGCCAGCAGTACTACAAGGGCATCGGGGTCCGCCCCACGACCGAGCTGACCTTCCCGCTCGGCGGCCGGTTCCAGGCGTTCGAGGCCGTCTGCGGCATCGACGACGAGGTGCTCGGCACGGGCTACGGCCACGGCGCGGGCACCGGCAGCGTCGTGTTCACCGTGAAGGTGGACGGACGCGTCGTCTACGAGTCGCCGCCGGTCGAGGGCGGGCGCGAGCCCGCGCGCGTGCGCGTGCCGGTCGAGGGCGGGAAGACGCTGACGCTCGTCGTCTCGCTCGTCCCGCCGGAGAAGTCCCCGAAGGGCGCGCCGGACTCGCCGGAGCTCGACAACGCCGTCTGGGCCCGGCCCCTCCTGATCCGGTGAGCCTCGAGACGGCGGGCCGCTGGGCGTCGGATCTCCTCCGCCTCCCGGAGGTCGTGTTCGCCGCGAAGGACCGCGCCTGGCTCTACCTCCCCCTCCTCCTCGCGCTCCTCCTCCCTCTCCTCCTGCGCGGCGCGCGCGGCGCGCTGCCGGCGCTCCTCTTCCGGGCGGCCGCGCTCGCGGCGCTCACGGCGATCCTCCTCGAGCCGCGGATCGGGGAGAAGGAGCGCGCGGAGGGCAGCCTCGTCGTGCTCGCGGACGCATCGCCTTCCGTCGGGGACGAGGGCCGCGCGCGCGCGGAGGAGTACCTCGCGGGCGCGGCGGCGCCCTTCGACCTCGTGGCATTCGGCGCGACGCCGCTCGCGCGATTCGAGCCCGACCCGCGCATGGAGACCGACATCGCGCGGGCGCTCCGGTTCGCCGGCGCGCGCGGGGAGGATCCGACGCGGATCGTGCTGCTGTCGGACGGCCGGGCGACACGTCCCGGCGCGGAGCAGGCGGCGCTGCTCCTGCGTGCGCGGGGCGCGGAGATCTACGCCTACGCGGTGCCGGAAGAGGGGGGGGCCGGGGGGCCATCGATCCGCGCGGAGGCGATCGAGGCGCCGCCGCGGAGCGAGCGGGCGACGCCGTTCCCGCTGATGGCCCGCGTCTCCGCGTCCGCGCCGTGCCGCGCGACCGCGACGCTCCACGTGGACGGCAACCCGGTGCGCTCGCTGGAGGTCGACCTCGGCGGCGGAGGCGGGCTCAGCTGGATCCTGTTCGAGGACGTCGCGCTCGAGGCGGGGCGGCACGAGGTGCAGGTGGCACTCGAAGGCGACCGTTCGCCGCACGACAACGTCGCGGGCATGGAGATCGAGGTGCCCGGGATCCCGCGCGTGCTCCTGCTCGCGGCGAGGAAGCGCGAGTCGCTCGTCGCGAAGGCGCTCGAGACGCAGGGGATCACCGTCGAGGTCGCGGCGGCGTCCGACGAGACGGATCTCTCCGCCTTCGACGCCGTGGTGATCCTCCCCGACGCGCCATCGAAGGACATCGAGGAGCGCGTGCCCGCGCTCTTCGAGGCGGTCGGAAAGGGGGGCAAGGGGCTCCTCGCGATCGGCGGGAGCGGGGGCAACGGCCTCGCGCGGCTCTCGGGCACCCCCGCGGCCGTGCTGCTGCCGCTCGCGTTCGAGCCGCGCGCGCCGAAGGCCAGGGAGGCGCCGCCCGAGAAGAAGCCGAAGGAGAAGCCGAGGATCGAGATCAAGGAGGAGGAGAAGGAGGCCTTCCCGATCACGCTCTGCCTCGTCATCGACCGCTCGGGGAGCATGGAGGAGTCCTTCAAGCTGAAGCAGGCGAAGGCCGCCGCGATCGCCGCGGCGCAGACGCTCACGAAGGAGGACCGGGTCGCGATCCTCGCGTTCGGCAACGTCGCCGAGGTGATCCTGCCGCCCACGGGGGCCCGCGACGACGCCGCGGTCACCGCCGCCGTGGGGCGCCTCGCGAGCGAGGGCAACACGATGATGTTCCAGGCGCTCGCGCTCGCCTACGCCCTCATGCGCGAGGAGACCACGCCGATCCGGCACGTCGTGCTCATCACGGACGGGAGGTCGAGCGACGACGGCAAGTGGAGGGACCTCCTCGCGGCGATGACGGGCGAGGGGATCACGGTCTCGACCGTCGGGATCGGCTTCGACGTCGACTCGCCGATGCTCGCCACGCTCGCGAAGTGGGGCCGGGGCCGCCCCATGCTCGCGCTGCCGCACGAGATCCCGCAGGTCGTGACAGAGGACACGCAGCGGATCATGAAGGTCCGCGGCGAGCGCGGGAAGGACGCGGAGCGCGCGCCGCCCGACGAGGAGCGCCCCCCGGAGCCGGAGCCGCCGCAGGTGAAGGAGCCCCCTCCCCCGCCGCCCCCTCCCCCGCCGGCCGCGATCGCGATCGTGCCCGAGCCGGGCGCGCCGCTCGACATGCTGAAGGGGTTCAAGGCCGGGGAGCTTCCGAAGGTCGCCGCGCCCGAGGAGGGAAAGCTCCGCTTCGCCGCGTGGACTGCCGCGCGCGCGGGCGAGGAGGGGCCGCCGCTCCTCGCGTACTTCCGGCTCGGGCTCGGGACCGCGGCGGTGCTGACCGTCGATCCCGAGGCGCCCGCGGAGACGGGGCTCCGGGGCTCGCCGGAGCTGCCGCGCCTCCTCGCGCAGCTCCTCCGCTCCGTGCTGCCCGACGCGAGCCCCGAGCCCTTCGTGCTGCAGCATGCGACGGAAGGGGACGTGCTCTCCCTGCGCGTGGTCGGGGAGGACGGCCGGATGAGGACCGATGTCCCGGTCGAGGTGTCGCTCGGCGGGCGGCCGCTCCCGCTCAAGCGCCGCGCGGATCGCTACGAGGCGGCGCTCCCGCCCCGCGACGGCCCCGCGCGCGTGGAGGTCAAGGCCGGCGAGTTCGGGAGGACCGTCGCGCGCGCGTTCGTCGTGCCCGCGGCGACCGGCGCGGAGCTCGCGCACACGGGCCCCGACCGCGACGCGCTGCTGCGCATCGTCGGCTCGCCGGAGCGGCTCGACGCGGCGGCCGCGGAGGCGCTTCGCCGCCCCGGGACGGAGACCCTCCGCCTGCGGCCGTTCCCGTTCCCGTTCCTCCTCCTTGCTGCGATCCTGCTTCCGGTGGACGCATGGCTCAGAAGACGCATCCGGTCACGATCGCGCTGACGATGGGCGACCCCTTCGGGATCGGCCCGGAGGTCGTTCGCGCGGCGCTCGAGGACACGACGGCCGAGGTGACGGTCTACGGCGACCCCGCGCTCTTCCCGGGGTTCCCGCGGGTCGTGCCCGTGCCGGTCGAAGGGGAGCGCCCGGCGCGGCCCGGCCCTTCCGTCGCGGGCGGGAAGGCCTCGCTCAAGGCGCTCGATCTCGCACTCGCCGCCGTGAAGGAGGGGAGACACGAGGCGCTCGTCACGGCGCCCGTCTCGAAGGAGTCGTTCGCGCTCGCGGAGGGGCCGGCCGACGGCCACACGCCCTACCTCGGCCGCGCGTTCGATGTGAGGGACCCGCTCATGGCGTTCGTGTGGGACGACCTGGAGCCCGTCGTGGCGCTCCTCACGACCCACATCCCGCTGCGGGCGGTCGCGTCCACGCTCACCGGCGCGAAGGTGGAGCGCGCGGTGCGCCGCCTGCACGACGCGCTCGTGACGCGCTTCCGCCGGGCGCAGGCGCGCATCGGCGTCCTCGGCGTGAACCCGCACGCGGGCGAGGCGGGACTCCTCGGCACCGAGGAGGAGGACTTCGTGGCGCCCGCGCTCGACCGCCTGCGCGCGGAGGGGCTCTCCGTGGCGGGGCCGCTGCCGGGCGACGCGGCGTTCGCGACGCGCAAGGACTACGACGGGATCCTCGCGATGTACCACGACCAGGGGCTCGCCCCGGTCAAGGCGCTCGCTTTCGACCGGGCCGTGAACGTCACCCTGGGGCTGCCGGTCGTCCGGACCTCCCCCGCCCACGGAACGGCTTTCGGCATCGCCGGGACGGGAAAAGCGGACCCTTCCAGCATGCGGGCGGCGATCCGGTGGGCGGAGCGTTTGACGAGGCCCCCGGGCGCGGTTACAAAGATCGGTTTCGAAACCCCGTGAACAAGCCCAGGGACATGCTCGAGTTCTTCCGGCGCAGCGCGCCGGAGCAGGTCGAGGCGCCGCCGCCTCCGCAGCTGCAGCCGACGACGCGGATGCTCGTCCTCCGCCGGTCGCAGGCGGTCGTCGTGCTCGTCGCCGGGGCCGCGACGCTCGTGCTCGCGTTCCTCCTCGGGCTCGCGTTCGGGGGGTCCGGCGGCGGCGCCACGGGTCCCGAGGTCTTCGTGCTCCGCGCGGCCGACTACGCGGCCGGCGAAGAGGGCAGGAGCCACGCACGGAAGATGAAGGAGGAGATCGAGAAGCTGGACCTCGGCGAGGAGGTCCAGGTCCTCGACGTCGAGTCGGAGGGCCGCACGGTCGTTGCCGTCGGCTCCTGGCTCACGAACCCCGTGGGGCGCAAGGAGGCGATCGCGCTGCGCGAGAAGCTCCGCGCCGTGAAGGATGCAACGAAGGCGACGCCGTTCGCGGGCGCCGAATTCTGGCGGATGAAGAGGTGAGAGATGTCGGTCCACAAGAGCCTCAGGATGAAGGGCGGCCTCAAGCGGTCGCGCAACGTGCTCACGCGGGACGAGCGCATCGCCACGATGAAGGAGCGCGGGTCCTGGCCCAAGGAGGGCCGCTCCGTGTTCGGCCTTCCGAAGACCCGGGTGACGCTCGGCAAGACGAAGTAGACCTTGCCGGCGCGGGGGCCGCCGCGAACGACGGGCGTCGAGAAGCCCGGGACGGCTGCGCGACGGGGCGGCTCCCCGCCCGCGCCTGAGCGACGAGCCGGGCTGTCCCCCCCGGCCCCCCTTGGCCCCCTCCTACCCCCCCCCGGGAAGACCCCCCCTCTCAACCCGGGGCCTTCCCTGCCGATAACCGGACGGGGAATCATGGCTCGCATTCTCGTCGTCGACGACGAACCCGGACTGCGGGAGTTCGTCCACACCGTGCTGGAGCAGGAAGGCCACGAGGTCGAGGAGGCGAAGGACGGCAACGCGGCGCTCGCCGCCTGCGACCGGGAGCCCGTCGACCTCGCCCTCATCGACCTGATCATGCCCGGGAAGGATGGCGTCCGCACGATCGAGGAGCTGCGCCAGCGCCATCCGAAGACGGGGATCATCGTGATCACCGGCGCGGCGCCGGTGCGCTGGCCGCTGCGGCTCCTCTACGAGCAGCCGGACACGCTCCACATGATCGTGAAGCCGCTCAAGCCCGAGGTCCTCCTCGAGACGGTGGCCGAGGCGCTCGGCGCTACTTCACGCTGACGCGCGGATAGCCCTGCTCGTCCGCGTACCGCCGCCACGCCTTCCAGTCCTGCCCGAAGTCGCGCCCGGTGAGGTCCTGGAGCGCGGTCGCGTACGCGCCCCTCTGCTGGACGATCCACCCCTCGCCGTGGCCCCCGAGGACCTTCACGTCGAGGATGATGCCGTCGCGGATCGTCTGCACGATCGGGTCGCCGATGGCCGCAGCCTGCGCGATCTCGACGTCGAAGTCCTGGATATAGGAGTTCTGCGTCCCGACCATGAGGTTGGCGCGGCCCGACGCGCCGAGCGCGATCGACACCTTGCGGAGGATGACGTCGACGCCGCGCATGTCGCCGAGCGCCGCGAGCGCCTTCGCGCCCTGGATCGACGCGAGCGGCTCGTTTGACAGCGTCGCGCGGGCGTAGGGGTAGAAGACGTCGGCGTCCCCGAACCCCTTGATCGCACGCAGCGCCGCGTTCCGCACCTCCTCGTTCGCGTCGTACATGCTCGAGCGGATGAGGAACGGGAGCGCGGTCTTGTCGCGGGTGCGCGCGAGCGTCCGGACCGCGAACTCGCGCGTGTCCGCGTGCGGCGCGAGGAGGAGCTTCTTCATCCCGTCGAGGATCGCGGCGTCCGGGAGCGCGTCGACCATCTCGCGCGCGGCGGCGCGGATCTCCTTGTCGTCGTCCCTGAGCGCCTCCGCGATCTCCCGCGCGACCTTCCGGTGCTGCTCGGTGACCTCGGCCTGCTCCATGAGCCCCTCGCGCATGAGGCGGTCCGCCTCGGCGGGGAGGAGCCAGCGGCCGTGGGCGAGCACGAAGCCCTTCCTCCGCATCACCTCGTCGCCCGAGACCCACTCGCCGTCGATCTTCTCGAAACCGAGCTCGCGACGGGCGGCGCGGTGGTCGGCATCGATCGCGATCACCTTCTCGAAGGCGCCCTCCGCGCCGGCCACGCCGTTCTCGCGGGCCCAGAGGCCGAGCTTGTAGAACCCCGGGGCGTCGTCCGCGGCGAGCGCCCCGGCGCGCCGCGCGAACTCCTCGGCGCGGCTCTCGCCCCGCCGGATCTCCTTCACGCGGTCGCGAGGGAAGACGCGGGTCTTGCCGCCGAGGGCGACCTCGACGGCGCCATCCCGCTCGGCAACGGCGCCGCTGACCTCGAGGCCGTTCTCAAGGACAACGGTGTCGGCGGCACCGACGGGGACGAGCACGAGCACCATGAGGAACGGGCGGATGCGCATCGCTGGTATCCCTTAGAGCCGAAGGGTCCGACCCATGGTAACGGCGCCCGCGCTGCCCGGGTTACGGGCGGGGCCAGCTCCCCGGCGGGCGATGCGGGGGGGGTTCGGGGGCCGTGAGGCGGTTACGCCGGCTCCCCCGGGCCGAGGCGGAGCCGCGGGACGAGGAGCGCGAGCAGGAGCAGCAGGAGCCCGACCGAGGCCGTCCACAGGAACGAGAGCCCCCCCACCTGCACGTCATAGCCGTAGTGGATCATGTTGTAGAGCTTGACCGGCATCGTCTCCGCGCCCGACTTCGTGAAGACGAGCGCGTCCACCTCGCGGAGGCCGAAGAGGAACGCGAGGAGGAACCCGGACGCGGCCGCGGGCGCGAGGAGCGGCAGCGTGATCGCGAAGTAGCGGCGCAGCCCCGAGAGCCCTGCCACGGCGCCTGCCTCGAGCAGCTCGGGCGAGAGCCTTGCCCGCGCCGACCGCACCGCGAACGCCGCGAACGGCAGCAGCCGCGCCGCGAGCAGGGGCACCGGGAAGAGCCTCCCCCCCTGCCCGGACCCCCAGAGCTTCACGAACCCGACCGCGAAGGACATCGGCGGCACCGCGATCGGCAGGAAGCAGAGGACGAGCAGCAGCTTGTCGAGCCGCGGCGCCGCGCGGCCCGCCTCGACGAGCGCGAGCGCCGCCACGAGCGCGAGGAGCGCGCCGAGCCCCGCGATCTCGACCGAGAGGAGCGCGTTCCCCCCGATGCCGTGGTGCCGGATCCCCTTCTTGAGCCCGTCCGCGAGCGACGTGGGCGGCCTGCGCGACTCCGCGACGACCTGCCCCGTCAGGCCGCCCTTCGCCACCTCCTCGCCGTAGTGCGCGCCGCTCGCCGTCTCGAGATGGCGGCAGGCGGGCCAGAGGAGCGAGAGACCGAGGAGCAGGAGCGCCGCCACGAGAAGCGGGTAGCGCGCGCGCCCGAGCGGGAGGGGGTCCGGGGGCCGGAAGTCGCCGTGGACGGTCGCGGCCTTCCGCCGCGCCTCGACCCAGAAGACCATGCCGAACGCCGTGAGCGCGAGCACGGTCGCGGGCATTCCCGCCGCCGTCGCCGCGCCCGCGTCGCCTGCGTTGGCCCACTTCGAGAAGACGGCGTTCGCGTAGACGACGATCGTGTTCTTCGCCGTCGTGACGCCGAGGAAGTCGGGCACGGCGAAGTCGCTGACGACGAACGCGAAGGCGAGGAGCGCCCCCATCGCGGCACCGGGCAGCGCCGGGCCGAGCGCGACCCGGAGCAGCGCCGTCCGCGGGGGCACGAGCACGCGCGCGGCGTCGAGCGCGTCCGCGCCCGTCTCGCGGAGCGCGCGCGTGACGAGGAGGCTCACGAGCGGGAAGAGGCAGAGCCCGAAGACGATCACCGCGCGCAGGAACTCCGGGCGCACGAAGAGGAGGTCGTGGTAGGTCGCGATCGCGAGCAGGATCGGCGGGAGGACGAGGGGGAGGACGCTCGCGTTCCCGAGGAAGCGGCGCAGGGGCAGGTCCGTCGCGCCGATCAGGAGCCCGAACGGGAGGCCGAGCAGCAGCGCGAAGAGCGTCGAGGCGCCCGCGAGCGCGACCGTCGCGAGGAGCATGTTCCGCTCGCCCGGGCCCGTGAGGACGTCCCGGTAGTGCACGAGGCTCGGCCCGCGCCCGTCGCGGACGATCTCGTCCCGCGCGAGGAAGCGGGAGTCGGTCTCGCCGTGGACGCGGAAGGCCACGCCGCTGACGACCACGCCGTCGGCGCGACGGAAACGCGCGTCGCCATCGGTCTTCTGGCCGACGAACGTCCGGCCGTCCTTCGTCTCGACGATGTCGGCGCGGAGGCTCTCTCCGACCATGATGGCGAGCGGCGCGCCCACGAGGAGCGCACCGAGAAGCAACGCGAGCGCTACCGCCGCCCAACGCACCTGTATCCTGTCCGTGACGTTCCGGGGGTTCCCCGGACCCTCCCGCTAATTCGAGGCCAAGGCCATCTCGTAGAGATCCATCCCGCGCAGGGCCACGGCCCCCGGCATCCCCTTCCCGACCGGCTTCCCGTCGATCGCGGTCACCGGCATCACGCCCTTCACGGTACCGGAGAGGAACACCTCGTCGGCGCGATGGAGGCGGTCGAGGTCGATCACGCCCTCGGTCGCCGGGATCCCCGCCTCGGGGAGCTTCCGGAGGAGCCACTCGCGCGTGATGCCCTGGAGAAGCCCCTCGGCGACCGGCGGCGTCACGACGCGCCCCTTCTCGACGATCCACGCGTTGGCCGTCGTGGCCTCGGTGAGGTGGCCCTCGTGGTTCAGGAAGAGCGCGTCCTCGGCGCCCTGCTTCCTCGCCTCGACGAGGCCGAGCATGTTGTTCAGGTAGTTGCCCGTCTTCGCGCGCGGGTCGAGCGCGCGCGGGTCGTTCCGGAGCCGCCGCACCACCGCGACGCGGCATCCCTCCGTGTAGAGGCGCGCGGGGAAGCGCGGCAGGTCCATGCCGATCAGGTAGAGGCCCGGCTCCGTGCAGCCGTCGGGGAGGAGCGAGATCGGGCCGGGGCCGCGCGTCGCGACGATCCGGAAGTAGCACTCCTGGAACGGCAGCGCGGCGCGGAGGTCGAGCATGCGCGTGCGGATCTCCGCGTCGGGCCACGGCATCTCGAAGTAGATCATGGCCGCCGACCGCCGCATCCGGTCCAGGTGCTCCTCGAGCATGAAGGGGCGCCCGCTCGCCGTCCGCACGACCTCGTAGACCGAGTCGCCGAAGAGGAAGCCGTGGTCGAGGATCGGCACGCGGGCCTCGTGCGCGGGCAGGACGCCCGTGCCGTCGTGGACGAGCGGCTCGTTCGTCACCGGTTCGCCTCCCGTGCCGTCCCCGCGAGCGCCGTGCGGTTCTCGCGCCAGAGCGCCTCGAGCCGCCGGTCGCGCGCGCGACGGCCGTCGACCGTCTTGAAACCCCTCGCGTAGGCGGTCATCCAGCGCACGAGGTTCTCCGCGTCCGCCGCGGCGACGTACTCGCGCGTGACGCCGCCCTCCGGCGCGTGGTTGTGGTAGTTCATGAGCGGGAGGCAGAGCGCGCCGGTGCGGAAGCCCGCGTGCGCGTAGACGGTCGCCTCGCATGCGCCGCCGTCCATGAGCGCGCGCTGCCAGCGGAAGGACTTGTCCTTCCTCGCGAGCGCGGTCGCGGTCACCTCGAGCTCCGCGAGGACCTCCTGCGCGAAGCAGGTGATCCGGTCGCCGACGCGGAGGATCGGTCCCATCCCCTGCGGCGTGTGCGGCCTCGCCGAGGACATCTCGAGGTTGACGACCGTCGTCGTCCGCGGCGCGCGCGTGGTGCGGACCCAGCCGAGGGCGCCCGCGAACCCGACCTCCTCGGCGCGCGTGAAGAGGGCGCCGACCGATCCCTTCCAGCGTGCGGCGGCGAGGCGGTCGAACATCGCGAGGCAGGCGGCGACGGCGAGGAGGTCGTCGATCGCCCGCGCGCGGATCTGCCGGCCGATCGTCGGCTTCGGCAGGTCGAGGACGAGCGGCGTCCCCCTCCGGAGCCTCCCCCCTTCGATCCGGACGACGGCGGGCCTCCCGTCGCGGACGACCGCCCCCGCCCTCACCCCGGCAAGGGACCCGTCGAGATGCCTCAGCCGGGCGCCCTTGAGCGCCTTCGGCCGGATGCCACCCCGGATGACCGCCGTGCCGTCCCCCGCCGCCTCGAGCGCGGGGTGGTCCGTGTGGCAGGCGAAGAGCAGGGGGGGCCGGCCCGGGCCGTAGGAGACGAGGAGGTTGCCGAAGGCGTCCTTCCGGGCCCTGAGGCGCGGCGAGGCCGCCACGGCGTCGCGGAGGACGCGGTGGACGTTTCCCTCGTGGAACGGGGCCGTCGGGCAGCGGAGGACCGCCTCGAGCCGCCGCCGGAAATCCTCGCCGATCTGCATGAATCGAAGGGGGGTTCGTACTATAAGGTCGGCCGGGTCGCGGGGCACGCCCGCGGGCCCTCCCCCGGAGGAATTCTTGCGGACAGCGATCCTTCTCCTCGTGCTCTGCGCGGTCGCGGCGGCCGCCCCCACGGCGAAGCTCCGGGTGGAAGAGGACGCCGAGGTCGTGCCCGGGGAGTGGTTCGACCTGCTCGTGGTGGTGGATCCGGCCGGGACGCCGATCGCCGCGGAGGGGCTCGAGGCGACGCCCCTCGCGGAGAAGCAGGCGGAGTTCGGGGCCGCGATCGTCCCCGCGCCCGACGGCGACGGCGTCTTCACGAAGCCCTTCACGGTGCGCGTGCCGGCGAAGCTCCCGAAGGGGAAGCAGGCGCTCTCCGTCGCCCTGCGGGGGCGGGCCGGCGACGCCCCGGTCGAGGTCCTTGGCAAGACGACGGTCAACCCGTTCGCCTTCGACCGGCACGTCGAGGCGACCGTCCGGCTCAAGGAGCCCGCAGTCGCGGGCCGGGCGAACGCGGTCGTCGTCACGGCGACGGTCGCGGAGGGGTTCCACGTCTACGGCGCGAAGGGTTCGGACGAGGGGCTCCCGCTCGTCGCCGCGCTGCTCCCCCCGGCCGGGTGGCGCGGCGCCACGGCGTGGACGGGCGGCGGCCCGGCGATGCCGCCGGGGAAGAAGTACGAGGGGACGTTCCCGCTCGAGATCCCGTTCACGCCGACGCAAGGCGGGAAGGTGGAGCTGAGGGTGCTCCTCTTCTTCCAGGCGTGCGACGTGAACCAGTGCGACCCGAACGCGATTTCGTACCTGTCTCTGGCGTTTGATGTGGAGGGGGCTTCGGAGGCCCTGGAGAGCCCGGCGGGCGAGCCCTCCTCCGCGCCGCCGGACAAGCCGGTGGCTCCGGAGGCGTCCGGGGCGGACGCGGCGGGATCCGACATCGCGGGGAAGTCCATCTGGGGCCTCATCGGGCTCGCGGTCGGCGCGGGGATCCTCGCGCTGCTCATGCCCTGCACCTACCCGCTGATCCCGATCACCGTCTCCTTCTTCACGAAGCAGGCGGAGGCGGGGCACCGGAGCAGCGTGCCGCTCGCGGTCGCCTACGGCCTCGGGATCGTCGCGATCTTCACGCTCATCGGCGTCGCGGTCAGCCAGGCGCTCGTGGCGGGCGAGACGATCCTCAACTTCGCGGTCGATTGGCCGCTCAACCTCGTCTTCGCCGCCCTCTTCCTCGTCTTCGGCCTCTCGCTCCTCGGCCTCTTCGACATCCGGCTGCCGTCGTTCTTCGACGACCTCGCCGCGAAGGCCTCGGGGAGCGGCGGCTACCTGAGCGTGTTCGTGATGGGCCTCACGCTCGTGATCACGTCGTTCACCTGCACGGTGCCCTTCATCGGGAGCCTCCTCGTCTTCGCCGCGAAGGAGGGGCAGGCCGCCCGCGGCATCCTCGCGATGGGCGTGTTCGGCCTCACGATGGCCGTCCCGTTCGTGATCCTCTCGCTCTCGCCGAAGGCGTTCCAGGCGATGCCCCGGAGCGGCGAGTGGATGAAGCGGCTCAAGGTGACGCTCGGGATCGTCGAGCTCGGCCTCGTCCTCAAGTTCCTCTCGAACGTCGACATCGCCGCGGGCACCTTCTTCGTGGGCCGCGAGCTCTTCCTCGTGCTCTGGGCGATCTCGTTCCTCGCCGCGGGCCTCTACCTCCTCGGGTTCTTCGACCTCTTCGCGAAGGGGGCGAAGTGGTCGCTCGGCAAGGGCCGCGCGGTCGCCGGGCTCTTCATGCTCGGCATCACGGCGCTGCTCGGCTACGGCGCCACGGGGCCGGGGCTCGACACGGTCCTCGGGACGAAGGCGGGCTCGACGCTCGAGTCCTTCCTCCCGCAGTTCGAGGCCGACTACAGCCTCGCGTTCGTCGCGGTCGCGCACGACTACGACGAGGGCGTGCGGATCGCGAAGGAGAAGGGGAGAAACATCTTCCTCCACTTCACCGGCTACACGTGAGCGGTCTGCCGCCAGATGGAACGGGGTCCGTTCCTCTCGAAGGCCGTGCAGAAGGAGTTCGGCAACCTCGTGGAGATCGCCCTCTACACGGACGGTCCCGAGGAGAACCGGAAGAACCGCGACTTCCAGAAGGAGCGGTTCGGGACGATCGCGCTCCCCTACTACGCGCTCCTCGACCCGACGGGCGAGAAGGTGCTGTGGCAGGGCGGCGGCGGCAACTACACCGCCGAGCAGTTCGCGGCGCACCTGCGCGTGCAGTAGCCGCAATGCCGCGGGGCCGGGCGCCTTTCCGGCCCCGCGCGTTCGCGGCGCGGAGGGCGCCGCGGCTGTCGCTTCGTATCAGTCCGCCGAGGCGGGGTCGTCGTCCTCCTTCCTGCCGGCCGCGAGCACGGCGTAGTGGGACTCCGTGCCGTCGATGACGGTCGGGACCGCGCCCGGCGCGAGCGGCGCCGAGAGGAGCGTGCGCGTGGCCCACGACGCGTTCGATGCCGCCGCGGGGCCCGCGCTGAAGACGAGCGCCTGCGCCCCTCCCCCCGCCCCCTCCCCCACGAACGCCACCGACGCGCCGTGCGAGCGCTCCCTGCTCACGACGAGCGCGTCGGGCGTCGCGCCGGCGACCGCCTCGCGCACGTTCCGGACGACGAAGAGGTCCGAGACCCCGTTCAGGAATGCGCGCCCGTTGGCGCTGCTCGCCGCCGTCTTCGACACCTGCCCCGCGAGCACGCGCCCGTCCGCGGAGAGGCAGAGGTGGTTGATCGCGTTCCCCGTGCCGCCCGTGACCGCGGACGTGAGCGCGACGAGATCGGTGCCCATGTCCGCGTCCATCGCGTACACCTCGAGGTCCGTGGCGCTCCCGGCGCCGGAGCTCGCGTCGCTCGCGACGACGCAGAGGATGCTCGTGCCCGGCGAGGCCGCGAACCGGCTCTCGTAGCACCATGCGTTGCAGTCGAACTGCTCGAATCCGACCGTCGTCGGATGGGGAAGGAAGGGGGTGAAGGGGGCACGGCCGCCGATGGTCTCCGCGCCGATGTTGAAGCCGACCATGAAGTTCCGGTTCGCCGCGGTGAACGAGAGGCTCGTGTCGATCCCGTCGCACACGTAGTAGAGGAACCTGCCGTTCGGACTCCGGAACGTCGCCCAGAAGCAGTGCGACGACGCGCTCTGGCCGTAGGGCGCGGAGGTCGCCCCCGCGCCCGGGATGCCCCCGAGGTCGTTCGAGAGGATGCCGCCGTCCGTGAAGTCGATCGCGCCGCCCGACGGAGTGCGGAACGAGAGCGCGAGGCTCGACTGCGTCCCCGATCCGCCATGGGTCCCCAGCTGCTCCGGGTTGTGCGGCGCCCCGGTGCCCGTCCCGCCGTGGTAGAGCGGGTTGAAGCCGTCGTGGCCCGCGTAGTTGAAGACGAGCGTCCTCCCGTCGGGCGCGAACAGAAGGCCGTTCAGCCGGCGGAACGACGCGTCGAGGTGCGCCTTCCCCGCGGCGTACGGGGGCAGGTTCGGCGGATCGGTCGCGGCGAGCGAGCCGGTCCCGGCGAAGAGGACGTGCTGCGCCCCCGACGCCCCGGCGTGCAGATCCCCGCCGTCCGTCGACACGAGCAGCAGGTCGTGGGACGCGGTCCACGCGTCGCCCGACTCGTCGCGGGGGCCGATGGAGGTGTGGAAGGTCGCGCGGTAGCCGAACGCGCTGCTCGGCATGTGGTCCTCCGTCGCGATGTCGCGCACGACCGCGGCGTAGCGGCCGTCGTCGGAGAGCGCGAGGTAGTCGAGCTCCTCGCCGGGCCGGCCGGGCGTGAGCAGGTCGCCGTGGACGCGCGGGTCGGCGCCGGTCAGGTCCCGGAGCGTCGACGTGCCGAGGTCGAGGCCGCCGTTGCCCGTGTCGAGGTCGAGGAACAGGAGCGCCTTGGCCCGGTTCGCGTGGAGCGCGTAGCCCTCCCGCGGGTATCCGTCGAGATCCGTGAGCGGCGCGAGGAACGCGTTGCTCCCGGCGACGAAGGCGACGCGGTCCGGGCCCTCCTCGCCCGGGTCGGGCAGGTCCCCCGCGAACGCGAACTGCGCCCCGAACCCCTGGGCGCCTCCCTGCCCGCGGAGGTAGTCCTGGTCCGGGACGAACTGGCCGGTCGCGGCGCTGACCGCGGGGCCCGCCCCCGCGCCGTTCACGCCCGTCCGTGCCTCATTGAGGTCGACGCTCGACAGGTGGCCGTCGAGGAGGCTCACGCCGAACACGCGGTCGAGCTGCGTCTCGTTGAGGAAGAGGATGCCGTTCTCGACGAAGCAGAGGGAGTCCGGGAGCAGGTGGCGCCCGCTCCTCGTGAGCACGGCGCTTCCCGCCGCCTGCCCGCCGACCTTCAGGATGCAGGCCGAGCCCGCGAGGGGCGCGCCGTCGCCGTCGCGGCCGCCGACGGCGACGGCGAAGGGCTGCGCGAGGATCGCGGCCGGGACGGCTTCCCCGTCGTTCCGCCAGAGGAGGATCTTCTGGACGTCCGAGCCGCCCACGAGCGCCGTCGCGCACCAGACGCCGTCCCGGGACATCGCCACGGACGTCGCCGTCCGGCCGAGGCTCTGCAGGTAGTAGCCCTTCGCGCTGTCCGACGCCGACGCGTACGGGGAGAGCCACGCGCTGCCGCCGTGGAGGTGCGCCTCCCGGTCGTGCGCCGAGTCTCGTACCGCATAATAATACAGTTTCGTGTAGAAGCGGTCGCCGTAGGTGTGGCGCGACCCCGCGCCGGCGACGCTGCTCGCCGAGACGACCGCCTCCGCGCCGAAGAGCGTGCCGTGGTCCGGGACCGTGCCGTCGAGGATCGCGGGGAGGAACCACTCCCCCGTGAGGGGCTTCACCACGAGGACGCCGCGCCGCCTCGCCGGGTCGAGCTGCTGGTACTTCTGCGACCACGCCTTGTTCGAGAACGTCTTCGTCGTCGTCGCGTCCGCCCAGAGGAGCACCCGCGTGCGCTCCGCGTCGGGCGCCTCAATCCACGTGAGCTCCTGCTGGACGTGCTTCCACGCCTGCTGGCCGGTCGCGTCCCAGCGCGTCTCCTTGTTCGACTCCGCGGGCCAGAAGCCCCGGACCTGCGGGATCGACATGCGGTTCCCCGCGTCCGACCCCCCGTTGCAGAGCATGACGGGCAGCGTGTCCAGCTGCACCGGGAGCGCGCCGGCGGGCGCGGGCCGATGTCCCGTCTCGGTCGCGAAGAGGCCGGCGGCGAGGAGCAGCGGCGCCATGTGCGGCTCTCCCATCTGCGCGAGGGGCTCGACGAGCCCCGTCGGCGCGCCGCCCGGCGCCTCCGTCGCCTGCACGCCGCGGAGGTAGAGGGCGCGGTCGGGCGAGACGGAGATCGCGAGCGGCTTCTCGAAGCGGGCGCGGTGGAGGCCGGGGTCCGGGGCCGCGGCGGGGCCCGCGTAGAAGTCCCGTCCCTCGAAGCGCACCACGTGGAACCCGCGGTCGAGCGTGACGCCCGTGATCGTGCCGTTCGTCGCTACCGCCGGGCTCCGCTCGAACCCGAGGGCGGCCGGGAGGCCGGGCGCCATCGCGCCCTTCGGGTAGCTCGCGTCGCGCACGTGCATCGCGTTCCACTCGTACGTACGCTGCGCCGCGGACGCCGGGTAAGGCGCGTCGGGGTCCAGGTCGAAGAACCCCGGCGGGTAGGGCACGAGGAGCGGCGCCCCTCCGACCCCCGAAATCCGGTCCCCGGGATACGCCTGCCCGTCCACGCCGGGCGCGAGCGCCGTGTTCGCGATCGACGGCGGCGCGGGCGGCGCGAGCTCCACGCGGAACGTGCGGTGGCGCCCGCCCTTCGCCTGCGCGGGACCCGTCGGCCCGTCCGGATCGAGCACGCCGTCGCGCTCGCCAGGGGCCCCCGTCGGCGCCGCCTCCGCCGCCCCCTGCTTCGGGTTCATCACCGGCGCCCACGCGCGCACCGTGAGCTCGACGTCCCCGGACGCGCGCGGCGCGCCGACGAACGTCCACGCGCGCGGGTCGATCTCGACCCCCAGGAGCTCCTTCGTGAGCGGGTCGGCGGGCGTCGGCGCGAGGTCCGCGGTGCCGTCCACCCACACGAGGTCGGCGAAGAGCGGCGGAACGCCGCCCGAGAGCGAGAGCTGCGCCGCGTAGAGCACGCCCGCCTGCCCCCGCGGCAGGAGCACGGTGTCGATCGCGATGTCCGGGATCTCGACGCGCGCGACGTACGCCTTCCGCGCGATCACGTCGTCGTCGCGCCCGGGCGTGCCGCGGGTGTCGATCGCCTCGACGATCAGCCGGTACTGGAGCGGCGACGGATCGACGCCCGGCACGTAGGGCACGAAGAAGGCATTCCCGTACTGGTCCGCCGCGAAGGGGTACTTCGCGCGCGGCTCGTACGCGGGATCGAAGTAGTCGGTGAAGAGGAGGGGCTCCGGGGAACCGAGCGTCGGGTCGCCCCCGGCGAGCCCGGTCGTGTCCGCGAGATCGCGGCGCGAGCTCCGCGGCGCGTCCGCGTCCTGGAACCGTTTCGCGAGCGGGACGAGGAACGGCGACTCCGCGATCCCGTCGCCATCGCGGTCCTCGAGGACGGGGCCGCGCGGCGAGGGGAACCCGCCGATCTGCACCTTCCGCGGCCCCGCCTGGAGCGCGAAGACCCCGCCGTCCGCGAATCCCGAGGCGCCGGGCTCCTCCGTGTCGGCGCGGAGCGACGCCCCCTCCGCGACCGGCGCGTCGAAGACCGAGAGCTCCCACTCGCGCGGGCCATGGACCGTCGCGACGTTTTTCCCCGATCCGCCGCCGAGGAGGAACGCGAAGGAGAAGAACGCCTCCGGGTTCGCGGGGTTCACGAACGGGATGCGCGCGGGGAACGCGGGCACGGCGGGATCGGACGTGCCCTCCTCGGCCGTCGGAGTGAGGATCGCGACCCTCCCTTCGCCGATCTCGATACGGAACGCGCGCGACGTCGCGAGGTCCGTCCCTCCCTTCACGGTCGCGATCGCCTTCAGCGTGAACGCGTGCGCGCCCTTCTCGCGCGGGATCCCGGAGATGCGCGCGTCGCCCGGAGCGCCGTCGCGCGCGAGCGAGAGCCCCTCCGGGAGCGAACCCTCGGCGATCTCGAACCGGTCGGGCGGCGGCGCTCCGCCTCCCGACGCGACAACGATCCTCGCGTCGTAGGGAAGGCCCGCGTCGCCCGCCGGCAGGGACAGGGTGACGAACCGGATCGAGCGGACCGCCGCGAGCGGCGGCGGCTCTCCCGTGCACGCGGGGACGGACGCGATCGCGATCGCCGCTGCGCAAAGGGCAGCGGCATGCCCGAGCTTGAGCATGGGATCCTCTCTCGTGAAAGGGGACCTCGCGCGTTGGCGGCGACGGTCCCGGCCCTTCTCCGGCGCCCGTTGCGGGCGCCAAGGCCGCCCCGATTCCACGCGGGACGACCGCGGCCGATTCTCACGCGGGTCGCGGCGATGTCTACGGGAAAAGCGCCGCGCGATCTTCCCGCGATGTGTCGGAGCGCGGTGTCACTCCGCGCGCGGGCGGGCGCGCGTGTCGGCGGCGGGTGTCACCGCGCGTGTCGGAGCGCGGTGTCAGCGCGAGGCCACGAGCGCGCGCGCGGCCTCCTCGGCCAGCGCGACGAACGGCCCCATGAAGATGCCGAGGACGAACATGCCGGCGAGGCAGGTCCACAGCACGGCCTTCATCGGAGCGGGCACCGCGATCGTCGCGGGCGCATCCGGGCCGGGCTCGTGCATGTAGAGACGCTTCACGACGCAGAGGTAGTAGTAGAGGGAGATGACCACGCCGGCGGCGCCGACGAAGGCGAGCGAGTACGCGAGCACGCCGCCCTTGTCCACGACGGCCCGGAAGATCAGGAACTTCCCGAAGAAGCCGCCGAGCGGCGGCACGCCCGCGAGCGAGAGCAGCCCGACCGTGAGCACGAGCGCGAGGAAGGGCGAGCGGCGGCCGAGGCCCGAGTAGTCGTCGATCGCGTGGCTCTTCGTCGCGCCGTTCACGAGGATGATCACGGCGAAGACGCCGAGCACGGTGAAGAGGTAGGCCATCAGGTAGTAGACGACCGCGGCGAACCCCGCCTCGGAGAGCGCGAAGATGCCCATGAGCGCGTAGCCCGCGTGGCCGATCGAGCTGTAGCCGAGCAGCCGCTTGAGGTTCCCCTGCCACATCGCGCCGAGGTTGCCGTAGAGGAGCGTCGTGGCCGCCATCAGCGCGACGAGCCCGAGCCACCGTACCGCGTCGGGATCCCGGAGGCCCGCGTCGGCGCCGGGGCCGAGGCACGCGCGGACGACCTTGAGCAGGAGGACGAACCCGGCCGCCTTGGATCCCATGGAGAGGAAGGCCGTCACGGGCGAGGCCGCGCCCTCGTAGACGTCGGGCGTCCAGACCTGGAAGGGGACCGCCGCGATCTTGAACGCGAGGCCGACGATCACGAGGAGCACGCCGAACTGGAGGAGCGACGCGCCCGCGTGGCCGAGGTCGTCCGCATGCGCGCTGAGCGCGCGGATCTCGAGGCTGCCCGTCGCGCCGTAGAGGAACGCGATGCCGAGCAGGAGGAACGCGCTCGCGAGGCCGCCGAGGATGACGTACTTGATCCCCGCCTCGACCGAGCGCGCGTCGTTGCGCTTGAAGGCGGCGAGGCAGTAGAAGCAGACGGTGATCAGCTCGAGCGAGACGAAGAGCGACGCGAAGTCCTCGATCGAGCAGGCGAAGAACATCCCGAGCGTCGCCATGAGCGCGAGCAGGCGGAACTCGCCGTGGCCGCGGTCGACGCGGCTGAGCCACTGCCCCGACATCGCGAGGATGAAGAGCGAGGTGCCGCCGAAGATGAGCTTGAAGACGACGGCGAACGCATCGAGGCCGTAGCGCCCGTGGAAGGCGTGGAGCTTCGTGCCCGTGTCGAGGCGGAGGAGCCCCTGGAGGCCCGCCGCGGCCGTCGCCGCGAGGACGCCGAACCAGGCGAAGCGCCGGACCCACTCGCCCCTGCCCTGCGCGTCCGCGGCGAGCGCCGCGAGGACGCACCCGGCAAGGATCCACTCGGGCAGCGCGAGACCGAGATTCCAGCCGCTCACCGCTGCGCCTCCTCGGGGGCCGAGGGAATCGGCCGCAGCCGCTTCACCCCGTCCTTGATGGTGTCGACGATCGTCCTCGGGAAGCAGCCGGTCAGCGTGAGCACGAGGATCAGCCCGACGAAGGGAAGGCGATGGCGGAAGGCGCGCGCGTCCTCGAGGCCTTCCCACCGCGGGTTACTGGGCCCGAACCACGCGTCCCGGACGGCGCGCAAGAGGTAGGTCGCGCTGATCACGATGCCCCAGATCGCGGCGATCGTCGGGATCCAGCCGGGGACCGAGAGCCCCGTCCCCGCGAGCGGGAAGGAGGACTTCCACGCGCCGACGATCACGAGGAGCTCGCTGGCGAAGTTCGCGAACCCCGGCAGCCCCGCGGAGGCCATGGCCATGATCACGAAGCAGGTGCCGACGAAGGGCATCTGGCGGATCATCCCGCCGAGGTCGTCCACGACGCGCGTGTGCGTCTGGTCGTAGAACCAGCCGATGAGGCCGAAGGCCAGCGCGGTCATGATGCCGTGAGCGAACATCAGGAACACGGCCCCCGAGACCCCCATCACTCCCACGGTCGAGAGGCCCAGGAGCACGTAGCCCATGTGGCTCGAGCTCGAGAAGCCGATGATGAACTTCATGTCCCGCTGCGCCATCGCGACGAGGCCGCCGTAGAGGATGTTCATGCAGCAGAGCACGGCGACCCAGCCCATCCAGTGCTGCGCGCCCAGCGGCAGCACGTCGAAGCCGAGCCGCAGGATGCCGTAGGCGCCGAGCTTCATCAGCACGCCGGCGTGGAGCATCGAGACCGACGAGGGCGCCGCGGCGTGGCCGATCGGCGACCACGAGTGGAGCGGCCACATCGGGACGATGCACGCGAAGCCGAGGAAGACGACCGGGAACCACGCCTTCTGGAAGCCCGCCGAGTAGACCGCCTCGCCGAGCAGCCGGATGTCGAACGTGCGCTCGCCCGGCTGGAGGCGTCCCGCCGCCTGCAGCGCCTCGCTCCCCTGGAAGTAGACCGCGAGGAGCCCGACCAGCGCGAAGACCGCGCCCGTCGTCAGGTAGAGGGTGAGCTTCATCGTCGCGTACTCCTTGGAGTACTGCGCCGCGCGGCTCCCCCAGACCCCGATGAGCAGGTACATCGGGATCACGGCCATCTCGTAGAAGAAGTAGAAGAAGAACAGGTCGAGCGAGAGGAAGACGCCGAAGACGCCGGTGACCAGCGCGAGGAGCAGGATGTAGTGCTCCTTCACCCGGTCCTTGATCGAGCGGGAGACGTAGCAGCCCGCCCAGATGACCACGGACGTGAGGACGACCATCGCGATCGAGATCCCGTCCGTGCCGAGCCGGAAGCCGATCCCGAGCGACGGCGCCCATGAGACGTCCACGACGTTCTGGTAGCGCTCGCCGCCCGTGTCGTACGCGAGCCACATCCAGAACGAGGCGAGGAGGCTCGCCGTCACGGAGAGCGTGGCCGCGCCGCGGATCCGCTCGCGATCCGCGTCGTCGCGCTCCTTCATGAAGAAGAGCAGGAAGCAGCCGACGGCGGGCGCGAGGAGGACGATGAGGGAGAGCATCAGCGCGCCCCCACCGCGAGGAGGAAGAGGAGAAGCACGGTCACGCCGCCCACGAACACGTAGGCGTAGAAGTTGAGCCGGCCCGCCTGGAGCCGGCGCGACCGGTCCGCCACCCACGTCGTGAACCCGACCGGCACGCCCACGAGACCCTTCACGATCACGTTCTCCTCGAAGGCGCGGCAGACCCGCGCGATCCCCTGCTGCACGCTCCGCACGAGCCAGAGATAGAAGTCGTCGAAGTAGTACTTGTTCCAGAGGAGGTCGTAGACCGCGGGGAAGCGGGCGCGGACCGCCTCGGCGCGGTCCAGCGTCGGCCGCGTGTAGATCGCCCACGCGATCCCGTAGCCAAGGAGCACGACGCCCGTCGAGACGATCGCGATGCTCGCGTTCACGTGGAGCACCTGCATCGTCCACTTGCCGAGATACCCCTGCACCGGGAAGAGCCAGTCGAAGTACCCGGCGACGCCGATGACGACCGACATCGCGGCGAGGAAGACGAGCGGCAGCGTCATCACCTTCGGCGACTCGTGCGGGTGTGCGTGGCCGCGGTACTCGCCGAAAAACGTCAGGAACCACGCCCTCGACATGTAGAGCGCCGTGAGGCCCGCCGTGGCCGTCGCCGCGAGCTGGAGGCCCGCGAGGTGCTTCGCATGGAGCGCGTCGAGGATCAGGTCCTTGCTCCAGAAGCCCGCAAAGGGGCAGATGCCCGTGAGCGCCAGCATGCCGGCGGTGAAGGTCCAGAAGGTGACGGGCATCTTCTTCCGGAGCCCGCCCATCGCGAACATGTCCTGCTCGTGGTGGCAGCCGTGGATCACGGAGCCCGCGCAGAGGAAGAGGAGCCCCTTGAAGAAGGCGTGCGTGGTCAGGTGGAACATGGCGATCGAGTAGGCGCCCGCGCCGAGCGCCATCACCATGTAGCCGAGCTGCGAGAGCGTCGAGTACGCGAGCACCTTCTTGATGTCGCGCTGCACGAGCGCGATCGTCGCGGCGAGGATCGCGGTGAACCCGCCCGTCCAGGCGACGAACCCCGGCGCCCAGCCCCAGTCCGCGCCGCCGAGCGGCTCGAAGCAGAAGAAGACGCGGATCACCATGTAGACGCCCGCCGCGACCATCGTGGCCGCGTGCATCAGCGCGGAGACCGGCGTCGGGCCCTCCATGGCGTCCGGCAGCCAGACGTGGAAGGGGATCTGCGCGCTCTTCCCCATCGCGCCGACGAAGATCAGGAACGACGCGAGCGCGAGCTGGCCCGCGTCCGCGCCGGAGAGCTTCCCCGCGCGCACGGCCGCCTCGATCTCGCCGAAGTGGAACGACCCGGTCAGGTTCCAGATCATCAGGATCCCGAGCAGGAACCCGAAGTCCGCGACGCGGTTCGTGAGGAACGCCTTCTTGCCCGCCTCGACCGCGCTCGGCTTGTCGACGTAGTAGCCGATGAGCAGGTAGCTGCTCGCGCCCACGAGCTCCCAGAAGACGAAGATCATGAGGAAGTTCGTCGAGAGCACGATGCCGAGCATCGAGAAGACGAACAGCGCGAACTTCGCGAAGAAGCGCCCGATCGACGGGTCGCCCTTCATGTAGCCGAGCGCGAAGAGGAAGATCGCCGAGCCGACCCACCCGACGACGAGGAGCATCATCTTGGAGAGCGGGTCGACCAGCACGCCGAGCTCGATCCCGCGCCCCGCGCCCGTCGCGAAGTCCATCCACGTCCACGTGCTCTCGACATCCGTGCTCTTGCCGCCCATCCAGAAGATGAGCGACGTCGCGGCGCAGAGGAGCACCGAGCCGACCGCCACGAGCGGCCCGAGGGAGCTCCTGCGGAGCCCGGGCAGGATCGTGAGGACGACCGCGGCGCCGAGCGGGGCGATCAGCGTGAGCCACGCGAGAAACCCGGTCATGCGCACCTCAGAGGAACGTGATTCAGGGGGGGCCGGGGGGCAGCGCGGCGCAGGGCTTCTTCCCTCATTGCTTGAGCAGGTTGACCTGGTCCGCGTCCACGGTGACGCGGATGCGGAAGAGCGCGATCACGAGTGCCAGGCCGACGGCCACCTCGGCCGCCGCCACCGCGATCGCGAAGAAGACCATGACCTGCCCGTCGAGGTTGCCCCGGTACGACGCGAACGCCACGAAGGCGAGCGCCGCCGCGTTGAGCATCAGCTCGACCGACAGGAGGATGATGAGGATGTTCCTGCGCGAGAGCACGCCGAGCATGCCGAGCGTGAAGAGCACGCCGGCGAGGGTGACGAGGTGGCCGACGGTCATCGCGCCCCCCCGATCCCCCCGGCCCCCTGGCCCCCCCTCACGAGAGCCTCCGCTTCGTCAGCAGCACCGCCCCCACCATCGCGGCGAGGAGCAGGAAGGAGACGATCTCGAAGGGCAGCACGTAGTCCCGGAAGAGCGGCGCCGCGACGGCACCCGTCTCCCCCACGGGCCCCTTCGCGTCCAGGGGGACGTCGAAGAGCCCCGAGCGGCGGCAGGTCCAGACGAGCCCCGCGAGGAAGAGCGCCCCGAGGATCGCGCCGCCCACGTGCATGCGCGGGCCCTGCACGACCTTCAGGTCCGCCTCCCGTAGGTTCAGCAGCATGATCACGAAGAGGAAGAGCACCATGATCGCGCCCGCGTAGACGAGCACCTCGACGACCGCGAGGAAGTAGGCGCCGAGGAGCACGAACACGCCGGCGATCCCGACGAAGGAGGAGGCGGCCCAGAGAGCCGCGGCGACGCCGTTCCTGCGCGTGATCGCGAGGAGCGCGGAGCCCGCGACGACGACGGCGAAGATCCAGAAGAAGAGCGTGGTCATTTGTGCTGCCACTTCAGGATCCGGTCCTCCCGGATCCCGCCCATCTGGTAGAGCTTCTTCTTGTCGTGGATGAAGTCCTTCTTCTCTGTGTGGACGAGCTCCGCCTCCTTCACGAGGAAGATCGCCTCCTCGGGGCACGCCTCCTCGCAGAAGCCGCAGTAGATGCAGCGGAGCATGTCGATCTCGAACCGGTCGGGGTACTTCTCGACGTTGTTGTCCGTCGTCGCGAACTCCGCGGGCCAGATCGTGATCGCCTTCGGCGGGCACACGAACTCGCACATCTGGCAGGCGACGCACTTCTCGCGGCCGAACTGGTCCATGACCAGCGCGGGCGCGCCCCGGAAGTTGTCCTTGAAGTCCCAGCGCTCCTCCGGGTACTGCATCGTGATCGCGGTCGTCTTGGTCTTCCAGTGGAAGAGGTCGCCGAAGACCCCGAAGAAGTGCCTGATCGTGAGGAGGAGCCCCTTCACGATCGTCGCGAAGTAGATGCGCTCGCCGAGGCTCATCTGCGGGCGCTTGACGACCCTTGTCTTCACGGCGTCACCATCGCGATCCATCCCGCCGTCGCGAGCACGACGACGAGGCTCGCGGGGAAGAGGATCTTCCATCCGAGGTTCATGAGCTGGTCGTACCGGAACCGCGGCAGCGTCCAGCGCACCCAGATGAAGAGGAAAAGGAAGAAGGAGATCTTGCCGAAGAAGACGAGCCCGCTGAGCACGGTGCCCCAGGCGCCGCCCGGCAGCGTCACCCACGGCAGCTCGTAGCCGCCGAAGAAGAGCGTCACGGAGAGCGCCGAGGCCGTGATCATGTGGATGTACTCCGCGAGGAAGAAGAGCGCGAACTTCATCGAGGAGTACTCGGTGTGGTAGCCGGCGACGAGCTCGGTCTCGGCCTCGGGGAGGTCGAAGGGGAGGCGGTTCGTCTCCGCGTAGCTCGAGACGAGGAAGATGATCCACGCGGGGAAGAGGTAGAAGACCAGCCAGCCGTTCGCCTTCTGCCAGGCGACGATCGCCTCCATGTTGAGCTCGCCGACCACGAGGAAGACCGGCACGCACGAGGCGCCCAGCGCGAGCTCGTAGGAGATCATCTGCGCGCTCGCGCGCACGCCGCCGAGGAGGCTGTACTTGCTGTTCCCCGCCCAGCCGCCGATCGAGACGCCGTAGACGGCGATCGAGGAGATCGCGAAGACGAGGAGGATGCCGACGTTCACGTCGGCGATCGCCATGCCGCGCGCGTAGGGGACGACGCAGAAGGCGACGAGCGCAGGCACGAGGCTCATCGCGGGCGCGAGCACGTAGAGCGTCTTGTTCACGTGCCCGGGGATCACGTCCTCCTTGAAGATGAACTTGAGGAGGTCCGCGATCGGCTGGAGGAGCCCCGCGGGGCCGACGCGGTTCGGCCCGAGACGGTCCTGGATGAACGCGCTCACGCGCCGCTCCGCCCAGACGAGCACCGCGGCGAGCCCCGGGAGCGCGGCGCCCGCGACGATCACGATGTGGAGGAGCTTCCCGAGGACGTACGTCACGCCGGGGCTCCCGCCGCCTCGAGCTTCATGCCCAGCGGCCCGATCCTCTGCCACGTGACGCCGGCGAAGGCGGGGACGGCGGCGGCGAGCCGCGCGACCGCCTGCGCCGCGGTGTCGGGCGGGCGGTGCGCGGCGTCGAGCGACGCGTGCAGCCGGTCGAGCACGGTGCGCTCGGTCACGAGCGTCGGCTCGAACGAGATCCCCTTCGTGAGCCGCTGGAGGCGGTCGCCCGCGCTCACCACGGTCCCGTCCTTCTCGATCCACGTCGTGAGCGGGAAGCAGACATCCGCCTCGCGCTCCTTGAGCGAGAAGACGATCCGCCGCTTCGCGCGCAGGAGCACCTCCTCCGGGAGGTCGGCGCCCTCGTGCGGGGCGAAGTAGAGGAGCGCGCCGTACTCCTTCGACGGCCACTCCGCCGGCGCCTCGGCGAAGCCGAGCAGCGCCGCGCCGCGCGCGTTCGGGCACTTCTCCGGGTGTACGAGGAGATCGTCGCCCTCCCCCGTCGGCTTCAGGAAGAAGCGGTCCTCGACGCCCAGGCGGTCGAGGAGCTCCTTCATCGCGAAGAGTTCCTCGTTCGTCATGAACGGCGACGCGACGGCGAGGATCCCCTGCCCCCGGGCCCCCTCGAGAATCGCCTTCGCGCGCTGGAGCGCCGTGGCGTAGGGCGCCCCCTTGCCCGCGACGCGCGGCAGCGTGAGCCGCGTCTCGTCGTTCACGAACGCGTAGTGGAGGCGGCCGAAGTCGCACATCCAGCTGTCGTTCACGTCGGGGTTCGTGCGCGGCACCATCCGCAGCACGCGGTCGCCGCGGCTGCCGACGACCGTGTTGCAGCCGCGCGCGCACGACGTGCAGACCGTGTCCGTGAAGTGCATGAACCAGACGCGCGACTTGAACCGGAAGTCGCGGCTCGTGAGCGCGCCGACCGGGCAGAGGTCGATGATGTTCATCTGGTAGGGCGAGGTCAGCTTGCCGTCGCCCTTGACGACGAGCGTGCACTTCTCGCCGCGCAGGTCGAGGCCGACCTCCGGCGTCCCGGCGACCTCATCGAGGAAGCGGACGCAGCGCGTGCACAGGATGCAGCGCTCGGAGTCGAACACGACCTTGTCGCCCCAGGAGACGTTCTTCGGCTTCCTGACCTTCTCGAATGCGTACCGCGTGATCCCGCTGCCGTGCTCGACCGCGTACTCCTGCAGCTTGCACTCGCCCGCCTGGTCGCAGATCGGGCAGTCGAGCGGGTGGTTGATGAGCAGCAGCTCCATCACCCCCTCGCGCGCCTTCCGCACCCGGTCGTTGTCGGTGAAGTAGGACATCCCCTCGGTCACGCGCGTGTTGCACGCGATCTGGAGCTTGCCCTGCCCCTGGATCTCGACGAGGCAGATCCGGCAGTTGCCCGCGACCGAGAGGCGCGGGTGGTAGCAGTAGTGCGGCACCGACTTCCCGGCATAGCGGGCGGCCTCGATGAGGTTCAGCCCCGCGGGGACCGCGACCTGCTTGCCGTCGACGGTGATGTTCACGCTGCCGCTCACGCGCTCGCCCTCCCCGCGACATGGGCCTCGAACTCGGCGCCGAACTTCCTGACGAAGCTGCGGACCGGCCAGCAGAACGCCTCGGCGAGCGCGCAGATCGTGTTCCCCTCGATCCGGTCGAGCACGTCGAGGAGGAGCGCCACGTCCTTCGTCTTCGCCTCGCCGCGGCGCACCGCGTCGAGCATGAGGCGCACCCAGTCGCTCCCCTCGCGGCACGGCGTGCACTGGCCGCACGACTCGTGCGAGTAGAACTGGGAGATGTTGAGCGCGACGTCCACCGCGCTCACGCTGTCGTCGAAGACCATGATCGCGCCGCTGCCGAGGCTCGACCCCGCCTTGGCGATCGAGTCGAGGTCGAAGCGGACGTCGAGCTCCGCCTCGGTGAGCACCGGCATGCTCGATCCGCCGGGGAGCACTCCCTTGATCGGACGGCCCGAGGGCGTCCCGCCGGCGAGGTCCATGAGCAGCTCGCGAAGCGTGAACTTCCCGCACTCGAGCTCGTAGACGCCCGGGTTTTTCACGTGACCGGAGATGCAGAAGAGCCGCGTCCCCGTCGAGCCCTCGCACCCGAGCGACGAGAACCAGGCCGCGCCGCGGCGCAGGATGTGCGTGACGCAGGAGAGCGTCTCGACGTTGTTGACGACCGTCGGGCTCTTCCAGAGCCCCTCGACCGCGGGGAACGGCGGGCGCAGCCGCGGATAGCCGCGGTTCCCCTCGAGCGAGGTGAGGAGCGCCGTCTCCTCGCCGCAGATGTAGGCTCCCGCGCCCGGGTGGACCCAGATGTCGCAGGAGAACCCGGAGCCCATGATGTCCCTGCCCACGAGCCCGGCGCCGCGCGCCTCGTCGAGGGCGTTCTCGAGGGCGGCAATCGAGTGCGGGTATTCGCCGCGGACGTAGATGTAGCAGGTCTCCGCACCGATGGCGTAGGCCGCGAGGAGCGTCCCCTCGATCAGCTGGTGCGGGTCGTTCTCCATGATCTGCCGGTCCTTGCAGGTCCCCGGCTCGCTCTCGTCCGCGTTGACCGCGATGTACTTCCTCTTCGTGGTCTTCGGGACGAACTTCCACTTGCGCCCCGTCGGGAACCCCGCTCCCCCGCGCCCCCGGAGCCCCGACTTCAGGACCTCCTCGGTGACCTCCTCCGGCTTCATCTCGCGGAGCGCCTTCGCGAGCGCCTGGTAGCCGCCGTGCTTCCGGTACCCCGCGAGCGTCCTCTGCTCGGGGTCGCCCGCGTGCTCGAGCATGACGCGCGTCTCGCCGATCATCGGAGCCCCCCGAGCACCCGGTCCACCTGCTCCACGGTCAGGTTCTCGTGCCGCTCCTCGTCGACGAGCATCATCGGCGCGGTCGTGCAGTGGCCGAGGCACTCGAAGCAGCGGAACGTGAACGCGCCGTCGGCGGTCGTCTGGCCGTGGTCGACGCCGTACGTCTTCTTGATGTGCGCGCGCAGCTCGTCCGCGCCGCGCAGCTTGCACGAGAGCGTCTTGCAGAGGCGCACGACGTGCCGGCCGACCGGCTCGCTGTGGAACATGTCGTAGAA
>WYBS01000002.1 GCA_011525755.1 Planctomycetaceae bacterium
GTGACCACGGCCATCTCGGCGCCGGCGAGGAGGCCGTTCAGGGCCACAAGCGCCGGGATGATCCAAAGCTCGCCCATGGGAGGATTCTACGTCAACGGTTGACCTGCGGCGCGTCCGCAAGTCCATGTCCGGCACGGGGTTGCGGCGCGCCGGGTGCGGAAGCGGTTCCGCACCCGGGTGGTCACCGGAGCCGCACGGGCCCCTTCTCGAACGTGTCGCGGAAGGGCACGGCCGCGACCTGGACGCCGTCCTCGTAGAGGACGAAGCCCGGCCGCCTCGTCCGCACCCGGAAGGGGAACACGCCGTTCCTGCGGAGGAGTCAGGCGAGGTCCCAGACCCGGCGCGTGCACGGGTTCGCCGTGCCCTTGAACCAGCAGATCGCCGCGTCCCTCATCGGCCGCGGGGCCGGCAGGTGCCCGCCGAACCAGCCGAGCAGCTCCTCGAGCGCGTCGCGCTCGAACCACGGCAGCCGGCCCTCGCGCCGCAGCCGGTAGGCCGCGGCGAAGACGCCCGCGAGCTGGCCCGAGCGGGGGTGCCGCTCGGCGACGACGAGCCGGAAGAACCTGCCCATGCGGGGTCAAACCGCGCGGGCGAGCGGAGGTTCAGTCGAGGTCGACGATCGACTCCGCGCCATCCTGCACGACGATCGTGCGCGACTCCTGGCCGTCGCGCCCGACCTTCCACTCGCCCGGGGCGGCGGCGAGGCGGATCTCGGCCGCCTCCACCTGCCAGTGGTACGACCGGTTGCCATCCGGCGTCTCCGCCTCGGCGATCCAGGACCCGGCGGCGGCGTGCCGCAGCCGGACGACCCCGAAGTCCGGCAGCGCGCACCGCACGGCCTCGTCCCGGCCGAGGTCCACGACCCCAGACCACCGGAGCGGCTCGCCCATCCCGTGCCGCGGGGCGATGAGGACGGACCAGCGGCCCGGCGGCGCCCGCAGCTCGAAGGCGCCGGCACCGACGCGCAGGAACTCCAGCGTCGTCGGATGACGCTCTGGATCATCGATGCCGTGGAGGACGCAGGCGAGCTCCTCGTCCACCAGCCGCCCGCGCGTGTCGGTGACCTCGATCCGCGCGACCGCGAGCTCCTCCGCGTCGACCGGATCGAGCAGGATGTCTCCGGAGACGCGCCGCGTGCCGCGCGGGAAGGACAGGACGCGCTCGGCCGCATGGTACCCGTCGGCCTCCACCCGGAGCGCCGCCTCGAACCCCTCCCCGATCTCCCCGGCCTGCGGCTTCCAGACCACCCGGAGCGCGCCGTTCCGCGCGCCGCCCGTCTTCACGCTTCCTTGGCCTCCGGGCGTCCTCACCGTGACCTCGAACGACGCCGTCGCGACGCGCGCGCCCGTCCGGGCGTCGCGGATCGTCCCCGTGATCGCGTGCGCCGGGATCGCGACGACGCGCACGTCGCCCTTTGGCGCCTCGAGCGCGTCGTGCGCGAGGATCCAGTCCGCGCTGTCGGCAAGGAGGGCGTACCTCCCCGGCAAAAGCCCCGAGATCTCGAAGCGCCCACTGGCGTCGACCGCGCCGCGAGCGAAGTGCTCGTCCGCGAGGAGCCGCCGCCTGGTGTCGAGGAGGTAGGCCGTCACGAGTCCCCACGGCGGGGTCGCGCTCGGGACCGCGAGGATCTCGAGGTGCGGGACCGGCCGCCCCTCCGGGTCCGCGACCGTCCCCCCGACCGTCTCGCCCCTCTCGAGGACGAAGTCGGCCTCGTAGGCACCGCCGGGCTCGACGACGAGCTTCCTCGACTGCCTCACGAAGCCGAACGCCAACACCCCGAGCTCGACCTCGCAGGGCGCCTCCGGGGCGAGGAAGGGGAACCGGGCCCGGTAGGTCCCCCGCGCGCTGCCGCCGGACTCGAGCGTGGGCCAGAGCGTGCGCTCGCCGTCCACGACGCCGATGACGAACGGCTCGAGGGGCCGCATCATCCGCGGATCGGGGTAGACGGGCCCAAGCGTGCCGCGGACGCTGCCCTTGACGACGAACTCGCGCGCCTCCGGCGGAGCGGGAAGCGGGGGGGCTCCGGGGGCGGGCGCCTCCGCGGGGACGGCCGGCGGCGTCGCGGCGGACGAGGCGGCCTCGCGGGGAGGCTGCGCCCGGCCCGGGACCCCCGCGCGGTCGAGCGCGCGTCCGGCGATGAGGGAGCCGCAAAGGAGGATCGCAAGGGCGGCGACGAGGATCTTCGTCTTGAGGCTCATGCCGAGTGCTCCGAGCGCGACGGGGAGGGACGGCGGGCGTCGGGTCATGGCGAGCGCGAGGAGTGCCACGCTCCACGCCCGGTCCTCGGGGAGCTCCGTGCGCAGCCGCGCGAGGCCGCGCCGAAGCCGCGCCTTCACCGTGTCGACCGGCGCTCCCGTGCGCCGCGCGATCTCCGGGGGCGATAGTCCCTCGAAGAAGCGGAGGAGGATCGTCGAGCGGTAGGGCTCCGGGAGGGCGAGGACGGCGCGCACGACGCGCTCGTGCGTCTCCGCGAGCGCGACCAGGTCCGCCGCGGCGCCCGTCGCCTCGGGCCGCGCCGCGACGCGCTCGCGGGCGGCCCGCCGGGAGAGGGTGCGACGCATCCTCGACGCCGTCCTGCGGAGGACCGTCGCGAGCCACGCCCGCGGAGCCTCGTCGCCGGGGGGCCGCTCGAGCGCGGCCAGCCATGCCTCCTGTTCGAGGTCGTCGGCGTCCGCGCGCCCGACGAGAGCGACGGCGAGCGCCCGGACCCACGCGCGTTGGGCGAGGAGGGTGTCGAGGGATGCGTCCACTCTCAGGAGGAATGCCCGCGGGGCGCCGGCGGGGTGCCTCCCTCCCCCCGGCCCCCTCCCCTCATGACCAGCAGCGCGATGACGGCCCCGAGCGTCGCGAGCGCCATGTCCTTCTGCGCGTCCCACTCGTCGCCCTGCGTCCCGAGAAAGGTCATGCCCTGGTCGGGCGCCGCGATCAGCGTGAAGGCCCACTCGATGATCTCGTACGCCATGCTCGACGCCATCACGAGCAGCAGCGTGTGGACGCGCGGGTACCGCTCGCAGCGGAACAGCTCGCGCATCGGGTAGGCGAGCAGGAGCCCGTACGAGAAGTGCACCACGCGGTCGTAGTGGTTCCGCGCCTTCCACGGCAGCGGCACCTCGGAGTAGCTGAAGTGCGCCCCCACGAGATGGAGCGCGAGGAAGAGGGTGACGAGCGTCAGCGCGAGCCGGTCGAAGCGCAGCTTCAGGTGGAGCCAGTAGGTGAGGGGCACACCCGCGAAGACGAGCAGGTTCTCGTGGAGCCACGTGTCGCGGTAAAGGGGCTTGACCGCGAGCAGGCCCCACCAGGCGGAGAGGGCGAGGAGGCAGGCGAGCGCGTAGCGGTCCCGGTGCACGCGCGGAGCATACGAAAAAAGTGCGGGCGGCGGTGGGAAGCCGCCGCCCGCGGGGAAAGCGGGAACCTCCTAGCCGTCCTGGTTGCGCATGAGGTAGACGGGCGCGATCGAGATCGTCACGGGGCGCGGAACCTCGACGAAGTTCGGCGGGGGATTGAACAGGAGGTTGAAGTCGAAGCGCATCGACCCGCGCTTGAAACCGGAATCCACATACGACGTGCCGTCGCTCCGCGGCAGCACGTAGGTCTCGAGGATGCGGTCGTTGCTGATGATGCCGCCGAGCCGGCGGAGCGAGTCGTACTTGAACGTGGAGTTCGACGTGCCGGTGCTCCGGTACGCCTCCTCCTTCTCGATCTCCTCGGCGGTGAGGCCGTACCTCCAGTCCTTGACGGGCTCACCGTCCTCGCGGATCTGGAACCCGTCGATGCCGACGCGGCCGGTGGCCGAGAGCAGCGTCGCGTTGATCTCGGCCTGCGAGGGCATGGAGCCGGTGTAGAGGACGTCGTCGCGGGCGATCACGCCGAGGACGCTGTTGCCGTCGTAGTCCTCGTTCCGCACGTAGGGCTTCGTGTAGTCGTCGCCGTTGAGCATCGCCGAGTCGCCGTCGTCGTCCACGTAGTGGATGTCGCCCGTGATTCGGATCTTCTCGTTGCCGACGATCGTCAGGCGGCCGTTGAGGTCGCCGCGGAGGCTCGTGATGCGGCCTTCGATGTAGATCGTGGCGGCCGTGTCCCCGAGGGTGAGATAGGTCTCGCTCACGAGGACCGGCCAGCGCAGCACCTGCTCCGTCCACGTGCGGGTCTCCGTCTCGTAGACGGGGACGGTCTGCTCGACGTCCACGATCTGCGTCTCGTAGACCGGCACGTCCACGTAGTAGGTCTCGGTGCCGTAGATCGGGACCTCGCGCGTCCGCGTCTCCTGCACCGTGCCCACCTGGACCTGGACATCCTCCTGCCAGGTGACGGTCGTCGTGCCGACCTGCACCTGCTCGGTCGTCGTGTAGGTCTCGGTCGTGTAGCCGACGAGCACCTCCTGCTCGCACTCGTACGTCTCCTGCACCCACTCGTATTCGCCGGCGACGCCGCCGCTGCCGCCGACGGCCGTGCCGCTGCCGTCGTCCGTGTTGTAGGGGACGAAGACCTGCACCCATCGGGTGCACGTCGCCATCTGGGTCTCGTAGACCGGGACCTGGCGCGTCCTCTCGACCGTCTGCGTCTCGTAGACGGGGTCCTCGCGCGTGCGCGTCACCGTCTGGGTCTCGTAGATGGGGACGTCCACGGTGTAGGTCTCGGTCGTGTAGCCGGTGATCACCTGCCGCGTCCGCTCCTCCTGCACGGTGCCGATCTGCACCTGCTGCTCCTCTTGCACGATCTGCGTCGTGTAGCCGACGATCACCTGATAGTCCTGGCTGTAGGTCACCTCCTCGTAGAAGGGGGGCGTGTACTGCCGGACCCGGACCCGGCCGTCCGGGTAGAGCCGGATCTGCGCGTCGAGCCCGGCGCCGCCGGCGAACGTCGCCTTCGTGCGCAGGTCGTCGAAGTCGATCGCCTCGAGGTCGATCCGCTGGGCCTGGTCGTTGCCGTCGGCGACGTTCGTGTTGGCGGTGGTGGCGCCCGCCTTGTAGTCGAAGCCGTTGACGGCCGAGACCGAATCGACGTAGTCGCCGTTCGGGAAGTAGAACTCCACGCGGTCGTTCGCGTGGATGAGCCCGCGCGGCGACCCCGAGACCCCGAGCGGGTGCCGGTTCTGGAAGAAGACGAACGAGCTGAAGGGCTCGTTCTCCCGCACCAGCGCGGAGACGAGCCGGGTCGTGTCGCCCGCGCGGCCGGTCGCCTCGAGCACGTAGTAGCTCTGCGACTTGCCGTCGAGATCGACCGCCGCCGGCGTCTCGCCGCGGAGCTGGGCGATCCTCTGGACGTAGTCGCGCCCGCGGTAGACGCGCACGTCCGTGCCCCGGATCTTGCCGTGGACGACGCCGGACGGGTCGCGGAGCCACTCCTCCGTCGCCTCCGCCTCGCCTCCGGCCGTGCCCCCGTAGAGCCCGGCGACGGCGTCGCGCAGCTCGATGTTCCGGTTCTCGTCGGTATACGCGCTCGTGTTGACCACGTTCATGGCGAGCTGGATCTGGCCATAGGCGCCGTTGAGCGCCTGGGTCTCCTGCTCCAGCACGCGCTGATGGTCGGACTCCGAGACCACCCGGCTCGACGAGATCGCGGCCAGCGCCGCGATCGCGATCGCCACGAAGAGGATGACGGTGACGAGGATCGTGCCGCGTTCCGTCCTTAGCCTTGCCGACATTGCTCGTTCACCTCCAGCGTCTCGACGGGTTCCATACTGTGCGTGGCTATGCATGACCTAACACGCGGAAGGGAAGGGGCAACGGGGAAGGACAGGAAGGCGTCCGAAAAAGAGGCGGGCGGCCCCGAGGGGCCGCCCGCATATCGCATTCGGAACAACCGTTGAGCTTCTAGTCGTCTTGGCCGCGCACGAAGTAGACGGGCGCGATCGAGATCGCCACCGGGCGCGGGACCTCCACGAAGTTCGGCGGCGGGTTGAACATGAGGTTGAAGTCGTACCTCATCGTGCCGCGCTTGAACCCGGAATCCACGTAGGACGTCCCGTCGCTGCGCGGCAGGACGTAGGTCTCGAGGATGCGGTCGTTGGAGATGATGCCCCCGATCCGGCGCAGCGACTCGTACTTGAACGTGTAGTTCGTCGTGCCGGTGTAGCGGTAGGCGTTCTCCTTCTCGATCTCCGTGGCGGTGAGGCCGTAGCGCCAGTCCTTCACCGGCTCGCCCAGGTCGCTGATCTGGAACCCGTCGATGCCGACGCGGCCGGTCGCGGAGAGGAGCGTCGCGTTGATCTCGGCCTGCTTCGGCAGGCTGCTCGTGAGGAGGACGTCGTCGCGGGCCACCACGCCGAGGACGCTCTTGCCGTCATAGGCCTCGTTGCGGATGTAGGGCTTGGCGAACTGGTCCCCGTTGAGCATCGCCGGATCGCCCTCGCCATCGACGTACCGGAGGCTGCCGGTGACCCGGACCTTCTCGTTGCCGACGACCGTGACCCGGCCCTTGAGATCGCCGGAGAGCTTCGTGATCCGGCCGTCGATGAAGATCGTGTTGGCCGCGTCGCCGAGGTCGACGTAGGTCTCGCTCACGAGGACCGGCCAGCGCAGCTCCTTCTGCGTCCAGGTCTGGACCTGCTGCTCGTAGACGGGGACGCTCTGCTGGACGTCGACGAGCTGGGTCTCGTAGACGGGCACGTCCACGTAGTAGGTCTCCGTCGTGTAGATGGGCACCTGCCGCGTCCGCTCCTCCTGCGTCGTGCCGACCTGCACCTGAACGGTCTCCTGCCAGGTCACGGTCGTGTAGCCGACGAGGACCTGCTGGGTGGTCATGTAGGTCTCTGTCGTGTATCCGACGAGCACCTGTTGCGTGCAGGAGTAGCTCTCCTGCACCCACTGGTACTCGCCGGGGACGCCGCCGCTGCCGCCGACCGCCGTGCCGCTGCCGTCGTCCGAGTTGTAGGGGACGAAGACCTGGACCCAGCGCGTGCACGTGGTCGTCTGGGTCTCGTAGACGGGGACCTGCCGCGTCGCCTCGACCTGCTGCGTCTCGTAGACGGGGTCCTCGCGCGTCCGCGTGACGGTCTGGGTCTCGTAGATCGGGACGTCCACGTAGTACGTCTCGGTCGTGTAGCCGCTGATGACCTGCCGCGTGCGCTCCTCCTGCACCGTTCCGACCTGCACCTGCTGCGACTGCTGGACCGTCTCGGTCGTGTAGCCCACGAGGACGTCGACCGTCTGGCTGTAGGTCACGTCCTCGTAGTGGGGGGGCGTGAGCTGGCGGATCCGCGCGCGCCCGTCCGAGTAGAAGCTTATCTCGGCGTCGAGCCCGGCTCCGCCGACGAAGGTCGACTTCGCCTTCAGGTCGTCGAAGTCGATCGCCTCGAGATTGATCGGCTGCGCGGCCGGATTGCCGTTCGCGATGTTCGTGTTCGACGTCGTCGCGCCGGCCTTGTACTCGAAGCCGTTCACGGCCGAGACGGAGTCGACGTAGTTGCCGTCGGGGAAGTAGAACTGGATCCGGTCGTTCGCGTGGATGAGCCCGCGCGGGGAGCCCGACACGCCCAGCGGATGGCGGTTCTGGAAGAAGACGAACGAGCTGAAGGGCTCGTTCTCGCGGATCAGCGCGGAGACGAGCCGCGTCGTCTCGCCGGAGCGGCCGGCCGCCTCCAGGACGTAGTAGCTGTGCGACTTCGCGTCGGGGTCGACCGCGGTGAGGGTCTGCCCCTTGAGCGCCGCGAGGCGGAGGATGTAGTCGCGGCCGCGGTAGACGCGCACCTCCGTGCCCTCGATCTTCCCGTGGGTCACCCCGTCGGGGTCGGCGAGCCAGGTGTCCTGGACCTCGTCCTCGTAGGCCGAGACCGTTCCCGCGACGACCCTCGTGGTCGCCTGGATCGCGTTCGGCACGGTCCCGCCGAAGAGGCCGTCCATCGAGTCGCGGAGCGAGATGTTCTTGTTCTCGTCGGTGTAGCGGCTCGCGTTCACGACGTTCAGGGCGACCTGGAGCTGGGTGTACGCCTCGTGGTACGCGCGCGTCTCCTGCTCGAGCGTCTTCTGGTGCTCGGTCTCGGTGACGACCCGGCTCGACGAGATCGCGGCAAGTCCCGCGATCGCGACGGCGATGAACAGGATCACCGTCACGAGAATGGTTCCCCGCTCCCCTCCCCTGCATCTGCTGTGTGTCACGGTTGCTCCTCTGCGCTTGGACGAATGCGGTGCACGCCTAGGCAAACGGTTAGCACCCGGGGGGAGGAAGGCAAACGCGCCGCGGCTAATTCCGCTCGCGCTGTCTCTCCGCGACGCTATCGAGGAGCGGGCCGTCCCCTTCGAGGAAGGCGAGGCCCACGTCGGCGCCGAGGGCGATCGGGGCGAGGATCCCCTGCCAGAAGGCGCCCGTGGCGGTCCCGGACGGGCGGACGTACTCCTTGTACCGGACCTGCAGCGGAGGCGCGGCCAAGGGCCACGGGTCGGGCCCCTCGGGCGCGGGCGGCGCGAGGCGCGCGGACCAGACGCCCTCCCACGTCCAGTTGAGCCCCTCCCGCACCGAGACGACGCGCGCCTGCGCGGCGACGACGACGTCGTCGAGGCGGACGCGGTAGTGGGTCGGCACCGGCTCTCCCGGCCGCCGGCGCCGGACGAGCACCCGGTAGGGAGCGAGCCCCTCGATGCGCCGCTCGGCCCTGCACTTCTCCAGCGCGGGCAGCAGGGCCACGGGCGCCCCCTCCGCGTCCACGACGCGGATCCAGTGGTGGGTATCGATGGCGGTCGAGCCGACGCAGCGGAGCAGCACGTCGAGACCGTGGCCGAGCAGCACGCGAAGGTCGGCGCTCCCGACGAGGTCGAGCCCGTCGCCGTGGAGCTCCGCAGGCTCCCCGATCGTCTCGATCCGCGACACCACCGCGCTGCGGTCGGCATGGCCCGCGATCCGCAGGAGCGCCGGCTCCGCGAGCGTCGCGTCCCCCTCGCGCGGCTGCACGAAGAGGAACGACGCGGTCGAGGGACGGAAGAGACCGGCGCCCGCGAGCAGGTCGCGCCCGGCGAAGGAGAAACCGCGCGGACGATCCACGCGAAGCCACGTCCGGCCGGCCCCGATCTCGTCCTCGAGCCGGCTCGGCACGGGGCCCGAGGGCTTCAGCTCGAGGAGCAGGGTCGGCGGCGAGCCCGCCTCGACGGCGCGGCCGACGCCGAGATCGGCCTCGCCGACGATCGTGCCGGGCTCCTGCACGGTCTCCTTCGGGCGCGACTCGTTCGAAGCGCATGCGACGAGCAGGAGCGCGGGCAGGATCCTCCGCATGCCGGAAAAGCCTACAACATCAGGCCCCCGCCACGGCGCCGTGCCGGCCCCGGTCGCGGCCGCCCTGACCCGGATGATTCACGAGCCTCGCTCGGTCGACCTCAGCCGTAGGCCGCGATGCTCATGAATCATGCGGGCTAACACCGCGTTCGCGGCTAACCACCGTAAGGATTGACGGTACGGATCGACGCCCGAGAATCGGGGGCGGACGGGGAGGAACACTGTGATCCGCGGCCGCTCACTCCGTGCGCTCCGCGAGGCCCTGGGCGCGACCGCCCTCGAACTCGCGGCGGCGGCCGCCTGCCCCGTCGAGATCCTGCTCCGTGCCGAATTCGGGCTCTCCCTTCCTGCCGACGCCGAGCGCCGGCGCCTCGCCGCGGCCTACCGGCTGCCGGTCGAGGACTACGTGCGCCTCGCCCTCGAGGAGGCGGAGCGGGCGGCCGGGTAGCCGAGGACGTTCATTCCTCGCATCATTCGCCCCGGGGCGGCCCCGAAGGGGCCCGCCGCCGCCGCTGCGCGCGCGGCCGCGACGCCGCTAGAATGCGCGCGAACCGCATGGTGAAGCTCGCCGTCCTCGCCACCGCCGCGCTGATCCTCGTCCTCATCCTCGGGGCGCTGGTCGTCTTCCCTCTGCTGCAGGTCCGGGGATTCAAGATCTTCCGGCGTCGCTTCTAGCGTGACGAGGAAGGAAGACGAGGCCCCCCGGCGCACGGACGCGGACGCCGTGCGGCTCGAGGCAAGCCGGAGCGGCACGGGGCTCTGGCGCCATCGCGCCGTGAAGTGGATCTTCCGGGTCCGCCGCGATCAGGACTTGCGCGCCTTCTCGAAGCGGTAGTGCTCGTGGCGCTCGAGGTCGAAGCGAGGCAGCTCCGCGATGCCCTCTCCGCCGCGGTGGTGCGCCTTGCAGCGGTAGCAGATCGCGACGTCCTTCAAGGCGACGTAGAGGAGGAGATCGAGCGCGGCCGCCGCGACCATGGGCCAGAAGGAGCGGAGGAAGAGCCAGAGGATCGCGCCCAGCGCGACGAGGAGGAGGCCGAGCTTCTGGTTGAAGTCGCGCTGGCGGTAGAGCTCCTTGCAGCCGCAGGCGAGGCAGGACGCGAGGCGGGGGGGCGCGGGGGGGAGGGATGCCTCGGCGCCGCAGTGCCGGCAGGGCCCCTTCGTCCCCGCCGCGAGCTCGATCGGCCTGCCGCAGGCGGGACAACCGTACTCGACCTTCACGTCCCCGGACCCCCCGTTCGTCGTCATGCCGGGATCCCCCGCCCGACGGAGAGATAGGCGGCGATCAGCTCGCCGAAGAGGCAGACGAGGACCGTCATCGCGTAGAGGATGCCCGTCGCCGACTGGTTCGACTCGATCTTCACGCACTGGATCACCATCCAGCCGAGGAGCAGCGGCACGAGGAGCCCGAGCCCCGCGCGCAGCGAGAGGAAGACCCAGTCCATCATCTGGAGGCCGTCCGCGAGGAAGGCGGGCGCGACCGAGAGCGTGCGGAGGACGAGGAGGCCGAAGAGCAGGTAGGCCATCCGCTTGAAGGGCGCGAAGGAGAGGCCGCGCGCCGTGAGATAGCTGTGGCCGAGGAGCATCGCGCCGAGCGTGCCGCCGGCGACGATCGCGCCGGGGAACGCCGTCCAGGGCGGCCGCCACTCCGTCCACGCGATGAGAAGCGCGCCGAGCGGCGCGAGCCAGAGCGGAGAGGAGAGCACGGGCAGGCGGTACGCCATCGCGCGCTGCACGAGGAGCGCGAGGGCGGCCACGGCCGCGCAGGGGATCCACGGCGCCCCCGCGGCGAGCGCGAGCGCCGAGAGCCCCGCGATCACGAACAGGCTCACGTCGCGCCACGAGCCCTTGTCGATCGTCATGCCGAAGAGGCCGAGGACCACGGCGTAGCCTCCCGCCATGCGGGAGAGGAAGACGGCCAGCGCGGGACCGATCTCGTTTTCCGGCATGGTCATCCCGTGCGGCCCGGGCAGCGGTCGTTCAGGACGCACGCGTCGCAGCGGGGCTTTCTCGCGGCGCACACGCGGCGGCCGTGCCAGATGAGGAGGTGGCCGACGTCGATCCAGTCGGAGCGGGGGAGCGCCTCCATCAGGTCCTTCTCGATCCTTCCCGGATCGTCCTTTTCCGTGAGGCCGAGGCGCCGGCTCAGGCGGTGGACGTGCGTGTCGACGACGACGCCCTCCGCCTTCCCGAACGCCACGCCGAGGACGACGTTCGCCGTCTTGCGCGCGACGCCCGGGAGCGTGAGGAGCTCCTCCATCGTCTGCGGCACCTTGCCCCGGAAGTCCGCGACGAGCTTCTTCGCCATGCCCGTGATGTTTCTCGCCTTGTTGCGGAAGAACCCGGTCGACCTGACGAGCTTCTCGACCGACGGCAGCCGCGCCTTCGCGAGGTCTTCCGCCGTCGGGTACTTGCGGAAGAGCGCGGGGGTGACCTTGTTCACCATCTCGTCGGTGCACTGGGCCGAGAGGATCGTCGAGACGATCAGCTCGTAGGGGTTCTTGTGCGTGAGCGCGCAGCGGGCCTCCGGGTACTCGCCGCGGAGGCGCCGGACGACGGTCTTCGCCCACTCGCTCACTTCGCCACCGCCTCGAGGAATCCCCTCGCGTCGCGCGTGTTCGGGACATCCGCCGCGCGGAGCCCGCCGTGCCGCGCGGCGAGGACGCCCCAACGCACGAGGTCGAGGTCCGCCTCCGAGTGCGCGTCGGGGCAGATCGGCACCTGGATCCCGAGCTCTTGCGCGCGCGCGTGGAGCGACGGGTCGAGGTCGAGGCGCCACGGGTTCGCGTTGAGCTCGACGGCCGTGCCGCTCTCGGCGGCGGCCGCGAGCACGCGCTCCATGTCCACCGCGTAGGGGTCGCGGCGGAGGAGCAGGCGCCCCGTCGGGTGGCCGAGGATGTCGACGTGCGGGCTGCGGACGGCCTTCACGATCCGCTCCGTCATCGCCTCGGGCGTCTGCCCGAACGCGGAGTGGACCGAGGCGATCACGAAGTCGAGGCGTTCGAGCACGTCGTCGGGGTAGTCGAGCGAGCCGTCGGGGAGGATGTCGACCTCGGTGCCGCGGAGGACGGGGAACGACGGGTTCGCCCGGTTCCAGGCCTCCACCTCGGACTTCTGCGCCTCGCGGCGCTCGGCCGTGAGCCCGTTCGCGTACTGCGCCGAGCGGCTGTGGTCGGAGAGCGCGAGGTAGGCGTAGCCCCGGGCGCGGGCGGCCTCGGCGAGCCCATGCACGGAGAGCCTCCCGTCGCTCCACGTCGTGTGGGCGTGGACGAGGCCCCGGATCGCGGAGGGCTCGAGCACGTCGACCGGGGTCTCGCCGTCGCAGGCGTGGCGCCGCTCCGGCGGGACGGGGAAGAGCCCGCGCGAGGCGTAGATCTCCTCCTCGCTCCGGTCCCGTCCGGGGCGCGCGAGGACGCGCTCCACGTGGTCCGCGGGCCCGGTCTCCTCGAAGAGCGCGCGCGCGAGGCGCTCCCCTTCGACGACGAGCCGCACGCGGATCTCCGGCAGGAGCCCGCGCGGGAGGATCCAGACGTCCCCCTCGCGCGCGGCCCCCGGGAGCAGGAGCCCGTCCGGCGAGCCCTTGGCGACGATCGCGATCGCGTCCACGAGCGGCTCCCCCCGGCGGAGCGGGCCCGCGACCTCCGCGTCCGCGAGGCCGAGCCGGGAGATCGTCTCCTGCGCGAGGCGAAGCGCGTCGTCCATCCGGAGGAGGCCCCGGCTGCGCTCGAGGAAGGCGATCCCCTCGCGGATCTTCTCGACCGACTTCGCCCCGAACCCCTTGAGCGCCTCGAGCCTGCCGTCCTCGGCCGCCGCCCTGAGTTCCTCGAGGCTCTCCACGTGGAGCTCCCCGAGGACCGTGTGGAGCCGCTTGGGCCCGAGACCGGGCACCCGGAGGAGCTCGGGGAGCCCCCTCGGGACCCGGGCGTGGAGCTCCTCCAGCCTGGTGCAGGTGCCGCGGTCGACCAGCTCGGCGACGGAGGATTGGATCCGGGGGCCGATCCCCTTCTTCTCCACGAGCCGTCCCGCGGCGGCGAGGTCGGCGGCGGACTCCTCCATGCGCTCGATCTGCCAGGCGACCCGGCCGTAGGTCTGGGCGCGGCCCTCGTCCTCCCCGAGGACCCGCAGGAGGAGCTCGATCTCGCGGAAGACATCCGCGATCTCCCGGTTGGAGAGGCCGGCCATCCGCGGGCATCCTACGCCACCTGCCCAGAGCCCCGGGGCGGCGGGCGGCGAACGCGGGGCCGACGCCGCGGTTTGACAAGCCGCCGCGATTGTTTCCAATACGCATTCTGCGCCCTCTTAGCTCAATGGTAGAGCAGCGGATTCTTAATCCGGAGGTTGTAGGTTCGAGTCCTACAGGGGGCACCACAGGCCGAGGGCCCGCCTAGCCGGCCGGAATCCGCGCCGCAGGCGGGCCCGCGCTGTCCCCGGACTACGTCCGCGACGCGGTCGACCAGCGGCTGTCGTCCATCCGGAGGCGGAAGCGGATCTTCCCGCCGCGGCGGACGCCGGTCAGCACGCCCACCTTCCGGTAGCCGCTCTTCTCGACCCCCTTCTGGGAGTCGAGGTTCACGTGGTCCACGTAGCCGAAGAGCGCCTTCGCCCCCGTCATCTCGAGCACCTTCAGGTGGCGGAGCGCCTGGAACCCGGCCCCGCGGTACTCGGGCGCCGTGTAGCCCTTGTAGTTGTAGACCACGTCGTCCGCGAGGTTCACGTGGAACCCCCAGACGATCTCCGTCAGCGGCGACGGCGCCACCCACGTGTAGCCCGCGAGCTTCTCGCCGTCGTGCTGGAGCAGGCACCTGTGCCCGCGCTCGAACGCCGCCACGATGTCGTCCCGGATGTGCGTCGGGAGAAGCGCCCGCAGCGCCATGAGGTCCTCCCGCGTCGCGAACCTGAAGACGTGGTCCTTCGCCGCCTCCACGGCCTTCGGCGCCGGCCGCGGCGTCGCCAGCACGTAGAGGAAGTTCCGCGTGCACTTCCCGCCCGGCACCCACCAGAGGATCCGCCGCGCGAGGAAGAGGAGGAGCCCCTTCCACCCGTGCACCTTCGCGATCTGCCGCATCCGGCGCACGAGGTGGCCCACCCCCGTCTCTTCCGGGGCCTTCGCCCGCGCCTTGTCCGGCGCCTTCTCCACGGACGCGCTGGTCATGCCGCCTCCGGCCCCCGGCCTGGGGGGCCCGCCGTGTACTATCGGGCCCTTGGAGGCATGCCCTGAAGCACCAGGAAATCGCGCCCGGAGCCCCCAGGAGCCGGGGATGAGCCACATCGACTGCCGCCGCGAAGGGGCGACCGGCTTCGTCGTCCTCAACCGCCCCGACAAGCTGAACGCCTTCTCGGGCACCATGCGCGAGGACATCCTCAAGGCCCTCGAGGACCTCGAGCGGGACAAGTCCGTCCGCGTCGTGATCCTCACCGGCGCCGGCCGGGGCTTCTGCGGCGGCGGCGACGTGCGCTACATGAAGGAGCTGCGCGAGAGGAACGACGTCGCCGATTTCTCCCGCATCCTCGACGCCGCGAACGCGTGCGTGCGGAAGCTCCAGACCTACCCCAAGGTGACGATCGCCGCCGTGAACGGGGTCGCCGCGGGCGGCGGCGCCAACCTGGCGCTCTGCTGCGACATCCGCCTCGGCTCGACCGAGTGCTCTTTCACGCAGAGCTTCGTGAAGATCGGGCTCGGCCCGGACTGGGGCGGCAGCTTCCTCCTCCCGCAGATCGTCGGCCGCGACCGCGCGAAGGAGCTCCTTTTGACCGGGCGCCTCGTGAAGGCCGACGAGGCGCGCGCGCTCGGCCTCGTCCACGAGCTGCACGAGCCGGACGCGCTGATGGACGCCGCGAAGGCGCTCGCCGCGCGCCTCGCGCAGGCGTCCCCGCACGCGGTCGCCGCGATCAAGGGGGCCACGAGGGGGACCGCGAGCCTCGACCACGCCCTCGAGTACGAGCGGGCCGCGCAGTGGCGGTGCTTCCTCACCGACGAGGCCTTCGACGCCTTCGTCCGCTTCGCAGCCAGGAGCGGGAAGAAGTAGGGGGGGTCCGGGGGCCGCAGCGCGCCGTCCCGGTCCGGGACGGCCCCGCCCTGCCCCCCCGAATCGCCCCCGGAGCCCCCTCTCATCCGCCCCGCGGAACGCGCTTTGCGCGAGGCCCCCTTCCGATGGAATCCAGGTGAATCGGATGGACAAACAGGCTTCGTGCGCGATGGGTCCGCTCGCCCTCTCGGTCGTCGCCGACCGCGAGGCGGCCCGGGCCGCGTGGGACCGGCTCGCCGCCTCCGCCACGCTCATGGGCGCGTTCGCGACGTACGGCTGGCACGACGCGTGGTTCCGCCACGTGGCGCCGGACGCCACGCCCGCCGTGCTCGTCGCGGCCGACGAGGACGGCACGGCGGTCGGGCTCGCGCCCTTCTGCGCGATGCCCTGGAGGGACCTCGGCCTGAAGCTGCCCGCCTTCCGGTTCTCGGGCGTCGACGTCGTGAGCGCCGACTACATGGACATCCTCGCGGAGCCGGGCCGCCGGGCGGAGACGCGCGGGCTCGTGCTCGACCACCTGACGAGGGTCGTGCGTTCCGGGCGGCTCGTCGTCCTCGCGGAGATCGTGCGGGGCTCGGAGATGGACGCGGATCTCACTTCCTGGCTCGCGCGGACCGGCTTCCCGCACCGCATGCAGCAGGAGAACGTCTGCCCCTACCTCGAGCTGCCCGCCACCTTCGAGGAGTACAGGAAGGGCCTCTCGAAGAACACGCGCTCGCTCCTGAACCGCCGCGGCCGCCAGCTCGAGGAGGCCGGCTGCGAGCTGCGCCGGCTCTCGGGCCGGGACGAGGTGGCCCGCTTCCTCCCCCGCCTCTTCGAGCTCCACGAGGCGCGCTGGAGGCAGGAGGGCCAGACGGGGACGTTCATCCGGAGGGGCTTCAAGGAGTTCCTCTCGGACTTCGTCGCGCGGGCGCCTGCGGGCGTCGAGCCGTTCGTCTGGGCGCTCTTCGAGAAGGACCGGGCGATCGCCGGGCTGCTCTTCTTCCGGTGCGGCGACACGGTCATGTACTACCAGGGCGGGTGGGACCCGGACTCCCCGCACGCGCGCCTGAGCCCCTCGTTCGCCCTCATGGCGAAGGCCATCGCCGGCGCGATCGACGACGGCTGCAGGACCTTCGACTTCCTCCGCGGCGACGAGAGCTACAAGAGGAAGTTCACGCAGACGAGCCGGCGGACCTACACCCTCCTTGTGGCGGGGGGGTGGAGGAGCCGCGCGTACCTCTCGCTCCTGAGGCTCAAGGACGCGGTCAAGCGGCGCCTCGCTCCCCCCGCGCCCACCGTGTGGGACGAGTAGCGTTCGCCGCCGCGCGGGCCGGAGCCGCCGGATAGAATCGCGCCGATGGACCGGGGCACGGACGGCCGCAGGGCGGACGCGGAGGCGGCGTTCGCCGTCTACCTCGCCCGGATCGGGAACGGGGAGACGGTCGAATTCGACGCCTTCTGCGGCGAGCGACCGGAGCTCGCCAAGGACCTGCGCGCGCTCCACGCGGCGTGGCGGGCGCATCGCCCTCCGTCGCGGCCGGGCGAGCGGCTCTCGCTCCGGCAGGCCCTGGAGGGGCGTCCGGCGGTCGAGCTGGACCCCGAGGCGCGAAGGGACATCCCGAGCTCCGGCATCCGGGACCGGCTCGACCATCTCGCCACGCGCGGGGACCGGTACGAGCTGCGCGAGGAGATCGCGCGCGGCGGCATGGGCGTCGTCCTCAAGGTATGGGACAAGGACCTCCGGCGCACCCTCGCGATGAAGGCCGCCTTCACCGGCGTGCCCGACGAGACGGATCCCGTCTCCCTCGCGCAGGTGACCCGCTTCCTCGAGGAGGCGCAGATCACCGGGCAGCTCGACCACCCCGGCGTCGTCCCCGTGCACGAGCTCGGGGTCGACGAGGAGGGGCGCCTCTTCTTCACGATGCGCCTCGTCCGCGGGCAGACGCTCGACGAGGTGATCCGGCTCGCGCGCGCGGACAGGGACGGATGGAGCCGGGCGCGTGCGCTCGACGTCATGGTGCGCGTCTGCGAGGCGATGGCCTACGCCCACAGCAAGGGCGTGATCCACAGGGACATCAAGCCCGCGAACGTGATGGTCGGCAAGTTCGGCGAGGTCTACGTCATGGACTGGGGCCTCGCCAAGGTGATCGGTCGGCCGGACGTGCAGGGGCCGCGCCTCAACCAGAGCGTCGCGCTGCTCCGCACGCAGGTGAGGACCGACCGCGCCGAGGACATCTCGCGGACGCCGAACAGCCCCTACCTGACGCTCGAGGGGACGATCGTCGGCACGCCGCCCTACATGCCGCCGGAGCAGGCGGAGGGGCGGATCGACGCGCTCGACCCGCGTTCGGACGTCTACAGCGTCGGCGCGCTCCTCTACACGCTGCTCACGGGGCGCATGCCGTACGTCGAGCCGAGCGGGAAGGCGGCGGCCGCCGACGTGATCGCGCGCCTGCTCGCGGGGCCGCCGGAGCCCGTCCACGCGATCGACCGGACCGCGCCACCGGAGCTCGTCGCCATCTGCGAGAAGGCGATGGCCCGCCGGCGGGAGGACCGCTACGAGAACATGGTCGGGATGGCCGAGGACATCCGCGCCTACGTCGAGGGGCGCGTCGTGCGCGCGCACCGGACCGGCGCCCTCGCGGAGTTCCAGAAGTGGGTCGTCCGCAACAAGGCGACCGCGGCCGCCATCGCCGCGCTCCTCCTCGTCGCCATCGGCGGCAGCCTCTTCGTGGCCTGGCAGCAGCGCAAGCGCGTGGACGAGGTGAGCAAGGCGCAGGCGCTCGAGAAGGACGCGCGCGCTCTCGCCGAGCTCCACGCCCGCGAGGCCGAGGCCAACGCCCTTACGGCGCGCGTCAACGCGAAGCGCGCGGAGCGCCAGAGCTACCTCGCCAACCTCGCCGCGGCGCACGCCTCGCTGCGCATGCACGAGACGCGCGAGGCGAAGCAGCTCCTCGCCGCCTCCCCCGAGGCCATGCGCGGCTGGGAGTGGCGCCATCTGACGCTCAGCTCGGACACGGCGCTGCGCGTCCTCGAGGCGCACAGGGGCAAGGTGACGGCGGTCGCGATCGCCCCCGACGGGGCGCGCATCGCGTCCGGCGGCGAGGACCGGTCGGTGAAGCTGTGGAACGCCGCGGACGGCCGGCATCTTCTGTCGCTTCCCGGCGCGCCCGACAGCCCCGTGACGGCGCTCTCCTTCGCGTCCGACGGCCGGCTCGCGGCCGCGGCGAAGGACGCCCTCGTCCGCGTCTGGGACGTGGACGCGAGCCGGCTCCTCGGCACGATGACCCACGACTCGGTCGTCGGCAGCGTGGCCTTCGGGCCCTCCGGCGACGTCCTCGTGACCGGCACCGACGACGGCGCGCATGTCTGGGACGCGCGCGAGTTCCGCCGGCTGTTCGTGGCGGGGAAGGGGGAGCAGGTGCACGGCGTGGCCTTCGCGCCCGACGGTTCCTACCTCGCCGTCGCGACCGATGAGGGCGTCACGCTCTTCGATCCGAAGACGCAGCAGGAGATGCGGAAGATCGGGCTGCCCGAGGGCGCGACCTGCCTCGCCGCATCGGCCACGCGGCTCGCCGCAGGCTCGAACGACAGCTCCGTGGCGCTTCTCGATCCCGCCACCGGCGAGATCGAGGCGGTCCTCCGGAGCCACGAGGACCCGGTGAGCGCGCTCGCGTTCACGCCGGACGGGAAGCACCTCGTCACGGCGTCCTACGACAAGACGGTGCGCGTCTTCGACGCGGAGGCCGGGCTCCAGCTAGCGGTCTTCCAGGGCCACGACGAGGCGGTGCTCTCCGTCGGCTGCGCCGAGGGGCTCCTCGTCTCGGGCGCCGCGGACGGGACGATGCGGCTCTGGATGCCGCGCACCGGGGGCGCCGTCGTCACCCTTCGCGGCGACGAGGACTTCCTCTCCGCGGTCGCCTTCGACCCGGCGGGCGCGGTCGTTGCGGCCACCTCGGCCGGCCACGGCGAGATCCGGGTCTTCGACGCGTGGACGGGCGAGCCGCTCCGCTACATCGAGGAGGCGGGCGGGCTCTCTTCGCTCGCCTTCTCCGCCGACGGCGCGCGCATCCTCGTGGGCGGGGACGAGGACGCGACGGGCCGCATCCACGACGCGAAGACCGGCGCGCTGCTGAGCCGGCTCGAGGGGCACGCCTCCTCGGTGAAGGCGGTCGCCTTCTCGCCCGACGGCACGCGCGCGGCGACGGGCTCCGCGGACCGGACGATCCGCATCTGGAACGCGGAGACCGGCGAGTCGCTCGCGGTCCTCCCGGCGCCCGACCGCGTCAACGTCGTCGCGTTCAGCCCGGACGGCGCGCGCCTCCTCGCCTGCTGCCACGACGGCAGCGCGGCCATCTGGAGCGTCGCGAAGGGGGAGGTGCTCGTCCGCATCGCGGGGCACGAGGGGCCGGTCCTCTGCGGGGCCTTCGAGCCCCTCGGCGCCCGGGTCGTCACGGGCGGCGGCGACAACCTGATCCGGTTCTGGGACGCGGCGACCGGCGATGCGGGGCCGGTCCTCCGGGGCCACGCCGGCGCGGTGAGCGCCCTCGCGTTCGCGGGCGACCGGCTCCTCTCGGGCGGCCACGACAAGACGCTGCGCGTGTGGGACGCGGCGACGGGCGACCAGCTGCTGCGCGTCCTCGCGCACGACAACTGGGTGACGGGCGTCGCGATGACGGCCGACGGGACGCGCGTGGCGACCTGTTCGTTCGACGCGACGGCGAAGCTCTGGCGCACGGAGCTGCCGGGAAGGTGAGGGGCTCCGGGGAGCGGGGGCGCGGCCCCCGGAGCCCCCTCCCTTCGCCTACGGCTCCTGCTCGGCCTTGCCGGGGACGGCCACGAGCGGGTAGCCCTCCTCGCCCGGCTTCTTGCCGTCGATCAGGAGGACGTTCACGCCCTTCGGGACGTCCTTCGCGGCGACGACCGAGATCGCGCCCTCGCCCTTCGCGACCTGCTCGCCCGCGGCCTTCGCCGAGGGGACGTACGAGGGCTTCGCCGAGATCTCGCCGCTGAAGAGCCGCCGCACCCAGTACTTCTGGAGCTTCTTGTGGCTCATGCGGTAGATCTTCTGGAGCAGCACGTCGTACTCGTCCGTCGTGCTCTGCGGGAGATAGACGTCGCAGCGCTTCCTGTCGGGCCAGTACTCGCGCTCGATCTTCAGGTAGGCGCGGAGCTCGGCGAGCGTGACCTTGGTCACGGGATTCTTCGGGTGGACGATCACGGCCAGCTCGAGAGGCTCCTTCTGCCTGGGCGGATCCTCCGTGCGCGCGGCGGCGAAGGCCGTGCAGCAGACGAGAAGCAGCGTGCGGAAGGCCATCTCAGAAGACGAAGGAGAGCTGGAAGCCCACCCTAATGTAACCGCGGTCGCTGACGACGCCCCCGCCGTCCCGCTCCTCCCGCTCCCCGAAGCCGATCTCGAGCTTGATCGCGGCGTTCTCGACGAAGTCGAACCGGACGCCGCCGACGATCTCGTAGGCGTCGAGATCCCGGTTGACGGGGGAGTAGTAGGGATCCCCCTGGTCCATGTCCCGGATGTCGAACCGGAAATAGGGGGTCCACTCGTCGTTCAGGCTGTACCCGACCTGGAAATAGGCCGCCACGTGGTCGAAGTCCGTGCTGCTCGTCCGGTCGCTGCCGGAAATGAAGGCGACCTCGGAAAGGACCTGGATCCGCTCCCCCCGGTAGTCGACCTGGAGGGTCGTCACGATCTGGCCGATCGACCGGAGGCGCGCCGGGTCCGCCGCGTTCGGCGGGATCTCGTCCCAGCGCACGAAGACCGCGACCCAGAGGGGATGCGTGCCCATCGGCTCGAAGCCGAGGCCCCCCGTGATCGCCTTCGCATCGTTGTGGTCCGAGAACTCCTCGACGTCGGTGACCTGGGGCCCGCGGCCGTTCGAGAGGAAGAAGACGTACGTCAGGCGGCCCTTGGCGAAGGGGATCGCCCCGCGCGCCTCGACGCCCGCCTCGTGCATGGGCAGGATGCCCCCGTCGCCCTCGAAGCGGGCGAGGAACGGCCGCGTGACGGTCAGCTCGAGCCACTTGCCGTGGTGGTAGAGGTTGTTCCAGCGCGAGATGGGGCCGTGCTCGAGGCCGAGCTTCAGCTGGAGGAGGTCCGAGAACTTGTAGGCTCCCCAGAGGCGCTCCTGGTCGAACTTCGAGCTGTCGGACGTGGTCCCGATGCTCGAGAGAAAGACCGTCTCCGAGAGGACCTGGAAGTGGTCGCCGACGCGCGCCGTGAAGAAGAGGTCGATCCCTCCGTCGAAGAAGAATGCCTCGCCGCGGTTCGGGAGTTCGGGGCTCGCGTACGTGACGCCCGTGTCGCCGAAGAGCTGGAAGATCCCCCAGACGCTGCCGCGCTTCACGACCATGTTGAGGCCGAGCCCCTCGGCCGTGTCCTCGACGTCGCTCGCGACCGCCTGCTGGACACCCTCGAGGTTCTCGACGCGCTGCCGGAGCTCCGCGTTCTCCTTCTCGAGCGCGTCCATGCGAGCCCCGTCGTCTTGCGCGACCGCGAGGGCCGCGGGAAGGAGGACGAGGAGGAGGATCCGACCGGCCATGGGCGGCCCATTGGGGAAAAACCCGCGGGCAATGTCAACCAGTTTCCGCCATTCAAGGCGGAGGGCGCCGGCTGCCGAAGAGGCGGGGGGCCCCGGGGGCCCGGGGACAAGGAAATGCGGGGAGCAGAACGCGAGGCGCCGACGCTCTCGGAGCTGAAGCGCGAGATCCGGCGGCTGCACGGCTGCGCATCGGAGTTCGAGCGGTTCGTGACGATCCCGGAGGGACCGGGCCGCGCCCGCCGTGTGGTCGCGGTGCTCGCGCTCAAGGACCATCCGGCGCGCCGGTGCTACGCATGGTTCGAGCCGTCCGGCTTCGGCATGGAGTGCCTTGCCGTCCTCCACGGCGTGGAGATAGGGGGTCCGGAGGACGCCGTGCGCCACGTCGAGGCGTTCGAGCGCGCGACGCGCGACCGCTGGGCGCAGGAATACGCCTGACCGCCGAAGGGAGGGGGCTCAGGGGGCCGGCCCCCCGCCCCCCCCCCCCCCCGCACCCCAAGGAGCAGCCCCGGGGTGCGCCCCAGGGGTGGCACGGGAGGCAGGTGGCGTTTCGGACCAGCGTGTACAGGGCGCCCACCGAGCAGGCATCGCCCACCTTGCCCAGGA
>WYBS01000128.1 GCA_011525755.1 Planctomycetaceae bacterium
CCGAGGGGAAGCTCGTCGCGCAGCTCGCGGGGCACGAGGGGCCGGTGCACGCCGCGGTCTTCTCACCCGAGGGCGACGCGATCGTGACGGCGTCGAAGGACGGGACCGCGCGGCTCTGGGACGCGGATGGGCGCCCGGGACCCGTGCTCGCGCACGGCGACGTGGTGCACAGGGGCGCGTTCCTGCCGGGCGGGAAGGGCGTCGTGACCACGTGCAAGGACGGCTCCGTGCGGCACTGGGACCGGGACGGCCGGCTGCTCGCGGTGATGCGGGGCCACGTGAAGTCCGTGTGGTTCGTCGAGTGCACGGCGGACGGCGGCACGGTCGCGACGGCGTCGGAGGACACGACGGTGCGCCTCTGGCCGCTCCGGCGCGATGACCTCCTCCGGCTCGCGAAGGAGCGGATGGTCCGGGACCTCACGCCCGAGGAGCACGACCGGTACGGCGCGCTGCTCGAGCCGGGGAAGTAGGCGGGGCTCGCGTCGGGTATGCTCGGCTCCCGGAGCTGCCCCCGATGCGTCCCATCCTCCTCGCCCTCCTCGTCGCGGCCTGCGGGCGCGGCGAGGCGCGGCCCCCGGGCGTCGGGTTCCCCCCGCCCCTCCCCTTCGCCGACGTGACCGCGGAATGCGGCGCGGACTTCGCCCACTCCTTCGGCGACCCGAACATGAACACGATCGTCGAGAGCGCGGGCGTCGGCGTCACGCTCCTCGACTACGACGGCGACGGGCTCCTCGACATCTACGCCGTGAACGGCGCGCACGTGCCCGGCGTGAGCGAGGGGCCGCCGCCGGCGTCGCCGCCGACGAACCGGCTCTACCGGAACCTCGGCGGCTTGCGGTTCGAGGACGTGACGGACGCCACGGGCGCCGGCGACAGGGGCTACGGCATGTGCGCCGTCGCCGCGGACTACGACAACGACGGCGACACGGACCTCTACGTCGCGAACTTCGGGAGAAACGTCCTCTACCGGAACGACGGCGGGAGGTTCCGCGACGTGACCGACGAGGCGGGCGTCGGCGACGCGCGGTTCACGGTGCCCGCGCTCTTCGCGGACTTCGACGGCGACGGCCGGCTCGACCTCTACTGCGGCAACTACCTCACCTACGACCCGAGGATCCCCGCGCCCGAGGGCTACCCGTTCCCGAGCCCGCTCGCGTACCCGGGCGAGCCCGACGCGCTCTACCGGAACCTCGGCGACGGTAGGTTCGAGGACGTGTCCGAGGCGTCCGGGCTCGCGGACCCGAAGCTCCACAGCATGGGCGCCGGCGCCGCGGACTTCGACGGCGACGGGAGGATCGACCTCTTCGTCGCGGGCGACGGGATGAGGAACAGGCTCTACCGGAACCTCGGCGGGATGAGGTTCACGGACGTCGCGGCCGAGGCGGACGTCGCGCTCGGCGCGGACGGCCTCGAGCGCGCGTCGATGGGGGTCGAGGTGGTCGACCTCGACGGCGACGGGAAGCTCGACATCCTGACGCCCGACTTCGACGAGGGTTGCATATACATGAATCGCGGCGGATGGCGCTTCGCCGACGAGGCGACGCGGTGGGGGGTGGGGGAGGTGCTGAAGCCTCTCGTGACGTGGTCCGAGGTCGCGTTCGACGCGGACCACGACGGGCTCCTGGACCTCTTCTGCACGACGGGTTCCGCGTTCAGGCTCGAGGGGTACGGGGACGTGATCTTCCGCGGGGTCGAGGGCGCGCGGATGAGGGACGTGTCGGGGGCTTCGGGGGCGTACTTCATGGAGCAGCTCTGCTGCCGCGGGGCGGCGCTCGGCGACCTCGACGGCGACGGCGATCTCGACGCGGTCGTGCAGGTGCTCGGCGGCCGGATGCGCGTGCTCCGGAACGACGCGCCGCGGGGCGGGCACTGGCTCGCCGTGAGGCTCCGCGGGACGTCGTCGAACCGGGACGGGATCGGCGCGCGTGTGGAGGTGACGGCGGGCGGCCGCACCGCCACGCGGGTCATGAAGACGTCGGCGGGCTACCTGTCGCAGGACGGCCCTTTGCTCCACTTCGGACTCGGCGCGGCGAAGTCGGCGCGCGTCGTCGTCCGCTGGCCGAACGGCCGCGTGCAGCAGATCGACGCGGCGGCCGCGGACCGCGTGCTCGAGGCGGAGGAGCCTGCCGGGCGCTGACCGCGCGAGGGAATCGGCAGATGCGCCGACGCGCGGCGGGCTACGCGAAGAGGTCCCTGCGCGCGGAGCTCGAGATCGCCACCGCCGCCGGGTTCTTCAGCCGGCGCTCGGCGGAGATGGCGTAGAAGCGTTCGCGGACCTCCTCGGCCTCGCCGAGCCGCTCGACGCCGTACTGCGCCGCGACCTCCTCCGCGACCACGGTAGGCGCCGCGATAAGGCCGACGCCGTCGGCGCCGAAGACCTTGAGGAGCGCGCTGTCCTCGAATTCCGCGACGACGCGCGGCCTCACGCCGTTCCGGTCGAACCACTTGTCGAGCGAGCGCCGCAGGGTCAGGTTGTCGAGCGGCAGCAGGACCGGCGCTCCGTCGAGGGACTTCGGGAAGCCCCGTCGGTAGACGCGCGCGAGGGCCCTCGTCCCGAAGAAGGTCACGCTCGTCTCGCCGAGCAGGTGGTCGAAGACGCGCACTCCGCTCCCCGGAGGTATCGGGGCGTCGGAGATCACGATGTCCAGCTCGTGGAGGGCGAGGCGCGCGAGCAGCTTCTCGTGGGAGTCCTCGTGGCACACGAGCCGCACCGGCTCGGACATGGCCAGCGCCGGCTGGAGGAGCCGGCGGACCACGAGCTTCGGGACCGCGTCGGCGACCCCCACGTCGAGCCGCAGCGGCCGCCCGGCCGTGCGGCCCCGGACCACCTCGGTCATCTCGCGCCCGAGCGCGAAGATCTCCTCCGCGTAGCGGTAGACGACCTTCCCCATCTCGGTGAGCGTCAGCCGGCGGCCGGTCTTCTCGAGGAGCTTCTCGCCGAGACGGTCCTCGAGCGCATGGATCTGGACGCTGATCGTCGGGTGGGACAGGCGGAGGACCTTCCC
>WYBS01000129.1 GCA_011525755.1 Planctomycetaceae bacterium
TCGGGGCGATCTCGTTCGTGCTCGCGAGCAACGCCGTCGTCGAGGTCGACCTGACGCGTTCCGGGGGGGCTCCGGGGGCCGAGGGCCCGGAGCTGCCGAGGCGGCTCCCGGTCCTCGAGATCTACGGAGACATCGCCGTCGAGACGGGGATGGGGGAGGTGCGTGCGAAGGGGCTCTCGCTGAACACCGTGGGCGGGAACCGGTACGGCGTGCGCGCGATCGAGCTCGCGCTGCCGGAGCGGTTCGGCGCCGCGGCGCCGTTCGCGGGGGTCGTCGAGCGCACGGGGCCCCTCGCGTTCGTGCTCGCCTCCGAGACGCCCGTCGCGGGGGTGACGCCGGCGCATGTCGCGTGGGACGGGGCGCTCGACGCGCGGCTCGTCGTCGCGGGCGCAGCCGTGGAGGCGAGGATCGGGGGGGGAGAGGCGAAGCTCCGGGCGGAATCGCTCGACCTCGCGCGACTTCCCGCGTGGGTCTACCCGGAGGGCATCGACCGGCCGCGCGAGGCGGTCGCCTCGATGGACGTGCATGCGACCTCGCTTTCGCCGCTTGCGGTCGACGTGACGGCGTCGGCGCCCCGGGTGCGGTGGCGCGATGCGGATCTCCGGGACGTGAGGGTCGAGGGCCGCTACGAGGGCGGCGCGATCGCGGTGCGCGCGGCGCGCGCCGAGGGGCACGGCGTCCGGATCGAGGCGAGGGACGTCGCCCTCGACCCGGCGCTGCCGTGGATCGTCGGCGACGTCGGCGAGGCGCTCGTGCGCGTCGACGACCTTCGGGCGCTCGAGCCGCGCCTCGACCGGGCGCTCGCGCTCTCCGTGACGGCGCGGCGGGCCGGCGCGGGGGGCGTCGCGGTCGAGGATGCGCGGATCTCGGGCGAGGGGATCCTCCTCGAGGGGAAGGGCGAGGTCGTCCCGCCCGACGATCCGGACCGCTGGCGGGAGACGCGCGTGTCGGCGACGTTCTCCGGCGGCGTCCGCGACTTCGCGAGGGGGGACTACGGGTTCGCGGGGGAGGTGCGCCTCTCCGGCGAGCTCCACGGGACGGTCGCCGCGCCGGTCGCCTCCGCGCGGCTCGAGGGAGCGGACCTCTCGGTCGAGGGCCGGGCGGTGGAGCGCGTGACGCTCGACGTCCGGCTCGCGCCGCCGCTGCTCCAGGTGAGGGAGCTCCGCGTCGACGGCGAGAGCGGGACCCTCCGCGCGCACGGCGCGGTCGATGTCGAGCGCGGCACGCTTGCCGATGCGAAGTACGAGGTCGACATCACCGACCTCCGCGGGTTCCTCTCCCTCTTCCCCGGCGCGCCCGAGATCGAGGGAAGCCTCTCGGGGAGGGGCGACCTCGAAGGGGACGGACGGGCGCTCTCCGGCACCGCGGACCTCGCCGGGGCCGGGCTCGCCCTCCGTGGCCAGGAGATCGGCAGCCTCGCGGCATCCGTGCGCGCGTCGGGGGGCGGGATCCGCTTCGACGGGGTGGAGGCGAGGGGGGCCTGGGGGTCGGCGAAGGGAAGCGGCGTCGTGCACCCGGAGGAGGCGTGGGCGAGCCTCGACGCGCTCGAGGTCGAGAAGGGGCCCCTCCGCGCGACCCTCAACCGGCCTTCGCGCATCAGCTGGGACGCGGACGGCGCGCGCGCGACGCCGCTCGACGTCGCCGCGTTCGGCGGGCGCGTCGTCGGCACCGCGGAGATCCGGGACGATGCGCTCCGAGCCTCGCTCGTCGGCGAGGAGATCGACCTCTCCATCCTCCACGGGCGCCTCGGCGGCCGCGGGTCGGCGGAGATCCGCATCGACGGGGAGCGGTACGAGATCTCCGCGGTCGCGCCCGCGGCCACCCTGGATGGCCACGCGGCGAGCGTGCGGCTGCAGGCGAGCTCGGGGCTCGAAGGGATCGTCGTCGAGAAGCTCCTGCTCGACGCCGGCGAGACGCTGAAGGTGGAGGGGAGCGCGACGCTGCCATGGCGCATCGAAGGCGGCACGCTCGCGCGGGTGGAGACGACGAGACCGCTGCTCTCGCTCGAGGCTCGCGCCCGGCGGCTCGCGACCGGTGATCTCGCGGCCGGCGAGGCGGTCGCCTCCGTGCGCGGCGACGGCCCCGATCTCCGTTCGACCGTGCGGCTGCGCGAGATCTCGCTCGCGGGCTTCGCGCTCCGGGGCGAGGCGATCGTCGGCGTGACCGCGACGCCCGGCCGGCTCGACGCGACGGCCACGCTGGAGCGGAGCGACCTCGGCGAGGCGGAAATGCGCGTGTCGGCGGGCCGCGGCTTCGACTGGACGAGGCCGGACGAGGTCCGGGCCGCCCTCGAAGCGGCGACGCTCGACGGCGAGGCGCTCGTGCGCGTTCCCGACCTCGGCGCGGTGCGCCACCTCGTGCCGGGGCTCGAGGAGCTGTCGGGGACGGCCGACGGCACGGTGGCCATCCGCGGCACGCTCGCCGCGCCGTCGCTCGAAGGGGGCATCCACTTCGCGGGCGTCGAGGCGAGGGCCGGTGGCGCGGTCCCGCGGCTCACCGACGGGAGAGGGGAGATCTCCTTCGACGGCCGTGTCGTCCGCATCGGGAAGCTCGAGGGCGCAATCGGCTACGCGCCGGTCGGCGTCTCGGGGACCGTGGACCTCGCCCGCGGAAAGCCCGTGCTCGATCTCCGGATCACCGGGGAGAACGCGCTCGTCGTCGCCATGCCCGACCTGCGCGTCCGCGCGGACCTCGACATCTCGGTCTCGGGCCCGCCGGATGCGCTCCGTGTGGGCGGCAAGGCCGCCATCACCGATGCCCTCTACACCCGGCCGCGGCGCCTCCTCGGCGGCAGCGGCGCCCGTCCGTCGGCCTCCGGCGGCGGACCCATCTTCAGCATCCGGAGCGCGCCGCTCGCGTCGGCGACGCTCGATTTCGGCGTCACCGCGGACGAGACGATCCGGGTCCGGACCTCGAACCTCAAGGGGAACATCAGCTGCGACGTCCGGATCCGCGGCACGGGCGAGGCCCCGGCGCCGGAGGGCCGCGTCTTCTTCCGCGACCTGCTCTTCGAGGAGCGCCCGATCACCGCGATCAAGGTGGACCGCGGCGAGATCCGGTTCCCGCCGGGCGAGCCCTTCGATCCGAGGATCGACCTCGCGGCGCGCGCGCGGCTCAAGGGGTACGAGATCGACGTGACGCTCGACGGCCCGGTGGCCGACGCGGAGCTGCGCGTCTCGTCGCGGCCCTACCTCTCGCAGGACGACGCGATCCTCCTGCTCGGGACGGGATACACGCGCGCGGAGCTCGAGAGCGAGGGCATCGGGCGCGCGGCGTTCGGCAAGCTTGCCACCTTCCTCGGGGCGCAGCTCGTCGCGAACTTCTCGGGGCCGCGCGATCCCGACGAGCGCACGTTCCTCGACCGCTTCAAGTTCACCGTCGGCAAGGAGGTGAGCCGCTCCGGCGAGGACACGATCGAGGGCGAGTTCGAGGCGAGCGACAAGCTCTTCCTGCGCGTGGAGCGCGACCGGTTCGACGAGTACAACGGCGGCATCGTCTGGAGGATCCGGTTCAAGTGACATGGGGGGGTGCGGGGGCCGCGATCCTCCCCCTTCTCCTCCTCGCGGCGTGCGCGGCGCCCGAGGGCGGGCGGGAGCCCCCTCCCCCGGAGCCCCCTCCCTATCCCGTCGAGATCGAGGGCGCGGACCCTTCGCTGCTCCTCGAGGCGCGCCGCGAGCTCCGTTCCTTCCAGCAGCATGGCCGTCGGTCCGCCGACGCCGCGGATGCCGCGGCCGTCCTCGAGGGGCGCCTGCGCAGCGACGGGTACGCCCACGCCCGGGTCGCCTTCGAGATCCTCCCGGAGAAGCTGCGGTTCCGCGTGCAGCGGGGACCGCGCACGTACCTCCACTCCCTCGAGTTCGAGGGGGCGCGGACCTTCGGAAGGGACGAGTTCGCGCACCTCTTCGTGTTCCCCGGCTCGGGACCGCTCGGCGCGGGGCAGCCGGTCTTCGTCCGATCCCAGGTCGAGGCCGCGGCCGCGGAGCTGGAGGCGTTCTACCTGCTGCGCGGGTACTACCGCGTCGTCGTGAGGGTGGACCGCGTGGCATGGAACGGGGACCGCACCGAGGCGGACGTCACGATCGCGGTCGACGAGGGGATCCGGTACGAGATCGCGCGGATCGAGTTCGAGGGGATCGAGCCCCTGGATCTCGGCCTCGTCGGATATCCGTACCAGGCGCGCCTGCCGGTGCAGGCCGCCGCGGGCCTCCGGCGGAAACTGCTCGAGGAGGGGTACCAGCGCTGCCACATCGACGGCAGCGCGGAGGTGGACGACCGGACGGGCGCGTGCGTGCTCCGGTTCAAGGTGGACCGCGGCCCGATGGTCCGCATCGGCGACGTGACGTTCCAGGGGAACGACCGGACGAGGACTCGCTTCCTCCGTCGGCGCGTGGCGCTGCCCGAGGGGGAGGTCCTCACGCAGCAGCTCCTCGACGAGGCGACGACGCAGCTCTACCGGACGGGCCTCTTCCAGCTCGTGCGACCGCGGCTGTCGGAGGCGGGCCCGGAGGTCGCCGACGTCCTGTTCGATCTCAAGGAATCGCTCGCGCGGGCCGTCGATCTCGAGATCGGCTACGGGAGCTACGAGCTCCTGCGCGGCGCGGTCCGGCTGACCGACCGGAACTTCCTCGGGCGGGGCCGGACGTTCACGGCGGAGATCAGCGGGTCCTTGCGTGGCGGCGGCGCCGACCTCGGCCTCCGCGATCCGTACCTCCTCGGCGAGCGCAACGCGCTCGAGCTGGAGACGGGATACCTCTTCCGGCAGGAGCCGTCGTTCGACCTGCAGTCGTTCCACGCGAGCCTGCTCGTCAAGCGGGAGATCAGCCGGATCTGGTCGGCGCACGGCGGGTACAGCTTCCGGGACGAGGAGGCGACGAACGTGAAGGTGCCGATCGACGAGGAGGCGGAGGGCTTCATCCGCACGGCCGGCCTCGTCTTCGGCGTGACCCGCGACACGCGCGACAGCTCGTTCCTGCCGACGAAGGGGACGCTCGTTTCGGCGGCGGTGCTCTGGTCGTCGCCGGCACTCGGCGCGGACCTCGACTTCTTCGAGCTGGACGCGGGGATGGCGCAGTTCTTCCGGCTGCGGCCGGGGACCGTGTTCGGGATCTCGGGGCGCTTCCGTGCGCGCCGGATCCTCGACGACCGGACGGACCTCCCGATCCAGCAGCGGTACTTCCTCGGCGGCGCGACGACGGTCCGGAGCTTCTACGAGGACGAGCTCGGCCCGCTCGACGGCGGCGAGCCCCGGGGCGGGCTCACCGCGCTCGAAGCGAGCGCCGAGCTCCGCCAGCGGCTGAGGGGCGAGCTCTACGGCGCCCTCTTCTTCGACTACGGGACGCTCGACACGGAGGGGTTCTCCGTGCAGGGGATGCCCGGCTTCGCGATCGGCGTGGGAGCGCGCTACTACCTTCCCGTCGGGCCCATCCGCTTCGACGTCGCGTACAACCCGGGCGACCTCTTCGCCGCCAACGCGCGCTGGGCGTTCCATCTCGCGTTCGGGTTCAGCTTCTGAGGGCGGGACCGCTATGCTGACGCGAAGCGTGCCGCTCCCCATCCGCGCCATCGTCCTCGGATTCCTGCTCGTTCTTCCCGCGCTCGCGGACCTCGCCCCGGACGAGTGGGAGCGCGTGCGCACGGAGGCGGGGCGCCTCGCCGCGAGGCCAGGCGAGCGCGACCGGAAGGTGGCGCTGGTCGCGGCGGTCCGGCGGGAGGACAGCGCGCGCGTGGCGCGGCTCCTCCTCGGCTTCGCGGCCGCGGCGGCGAAGCGACGGGACGAGCTCGCTCCCCGGGCCGCGAAGGCCGCGGACGACTACGTGCGGATCGACCGGCAGCTCCGGAAGAAGCACGGCCGCGGCGTGAAGCGGGAGATGCTCGAGCGCGACGCCGAGTGGCGGAAGCGCCGCGAAGCCTTCGCGGAGGCGGGCGCGGAGCTTGACGCGGAAGTCGCGGCGCTGCAGGCGGTCGCGGAGGCGTTCGCCGCGATGCGTTCGCCGGCGGCGGTCGCGGCGCTCGGCGACGCCGCGGAGCCGGACGCCGCCGGGGCGCGGCGCGCCGCGGAGGTGCGCGAGGGGATCGTCGCGGCGCTTCTCGCGCAGCCGGGCGACGCGCTCGACGGCGCGATCGTCGCGTTCGCGTCGGACGCGGAGCTGCCCTTCGTGCGCGTGCGCGTGCTCGACCGGATCGCGTCGCGGCGGATCCGCGCCGGGTTCGACGCCGCGGTGGCGTGCCTCCTGGCGGAGCATCCGATCGTCGCGCGCGCGGCGATCGCGGCGCTGCGCGCGCTCGACGAGCCGCGCGCGGTGCCGCCGCTCGTGAAGGCGCGTGAGGGCGCGAAGGGCCTGGTCGCGGAGGAGATCGACGCGCTGCTGTTCCGCTTCACCGGGAAGAGGTTCGCGGGAGCGGGGGCCGAGGCGATGTGGGGCGGATGGTGGAAGGCCGAGGGAGAGGCATGGCTCGCCTCGGCCGGGCCGGAGCGGTTCGAGGGGGCTCCGGGGGCCAAGGGCGGGACGGAGTTCTACGGGATCGAGACGCGGTCGAACCGGATCGTGTTCGTCCTCGACCGTTCGCACTCGATGCGGCTGCCGGTTCCCCGGAAGGGCCCCGTGACCGGCGCCGGCGTCGGGAAGGTGGCGGGAAACACGAAGCTCGAGGTGGCGAAGAACCAGCTCGAGCGGACGATCCGCAAGCTCGCGCCCGACGTGAAGTTCGGCGTGATCTTCTTCGGCGGGAAGTTCCAGGCGTGGCAGCCGGCACCGGCGCTCCTCGCCGCGACGCCCGGGAACAGGAACGCGGCGATCGCGTGGTTCGCGGCACTCGAGCCCGAGGGCTCGACGCCGACGTTCACGGCGCTCGCGGAGGCCCTGCGGTACGCGAAGGTCGGCGGCGGGAAGAGCGCGACCGACCCGGCGGGCGCGGACACGATCTTCCTCCTGTCCGACGGCGCTCCCACCGGTCCCGGCGGCGCGGACCTGCTGCTCGGCCCGGAGCTCGACGCGGAAGTCGCGCGGTTCCTCGAGGCGAACCGTGACTTCAAGTGCGTCGTCCACACGATCGGGGTCGGCCCCGACCACAACCGCGAGCTGATGATGCGGCTCGCGCGCGAGACCGGCGGCACCTACCGTGCCGTGGGCGTGGAGTAGCAGCCGTGTCCCGAGGCACCGGGGGAGGGGCTCCGCGGGCGCGCGGGCCTTCGGATACGCCAGGGTGCAGCGCCTCCCTCCGACCGAAGTGCGAACATCCGGCGCCCGGGCCGTTCGCGGCAACCGGGATGTCCGCGCATGGGAGGCCGCAAGCCGCGCGTCCATTGGACGGCAGGCGAGCCCCCGCGTCCCGAACCGGGCAAAGGCCTGCCCCGGCGGTCCCCCTCAGCGCGCGGCTTGCGCGGTGCCGGGCTCGGCGTTCGCCGCCGCGGGTGCCGGCGTCTCCTGCTCGCGCCCGCGGACGACGCGCTGGCCCGCGCGCGGGCCCGTGTGCTCGGTGACGACGGTGCACTGCCCCTCGGTGCCCTCGCGCTCGTGAAACACCACGACCCAGTCGCGGGTGGCGCCGAACTGGTGCGCGCGCGCGGTGTTCGAGAAGAGCGCGGTGAAGTACCAGCCGTCCCGCGTCTCGTGGAGGATCGGAAGCCACGCCTCGCCCGACGGGTTGAACCGCCGCGGCGCGATCTTGCGGAGCGTGCCCTCGGCCGCGCGCCTCCGGTACTCGGCGTCCACCGCGAGGATCAGCCCGACCGGCGGCCTCTCCGGCGGCCGCTCGGCCGCCCGGAGCTGCCGCGCCCGGCGCCGCGACGACGGGCCGAGCACGGCCGCGATCGAGTCGCGGATCGCGTGCACGCGGCGCTCGCCGATCCCCGGCACATCGGCGAGCCGGCCGTCGTGGGCGGCGACCTCGAGCTCCTCGAGCGTCTCGACCCCGAGCTCCGCGTGGATCCGGTGCGCGAGCTCCTCGCCTACGCCCGGCAGCGTCGCGAAGAGGACCTCGGGCGAGCTCTCGCCCTCGAGGCGGTCCAGCAGCCGCAGCCGGCCGGTGACGAGGTACTCCGCGATGGAGCCCGCGATGCTCTTCCCGATCGCCGGGAGCCGGTCGAGCCCCTTCTGCCCCTCGGTTGCGAGGATGACGCCCAGCGGGCGCGGAAGCGCCCGGCATGTCTGCGCGGCCCGCCGGTACGCCCGCACGCGGAAGCCGTCCGCGTGCTGCGCCTCGAGCAGGTCGGCGACCCGATCCAGAGCGTCCGCGATCTCAATGTTGTCTACAACCATGGTGTACTTCGCAACATAGCATGCAGGACCCCCGCAAACGGCGCGCCACGGCGAGGGAATGGGAGGGGGCGCGGGGGAGGGGAGGAAGACGGACCCTGGGCGACAGGCGCGCCGCGAACCTCGCCGTCGGGTGCGAGTCACGCGGTCCTTCGGCAGCTCTTGCGAGCGTCGCTTGGCGGGCCTTGGCAGAGGCATCCGAAGCGACCCCCGAGGGATCGGCTCCGGGCGAGGCGGCCCTACTCCGCGGCCTTGACGGGCACCTTGCCGTCGATCCGGTCCACCCGCTCCCGGAGCGCCCGGTTCTCGTCGCGGACCTTCTGCAGTTCCTCTCGCAGGCGCGCCAGCTCCACCTGCGGCGGCGCGCCGCTGCGGATCCTTTCGATGGCCTCCCGCGCCTGCTTCCTCACGTTCTCGGCGGGATCGTGGTCCGCGAGGGCCTCGAGGGCGCCGAGCGCCGGCGACGCCTGCTGGCCGAGCGCGCGCAGCGTGTCCGCGGCGCGCGCCTTGAGCCGCGCGTTCTCCGTCTTCTCGAGGCAGAGGTGCGCGGCTTCGATCACTCGCGCCGTTTGCGCGCCATCCCAGGCGCAGGCCGTGGCGAGGGTCGCGAGGCCGTCGAGCGCCGCGCCGCGGCATTCGCGGGGCTTCCCGCGCGCCGTCCAGGCGATCAGGAGGTCCGTCGCCGCCGGGTCCAGAAGGCCCCCGAGCCCCCCCAGGACCGCCTCGCGGATGACGTTGTTGTGGCTGTCGCGCGCGAGGAGCGGCGAGAGCCTGCCCACCCCGTCCTTGGGCCTCATCGCCGCGTAGGCGCGGATCGCCTCGGCCTCGACGTAGCAGCTCGGGTCGCCCTCCGTCGCGATCTTCTCGAGAGCGGCCAGGGCGAGCGGATCGTCCTTGTACTTCCCGAGCGCCTCGACGACCGCACGTCGCGCCTTCGGGTTCGGGAGCGCCGCCGCCGCGAGCAGCGCGTCGCGGCTCCTGTCGCCGCCGCTCTCGCCCAGCTGTCTCGCGATCTCCTTCTGGACTCCCCAGAAGGGCTCCTTCGGCAGCGCCGCACCGAGCGCGACCCGGTCCTCGTCGCGGCGCGTGCGGCCGAGCGCTTCGGCCGCGCGGATGCGGCCGATGGCGCTCGCGTCCGAGCCGAGCTGCGTCACCCAGAGCTCGCGCCCCTTGTCCTCCGTGAGCTCCATCAGCACCGCGCACGCGGGATCCACGCGGATCATGTCGGGCCGTGCGGGCAGCGGCGCGAAGAAGCGCGCCTCCTTCGCGGTCACCTCGCAGTCGATCGCGAGCTGCTTCCCGCCGCACCGGAACTCGACGCGCAGGGGGAAGTGGAAGGGTTCGCCTTCCTGCGTCTGGCGCACGTGGACCTCCGCGACGCCCTTCTCCGCGTCCCAGCCGTGCCGGACGTGGACGACCGGATGGCCCGGCCGCTCCGTCCAGTCGAGGAAGAAGCGCCCGAGGCTGCGCCCCGTGCTCTCCTCGAAGCTTCGCCGGAGGTCGGAGGTCTCGACGCAGGTGTGCGCGTGGTCGGCGACGTAGCGCCGGAGCGCCTGCCAGAAGAGGTCCTCCCCGAGGCGGCAGCGGAGCATGTGGACGACCCAGGAGCCCTTGGGGTAGGCGCGGCTGTCGAACTGCTCCCACTCGTTCCGGTAGTTGCGGTGGACGATGGGCGCCTTCCGGCCGCCGTCGATCGCCGGCCGCCGCTGGTCCCAGAGCTTGTACTCGAACTCGTCGCGTCCGAGGTCGTGCTCCGCCCAGAGCGCCTCGGCGTAGCTTGCGAACCCCTCGTTCAGCCAGACGTGCGCCCAGTCGGTGCACGTCACGAGGTCGCCGAACCACTGGTGCGCGAGCTCGTGCGCGACCAGCCCGTCGGAGCTGTAGTCGAGGTGCGCGCGTTCGTCATGGAGCGTGCGGTCGGTGAGCGTCGTCGCGCTCGTGTTCTCCATGCCGCCGTGCGTGAACTGCTCCACGACGACCTGCGCGTACTTGTCCCACGGGTAGGGGCCGAACGCCTCGGAGAAGAACTCGAGCATCCGTCGCGTGTTGCCGAAGGAGCGGCGGGCGTCCTCGCCGCGGCCCGGCGGCACCCAGAACTCGACGGGCTTCTGGCGCCACTCCTCGCGGATCACCTCGAAGTCGCCGACGACGAGCGTGATGAGGTAGGGCACGTGGTCCTGGGCCTGCACGTAGTGCCACGTCTCGGTGCCGTCGGCGTTGCTCTTCCGCGAATCGAGGCGGCCGTTCGAGAGGACCTCGAGGCCCTCCCTCGCGGTGACGAGGAGCTCGCTCGTCATACGCTCGTTCGGCTGGTCGGGCATCGGGATCCAGTGGCGGTTCTCGTGCGTCTCGCCCTGCGACCACACCTGCCAGGGGACATCGGGTTCCGCGCGCGTCGGGCCTCGGAAGTAGAGGCCCTGGCCGGGGTTCGTGCAGGCGTAGTCGACGACCACCTTGACGGACTCGCCGGGTCCGAGCGGCTCTCCGAGCACGATCTCGATCGTCTTCCCGTCGTAGGAGGACTCGCCGAGGCCCTCCGCGAGCTTCGCGGACGCGACCGCGAGGCCCACGGCGTCGAGCCGGATCACGCGCACCGGCCGGAGCGCCGCGAAGTCGAGGGTCGCGCGGCCGCGCAGCTCCTTCTTCTCGAGGTCCACGCTCGCCTCGAGGCGGAGGTGGAGGAGGTCGAGCGGCCGGTCCGCCGCGAACCGCGGCTCCTGTGCCGCACTGACGGCCGCGAGAAAGAGGAGGAGAAGCAGTAGGGTCCGGGCGATCATCGCGGGATTGTATCCGTGACCTTCGCGGATGATCTCTCGCGCAAGTCCGGTTGCCTCAGGCGCTTGCGGCGATCGGGTGCGGCACGCGTGCCGCACTCCGGCCCCCGGAGCCCCCTCCCGTCCCGGCTACGATGTGCGCGATGCGGCTCCTCGTGCTCCTGCTCCTCGCGGCGGCATCCGGCGCGGGCGACGTGGCGTTCGTGGACGTCGCCGTGGTTCCGATGGACCGGAACCGCGTGATCGAGCGCGCGACCGTGCTCGTGCGCGACGGGCGCATCGCTGCGATCGGCGCCGAGAAGCCGCCCGGGGGCGCGCTCTTGATCGACGGCAGGGGCCGCTTCCTCATGCCCGGTCTCGCCGACCTCCACGTCCATGCGTGGTACGAGGAGGAGCTGCTCCTCTTCCTCGCGAGCGGCGTGACGACGGTGCGGAACCTCTGGGGGAAGCCGCTGCACCTCCGCTGGCGGAACGAGATCGAGCGCGGGGAGCGTCTCGGCCCGACGTTCTTCACGACGGGCGACATCGTGGACGGGCGGCCGCCCATCTGGCAGGGGTCCACCGGCGTCGCGACCGGGGAGGAGGCGCGCGCGATCGTCGCCGCGCAGGCGCGCGACGGCTTCCGCGAGGTGAAGGTCTACAACAAGGTCCCGGCCGCCGCGTACGAGGCGATCCTCGACGAGGCGCGGCGGCGCGGAATGCGCGTGACCGGGCACGTGCCGCTCGCCGCCGGCATCGACCGCGTGCTCGGCCGGCAGGACTGCATCGAGCACCTCGACGGCTACTTCGGCGTGCCGGGCCGGAAGGAGCCGTCGCGGCTGCGCGAGCTCGCGGCGCGGACGGCGGAGGCGGGCACGTGGAACTGCCCGACGCTCGTCGTCTACGAGAAGATCGCGGGCGACCCGAAGGCCCTGCGCGCGCGGCCCGAGATGCGCCTTGTCCCGCCGCGGCTCCTCGCGACGTGGGATCCCGACAAGGACTTCCGGCTGAAGGGGTTCACCGCCGACGACCGCGCCTGGCTCGCGGAGTGGAACGTCGAGCGGCGGCGGCTCGTGAAGATGCTCCGCGACGCGGGCGCGCCGCTGCTCCTCGGCACGGATGCCGGCAACCCGTTCGTCGTCGCGGGCCTCTCCGCCCACGAGGAGCTCGCGCTGCTCGTCGCGTCGGGCCTCTCCGCGTTCGAGGCGCTCGCGGCCGCGACGCGCAACGCCGCGGAGTACCTCGAGGACGACGCGGGGACGGTCGAGGTCGGCAGGCGCGCGGACCTGCTGCTCGTCGGCGGGAACCCGCTCGAGGACGTCGGGCACGCGCGAGAGCCGCTCGGCGTGATGGTGCGCGGGCGCTGGCTGCCTGCGGAGGAGATCCAGGCGAAGCTCGATGCGATCGTCGCCTCCTACGCGCGGCCCAAGGACCGCTTCCGCGGGATGCCGGAGCTTCCCGCGGGCGAGGTCGTCCGCTTCGAGGTGCGCTGGAACGACCTCGTGGTGGGGGAGGAGCGGTACGCGGTCGTCGTTGACGCCGACGGCTCGCGGACGCTCCACGTGCAGCAGGCGAACGACCCGCCGTGGTCGGAGACGAAAGCGCTCGTCGTGAAGCCCGGCGACGGGAGGGAAGGGGTCGTCCGCACGGACGGGACCTTGGCACGGTGGGCCGAGGCGTGGACGCTCCTCGAGCGGCTCGAGCCGGGGGCATCGGTGCGGCTGCCGCACGAGCCGGTGCGTGGGGGGGCCCGGGGGACCATGGACATCACGCGCGCGGCCGACGAGGGCGACGCCCGCGCGTACGCCTGCGTCCTCAGGGACCCCGACGGCGAGCGCCGGTTCACCGTGCTCTTCGGCCCCGACGGCATCCCCTCGGGCTTCCTGGAGGAGATGCAGCAGGGGATCCTGACCTACCGGCGCGCGGACGCGGCGCGCTGACGGCGGCGCGGGCTCGCGAAAAATCTGGCAGTCGGCGCCGGCAAACGTCGTCTCGGCGGTCGGGGCTGCCGCGGCGGCTCGCCCCCATGGTTCCTGGTCCGAAAGGAGAGTCGCGTGCGTCGAGACGGTGGATTCCGATGGGGGCGTTGCCGCGTCCTGCTCATCCTCCTGGCCGCGTTCCCGTGCGGCGGCTGCGGCGGCGGGGGCGATGGCGCCGCGAAGGGGACCACGAGCGAGCTTGGCCTCTACACGGAGGATGGCCTTTCGCTCTCGGGCACGTTCGGCAGCGAAGTGCACCAGATCCTCCCCATGCTCCTCGTCCCGTCGGCCGCCGCCGCCAACGGCATCGTCCTGACGCCCGACACGAGCCCCGGCGCCGCGCCGAACACCTACCTGTGCCAGATCCCGCTCGACCTCGGCGGCGACGGGACGAACGAGACCGTGGTCGACGCGACGCTCGTCCTCAACGGAGACCTGTTCACCTTCGGGCCGGGTTTCGGGGGCACGATCGAGGGCACGATCACGCGAGGCGGCGCGGTCGTCGCGGCGAGCCTCGCGTTCCGCTTCCCCGGGGATGGCGAGATCGAGATCAGCGGGACCGTCTCCCTCGCGGGGGCGCTGAGCGGGATCGACGTCACCGCCACGATCGATGCGGCGGCGCCGATCGTCGTGAAGGTGGCGACCGGCGGGGCCGGCTCGATCGCGAACGTGTGCACCTACAGCGTCTCCGGCGACGTCCGCGTCGAGGCGGCGCGCGGGATCGAGCTGTTCTCCGCGCTCTGGACGTTCTCGTCCCACAGCCGGCGGATCAACGTCTCGCAGGTGACACGGGTCGACGACCAGGGCGTCTCGCACGACGACCCGGACTCGAGCTTCGAGGTCCCCTGCGAAAACGGGGCGATCGCCGACTGGGGCGGTACCTACGACTTCGACTGGTTCTGCAACCCTCAGGAGGAAGGCGACTCCGTCTTCGTCATCACCGTCACCGGACCGAACACGATCCACGTCGACGACGAGGGGCTTACGTACGACGCGACGGCGGTCCCGGGCAACCCGCACGTGGTCACAGGCTTCTTCATCGACCAGGGCTACCGCGAGGACTTCGTCTGGACGCTCTCCCGGGACGGGACCACGTTCACGCAGCAATCCGTCTACGTGTTCCTCCCCCCGCTCACGGGCGGCGGCGTGTGCGGCGGCATCGGGACCAGGCGACCCTGATGCTCGCGAGAGGGGTCGCCCCGCCGGTCCGCGCGGGCCCGCGGGGCGCCCGCACCCTCCCCCGGCCCCCTCCCGATCGCTACAATCCGCCGCGGGTGCAGGGCGACGTCACGAGGGCCATCGAGGAGCTCAACGCGGGGCGCGTCGAGGCCCGCGAGGACCTCTTCCGGCTCGTCTACGGGGAGCTGCGGCGGCTCGCGGGCGCGCAGATGGCCGGGCAGCCGAAGGACCACACGCTGCAGCCGACCGCGCTCGTCCATGAGGTGTACCTGAAGCTCCTCGGCGGCGAGGCCGGCTTCGCCGACCGCGCGCACTTCCTCAACGCGGCCGCCCGCGCGATGCGTTCGATCCTCGTCGACCACGCGCGCACGCGAGGACGGCAGAAGCGGGGCGGCGGCGCCGAGAAGGTGGCCTTCCACGAGTCGATCCACGGCTCCCTCGCGCCGCACGACGAGGTGCTGGCCGTGCACGAGGCGATGGCGAAGCTCGAGGCGATCGACCCGCGTCGCGCGCGCGTCGTCGACCTGCGCTACTTCGGCGGCCTCACGTTCGAGGAGACCGCGCGGCTGCTCGAGATCCCGGAGCGCACCGTCTACCGCCTCTGGGATCTCGCGCGCGCGTGGCTCTACCGCGAGATCGGGCCGTGAGCGAACGCGCCCGCCGCGTCGACTCGCTCTTCCAGGAGGCGCTCGACGCGCCCGACCGCGAGGTGTTCCTCGCCGGCTGCGGGGAGCTGCGCGACGACGTGGCGGGGCTCCTGCACGCCCACGAGCATATGGGCGGCTTCCTCGCCACGCCCGCCTGGGAAAGGATGCAGGGGGTGGGGCTCGGGGAGGGGGACCGGGTGGGGCGGTACACGATCCGGAGGAGGATCGCGGAGGGCGGCGGCGGGACCGTCTACGAGGCGGAGCAGGAGCAGCCGCGCCGGACCGTCGCGCTGAAGATCCTGAAGCGCGGCTCGCCGCGCTGGCTGGAGGAGGCGGAGATCCTCGCGAGGTTGAAGCACCCGGACATCGCCACCGTGCACGAGGCGGGCATGCACGAGGGGACGCCCTTCATCGCGATGGAGTACGTGGAGGGGCCGACGCTCGTCGATGCCGCGGCGGCGCTGCCGCGGCGGGAGATGCTCGCGCTCTTCGCGCGCGTGTGCGACGTCGTCCACTACGGGCACCTGCGCGGCGTGATCCACCGCGACCTGAAGCCCGCCAACGTGCTCGTCCGCGACACCGGCCCCAAGGTGATCGACTTCGGGATCGCCGCGGTCACGGGCGGGAGCCCGGGCGAGATCGCGGGCACGCTGCCCTACATGAGCCCCGAGCAATGCGACGGCGCGGAGATCGACGCCAGGAGCGACGTCTACTCGCTCGGCGCGATCCTCTGCCGCATCGCGAGCGGGCGGCTGCCGTGCGACGTCTCGGGGCTGACGCTCTCGGAGGCGCTGCGCACGCTGCGCGAGGCCCCCGTGCCGGACCCCGGGGGCGACCTCGGCGCGATCGTGCGGAAGGCCCTCGCGCGCGACCGCGAGGCGCGCTACGCCTCGGCCGCGGCGCTTGCCGACGACGTGCGCCGCTACCTCAGGCACGAGCCGGTCCTGTCGCGTCCGTCGTCCCTGGTCCATGCGGCGGCGCTGCTCTTCCGGCGCCGCACGGGGACGGCGGTCTCGCTCGTCGCGCTCGCGGTCGTCCTCGTGGCGGGCGTCGCCGTCAGCCTCAGGTTCGCGGTGCGCGCGGACCGGCGGCGGACGGAGGCCGTCGCCGCGCGCGACGACGCGGAGCTTCGCCTCTACGTGGCGAACCTCGCGGTCGCGCAGGCGGCGCTCCGGGACCACGACGTGACGGAGGCCCGGCGGCGGCTCGAGAGCGCGCCCGAGCGGCTGCGCGACTGGGAGTGGCGCCACCTGATCAGTCAGATCGACCTCTCGGAGCGCCGCATCGAGTGGCCGGGCCGCACGGTCTGGGCGGGCGCCGCGAGCGCCGACGGCAGGCTCGTCGCGACCTCCGCCCACGGGGGGCACGCGGAGGTCGCGGTCTTTGACGTGGCGACCGGGGAACGGGTGAGCGCCTGGGACGTCGGGGAGGGCGTCGTCGAGTGCCTCGCGTTCGACCCCGAAGGGCGGATGGTCGCGAGCGGGGGCCGCGACGGGTCCGTGGAGCTGCGGGACGTCGCCACGGGCGCGCTCGTGCGCAGGTTCGAGGCGGGCTCGTCGATCGTCAACGACGTCGCGTTCGACGGGGCGGGCGCCCTCGTGGCCGGCGCGTCGCGCGACGGGACGATCCGCGTCTTCGAGGTCAAGTCCGGCGCGCCGCGGGGCGAGCTGCGCGGCCACTCCGACCGCGTCGTCTGCGTGCGGTTCGGGCCGGACGGCCGCGTCTTCTCGGGCGGGCGCGACGGCGAGATCCGCGTCTGGAGCGGGGAGCGGGCGGTCGCGGTGCTCTCCGGCCACGAGGGGAGCGTCGAGGGGATCTCGGTGTCGCCCGACGGGACGCGACTCGCGTCGGTGTCGCGCGACCTCACGCTGCGCCTCTGGGACCTCGCGACGCTCCGGCAGGTGGCGGTCGGGAAGGGGCATGGGGAGAACGTGCGGGCGGTGGCCTTCGGGCCGTCAGGCGACCTCGTCGCGACCGCGTCGTACGATCGCACGGTGCGGGTCTGGAGCGGGCGAACCGCGTCGCCGGTCGCGACGCTGAGGGGCCACGCGACGGTCGTCCGGAACGTGGCGTTCCCCGGCGGGGTCGTGAGCTTCGGCGGCGACGGGGCGCGGTTCTGGCCCGTGGGCGGGGCGCCGGAGGGCGTGCCGATCCGGGGCGCGTTCGACGGCGTCCGGTCGGTCGCGTTCTCGGGGGCATCGATCGTGGGCGGCGCCTGCGACGGCTCCGTGCGCTGGTGGGATCCCGCGACCGGCGCCGAGACCCGGTGCGCCGATGCCGGCGGGCTCGTCCTGTGGGTCGCGGCGCGAGGCGACCGGGTCGGGACCTGCACGGAATCCGGCAGGTTCCGGTCATGGCCGGACGGGTTGGCGATCGACGTTCCCGGCGCCGGGCGGGCGTGGGACGGGGCACGCGGGACGGTCTACGGGAGCACGGGCGGGTCGCTCGTCGCCGTGGGCAATGGGCCGCAGCGGGCGATCGAGGCGCATGAGGGGGCGATCCGTGCCGTCGCCGTCGACGTGCCGGGCGGGCGCATCGCGACGGCCGGCGACGACGGGCGGATCCGGCTGTGGGAATCGGAGGGGCTCCGGGGACCGCGTGCCGAGGCGAGATTCCAGGATCCGGGGTGCGCCCTCTCGTTCTCCCCGGACGGCGCGCGGCTCGCGGTCGGCCACCGGGACGGCAGCGTGTCGGTCCTCGATGGGCGCACGTTCGCGGTCGCGTTCCACCGCGAAGGCCATTCCGCGGACGTGACGTCGGTCGCGTTCCACCCGTCGGGGCGCCGGCTCGCGACCTCGGCGGCGGACGAGTGCATCCGGCTCTGGGACGTGGCGACCGGCACGGAAGTCGCGGTGCTGCGCGCGGCGATGCGCGTGAACAGCGTGGCGTTCGACACGAGCGGGACACGCCTCGCCGCGGGCCTTGGCAGCGAAGGCGTCCCGGGCGCCATCCGCCTCTGGTCCGCGCCCGACAAGCCATAGGGTGCCCTTCGGCGGTAGGCGGATGTGGCGACAGGAGGCGTGACGCGCACTGAGGCATCGGCCTGGATCCGCGCCGGCGGGGAGTCAGGGCGGCGGGGGGGCCGCCGCCGGGGGCGTGGCCGCCGCGAGCCACTTCCGGAGCGTTCCGAAGAACTCCTCGCGCGCGTGGCGCTCGATCCACGGGTAGTGGCCGCAGCGCTCCCACTCCACGTACTCGAGCCGGCGCACGTGCGGCACAAGGCTCGCGCGGATCATCGAGCCCGGATGGGGGTCGAACGCCCCGTGCAGCATCAGCACCGGCGACTCGATCGACGCGAAGGCCGCCGGGTAGGTCCCGTCCGCCTGGAGGCGCAGCATGTCGTTCCACGTCTCGTCGTGCGCCCGCGCGTCGCACGCCTCGAACCCGAGGTCGCCCGGCAAGGGGTCGAAGCTGTAGACGGACGTGAGCAGGTCGCCGAACGCCGCGAGCCGCCGGCCAGGATCCGGGATGTCGTGCTCCAGCGCGGCGATGCGCCGGCGCAGGTCGTCGTCCATCCTCTCGTCCAGCGTGGCCTTGAACCGCGCCCGCGCGGCGAGATCGAACGTGCCGCAGCCGACGAGGACGAGCGGACCCGCGCTCAAGGGGTGCGCCGCGGCGTACGCGAGCGCGAGCATGGCACCCCACGACGAGCCCACGAGGGCCGGCCGCCCGAGCGGCGCCGCGAGCTCGTGAAGGTCCGCGACGTGGTGCGCGACGGTGAGCGGCTCCCCGCCGCTGCCGCGCTGGAACGGCTCCAGCACGCGGAACCTGTCCTCGAGCCCACGCGCGACCGGCGCCATGTGCCCCGGCGCCCCCGGCCCGCCGTGCAGGACGATGACCCGGGGCCCCTCCGAGCCGTACGACCGGACCCGCATGGCCCCCGGAGCCCCCCCTATTCCCGCTTGCCGAAGCGCGCCTCGAAGCGCTCCATGTCGTCGACCCCCAGGTAGTTGCCGAGGTCGAGGAGGAAATGCTCCACCACGCGCTGCCCGAACCACGCGTTGACGACGGCCATCACCGACTGCCCCTTCAGGTGCTTGTTGGGCGCGTGCGCGTACCGCTCCGCGGCGGCGGGGTCGCCGTCGCAAACCGCGAGCAGCATCTCCCGGATGTGGGCGGGCAGGCGATCGTACGCGGGGTAGCGCGCCACGCCCGCATTGTCGCCCCCGCGGGAAGGGCCGTACGATGACGCCATGCGGCGGGGGGCTTGGCTCGCGGCGCTCCTGGTGGCGGGGCTGCTGATCGTCCATGGCGGCCGCGCGGCCCGTGAGCGGGGGGCACGTCGCGCGACGGCGTCCGAGCAGGGCGCGAACCTGCCCGAGAAGCCCGCGGGTGCGGCGACGGCATCGGAGGGCGCCGCGCCCGGTGCCCCCGAACCCCCCGATGCATCCGCTCCCGAGGTGCGGATCGACGCGCCGGGCGGCGACCTCGGGCCGCTGCGCACGCTTCGCGGACGCGTGCGCTGGACCGACGGGACGGCGGCCGCGGGCGCGCAGGTCGTCCTCTTCTCGTCGCCGCTCGACGCGTTCCCCCGCGTCGCCGTTGCCCGCGCGCGCATGCAGGCGACGGACCGGACCGATGCGCATGGCCGCTTCGATCTCCCGTGGGCGCCGGGAGGGCTCTTCCGCCTGCTGGTGCGGATCGAGGGCTATGAGCGGGCGTCCATCACCGAGCCCCCGTTGCACGATGAGATCGAGATCGTCCTCGCCGAGGGCGGCGCGACGCTCGAGGTGGAGGCGGTGGACGCGACGACGGGGAAGCCGGTCGTGCTCTCGGCGCTCCAGCTCCAGTATGCGGGCGGGGTCGGGCCGGACGGCTGGAGGCACACCACGTTCGACGGGGGTGCGACGATCCGCTGGAAGCACCTCGCGTCGGGCGAGGCGGAGCTCTTCGCCCGGTCGGAAGGCCACGAGTCGGTCGGCGGGGAGCCTGTCCTCCTGCGCGAGGGCGAGACGACGCGCGTGCGCCTCGAGCTGCACCTGGGCGAGACCGTGCGCGGGATCGTCCTCGACGACGAGACGGGCGCGCCGGTGGCCGGGGCGGAGGTGTCGCTCTACACGTCGCCGGAGCACGTCGAGACGGATGCGCGGGGCGCGTTCGAGATGAAGCACCTCCCGTGGGACCCGAGAACCCGGCGGACGCTCGAGGTGCGTGCACGCGGCTACGCGCACGTCGAATGCCAGATCGGGGACATCGAGGACGGCGGGGCCGAGGAGAAGGAGATCCGGCTTCCTCGGCCCGCGACCGTCCTCTTCCGTTGCGTGGACGAGCAGGGGGCGCCCGCGCGCGACGTGCTCGTCGTCGTGGAGACGCTCACCAGGGTCGCGGCGCGCGCGCTCGGCGGCGACTGGGCGAGCGCGGCCACCGGCGCGGACGGCAAGGCGTCGCTCGTGGTCGCGCCCGGCGACACGAGCGCGAAGGTGACCGCCTGGCGCGCGGGCGCGTGCGCGCTCGAGCGCGAGATCCCGCCGCTCGCGCCCTCGGAGATCCGCGACCTCGGCGACCTCCTTGTCGCGCGGCCGCAGGCGATCCGGGGAGTCGTGCGGACCGCGGACGGCGCTCCCGCCGCGGGCGCGTGCGTCGTCGTCGTGCCGCATGACCCGGCCGACGCGGAACACGACGCGCTCGCCGTCGCCGTGATCGACGCCGACCGCGGGGGTCGCGCGGACGCGGCGGGCAGGTTCGAGGTGCGCGGCGTGACGCCCGGTCTCTGGGACCTGCTCGTGCACGGCGGCGGCCACCCGCGCCTCCTCCGCGTGGGCATCGCCGTCCCGGAACGCGGCGACCCGCCCGACCTCGACCTGCGGCTGCCGATCGCGATCCCGCTTTCGGGGCGCGTCCTCGACGCGAACGGCGTCCCGGTCCCTCGCGCGAGGATCGCGTTCCTCCGGGGCTACCCCATCGCCCCCAACCTCATGGAGCAGGTCTCGGCGGACGCCGAAGGGCGGTTCTCGATCCCGGGGTTCTCGGCCGACGACCCCGGCATCGTGCTGTGGGTGTGCCGGGAGGACGCCAAGACGGACGACGCGGTCGAGTTCGACGCCGCCCCGCGGGACAGCCCGGTCGAGATCCGCCTGCCGTAGCGATTCGGGAGGCGGCCCGGGGGGCGTCTCAATCCGGGACTCCGGCGGGGCGCTCCCGAATGCCGAAAGGCAACAACGCAGATGAAGCCCTCGGGGAAGGCGGCGGCGGCGGAGCGCAAGCGGCGCATGAGCGAGAAGCGCGCCGCCGAGCGGCTCCAGAAGATCCTCTACGCCGACGTCCGCGGGAAGCACGCGACCTTCCGCGCCATGGTCACGAACATCTCGAAGACCGGCGCGCTCCTGACGATCACCGACCAGCGCTTCGAATCCCTCACCGCCCACGGCGACCTGAGCCTCGCGGGGCTGCTCATCGCGTCGCACTTCGGCGAGGGCTTCACGATCGAGCTGCTCGAGAAGCCCGTGAGGATCGAGGCCGACGTCGTGCGCCTCTTCGACGAGAACAACGGCGAGCGCACGGTGCTCTGGCTCGGCTGCCACTTCCGGGAGGAGCTGCCGCAGCAGGCGTGCATCGCCGTCGGGCTCCAGCAGGTCGTCTCCGAGAAGATCTTTGCCTCCGAGCCGCCGCCCCCTCCTCCCCCGGCCCCCTCCACCCCGGAGGGCCCCGACATCGACCCGCGCATCCGGGTGAAGCTCTTCGACGAGCCGAAGCCCGCACCCGCGCAGGGGAGCATCCGCGCGATCACGTCGCGCGCCGCGGAGCCGCGCCCCGCCGCAGCGGCGCCCGGCAAGGCGCGCGTCTTCCGCAGCGGGCCGCCGCTCGGCGTGCGCGAGCTCCTGGAGATGGCGGTCGAGCGCGGCGCGACGGACGTGCACGTGAAGGCGGAGAGCCCCGTGCGCGGGCGCGTCGGCGGCGCGCTCGTCGATCTCGGCGACCGGCCGCTCGACCCCGGCGAGGCGGAGGCGCTCGTCCGCGAGGTGCTCGACGAGGAGCAGCGCGCGGAGTTCGAGGATGCGGGGGACATCGATGTCGCCTACACGCTCGAGGGCGGCGCGCGGTTCCGCGTCAACGTCTACCGCGCGCGGCGCCTCGCGGGGCTCGCGATCCGCCGCATCGCGGACAAGGTGCCGACGATCGAGGGACTCGGCCTCGCGCCGGCCGTCGCGTCGCTCGCGCTGAGGCCGCGCGGACTCGTGCTCGTGAGCGGCGCCGCGGGCTCCGGCCGCTCGACGACGCTCGCCGCGATGGTCCATCATGTGAACCAGGCGCGCGCGTGCCACATCGTCACGCTCGAGGACCCGATCGAGTACCTCCACCGCGAGGCGAAGGCGCAGGTCACGCAGCGGGAGATCGGCGACGATGCCGAGGACCTCGCGTCGGCCTTCCGGCGCGCGCTGCGGCAGGACCCGGACGTGATCCTGCTCGACGGGATGCATGACGCGGAGACGATGCGGCTCGCGATCCACACGGCGGAGGCGGGCCATCTCGTCCTCGCGGCGTTCCATGCGACCTCCGCGATCCTCGCGCCCGACCGCATCGTCGAGGCGTTCCCGCGGGAGGAGCAGCGGCAGGCGAGGATGCAGCTCGCCGAGGCGCTGCAGGGGATCGTCTGCCAGACGCTCGTGCCGAAGGTGGGCGGCGGCTCCGTGATCGCGCAGGAGGTGCTCGTCGTCACGGCCGCGGTGCGCGCGCATCTCCGCGAGGGGAAGACGGCGCAGGTCGCGCATGCGCTCCAGGGCGGCGCGCGGGAAGGCATGCAGACGCTCGAGGAGTCGCTCAACGATCTCGTCGCGAAGGGGCTCGTCACGTACGAAAGCGCCCTCGCGCGGGCGCACCACCCGAAGCTGATCGAGCGCGAGGGAGTGCGGCTCCGCCCCGCGGAGTGAGAATCGGGGGGGTCCGGGGGGCGTAGGATGGGCGCGTGGTTGCCCTCCTGCTGGCCTTGCTCGCCGCGCCGGAGAGCGTCGAGACCGAGCACTACCGTCTCGTGAGCGAGGGTCCGCGCGCGGAGGCGGAGGAGTTCGCCCGCGTGCTCGAGGCCGCGTGGGGCGGGCTCGCGGCGTACTTCGAGGGTGCGCCGAAGCTCCGGAAGGGCGAGCGGCTCGAGGTGCGCTTCTTCGAGACCCGCGACGCATGGGCGGCGGACGTGAGCGCGGCCGGCGCGACGCCGCCGGAGGGCGCGGGCGGCTACTACTGGGAGACGGACCGGATCGCGCGTCTCTACCGGCAGCCGACGAGGCTCTTCACGCGGGCGCTCCTGCTGCACGAGGCGACGCACCAGTTCCACTTCCTCGCGCGCACGCGGAACCGGGCGCCCGTCGCCTACTGGTACAAGGAGGGCGTCGCGGAGTGCCTCGGCTGGAACGCCTGGGACGGGGAGCGGCTCACGCTCGGCGTGCTGCCGCTGGTCGCGCTCGAGAACTACCCGGCGCAGGCTCTCGCGGAGCTCTCCGGAGGCCTCGACGTGGAGGCGATCATCGAGGGGAGGGCCGAGCCGAGCCGGCCGGTCGCGTGGGCGATCTACCGGCATCTCTCCGCCGGGAACGCGGGGAAGCCGCTCAAGGGCTTCGACCGGATCGCGGAGAAGCTCGACGCCGGCGCGAAGCCGTCGGCGGCGTTCTGGAAGACGTTCGGGCGGCCTCCGGCGTACCGCAAGGCGCTGCTCCATTGGATCGAGAAGGAGCAGCAGCCGTTCGTCCCGGTCTTCAACGAGTGGGAGCCGGTCGGGCCGGATCGCGTGCGCGGCTTCGCCGGCGGCGTGACCCTTTGCCGTCTGCAGGCGAAGGCGACGACGCTCCGGGCGGCGATCGAGCCGCCGCGCGGGGACGGCGTGGCGTGGCGCGCCGGCGGGCTGCTGCACTTCGAGGGGCCGGACGACTACACGGTGTTCCTCTTCGACCAGGGGGGGCGTCTCAGGGTGTCGCGCCGGAACGCGGGCGCATGGCAGGTGCTCGAGGAGGGCGCGGGCGCCGTGCCGGGCGAGGACGGCAAGGTCCGGTTCGAGCTGGCGATGGGGGAGGGGGGTGTTCGTCTCGTGCTCGGCGACGTCACGCGGGGCCCGTGGGAGCCCGGAAAGCCCGCGCTCGGCCTCGCGCTCGACGCGTGCGACCTCGTGTTCGGGGACCTGTCCTGGAAGTAGGATGCTGCAGGTGAGGAAGATCGTCTACGTCGACATGGACGGCGTGCTGGTCGACTTCAAGTCGGGCATCTCGCGTCTGCCGGCGGACGTCGTCCGGAGATACGAGGGTCACCTCGACGACGCACCGGGGATCTTCGCGCTCATGGACCCGATGCCGGGTGCGCTCGAGTCGTACTGCGAGCTCGCCGCGCGGTTCGACACCTACATCCTCTCGACGTCCCCGTGGGAGAACCCGACCGCGTGGTCGGACAAGCTGGAGTGGGTGCGGAAGCATCTCGAGTCCGTGGCGTGGAAGCGACTGATCCTCAGCCACCACAAGAACCTGAACGCTGGCGACTTCCTCATCGACGACCGCACGAAGCACGGGGCGGATCGGTTCGCGGGCGAGCACATCCGGTTCGGGTCCGAGCGGTTCCCGGATTGGCAGGCCGTGATGGCGTACCTGCGCGGCGTGGACGCGGAGGCCTGACTCGGGATCCCGAGCGGTCGTCCTCGGGGTCCACGACGCATCCGGACGAGGTTGCCGTCCGGGTCCCGGACGTGCCAGCAGGTGTCGTGCTTCTCGACGTACGCGCCTGCGGCCGCGAGTGTATTCCGCCGCGGCGCGGGTATGATGCCCGGCCCGGCGCCGGAGTGGCGGAACTGGCAGACGCGCGGGATTCAAAA